>CAXMPN010000010.1:9205-25651 GCA_964195195.1 Pontiella sp. | reverse complement strand
GGTGCCTTCTTCTTGGCAGGGGCTTTCTTGGCGGCTTTCTTCTTAGCCGGTGCCTTCTTCTTGGCAGGGGCTTTCTTCTTGGCAGCCTTCTTCTTAGCAGGCGCCTTCTTGGCTGCGGCTTTCTTCTTGGCCGGTGCCTTCTTCTTGGCAGGGGCTCTCTTCTTGGCCGGTGCCTTCCTGGCTACGGCTTTTTTCTTAGCCGGTGCTTTCTTGGCTACGGCTTTTTTCTTAGCCGGTGCTTTCTTCGCTGCTTTTTTCCTGGCTGCCATTTTTGCCTCCTTGGTTTTGCTCCTGACAACAATCACTGTCGCTTCTGTATTTCCCACTCGGGGTTACCATCATCTAAAGTTCTGTTAGCAATCGCTCCTCTGAAAAATATTTATAAACACACTGCGCATTTTATGCAACCTGTTTGAATTATAAAAACACATGTTCCGATTCCACTTGCGACGATACTTTTTTTGCTCAAACACGCACTTGTTCAGTTTTGTGGATGAGCAAAAAAAAACCGCCCAGCATGTGGACGGTTTTTGCAAAGACGAAATGAAAATCGGCTACAGGTTCTGCGTGATCTTCTCCACCGTGTATGCCTGGATCGTATCGCCTGCATCGAAGTTCGTGAAGTTGTCCGGGCGGATGCCGCATTCCTGCCCCTGCCGCACTTCGGCGGCTTCGTTTTGGAAGCGCTTGAGCGATCCGATCAAACCTTCGAACAGAATGTCGTTGCCGCGCTTGATGCGAATGCTGGCCTTGGCCGTAATGCGCCCGCTCATCACCATGCTGCCGGCAATCTTGCTCTTCTTGCTGAGCTCGAATACTTCGCGAATTTCCGCTTCGCCAATGATCTGTTCGCGCAGCTCCGGTTCGAGCAAGCCCTTCATGGCGCTCTCTACGTCCTCGATCAATTCGTAGATGATGCTGTACAGGCGAATTTCGACGCCTTCACGCTTGGCGGCGGCATTTGCCCCGATTTCCTTCCCGGTGTGGAAGCCGAGGATTATCGCGTTGGAAGCACTGGCCAGCATGACATCGTTTTCGGTGATATTCCCAACATCGTTGGTGAGGATGTTGATTTCCACCTTGTCGCTCTTGATGCCGGACAACGAATGTGCGATCGCCTCAACCGACCCCTGGACATCGGCCTTGATAATGACCTTGAGTTCCTTCTTTTCACCGCTTTCGGCGGCACCGAACAAATCGTCGAGCGACATTTTCTTGGGAGCCACGCCACCCTCCAGCTGCGAGAGGCGTTCTTCCTGCTGCATCGTTTCAGAAAGAGCCTTTGCATCGCGATCGCTTGCCATTGCCTGAAATTCGTCTCCTGCGCCCGGGACATTGGTCAGGCCCAAAATCTTCACGGCGGTCGAAGGACCGGCAGCGCGGATCTTCTTTCCCTGATCGCTGATCAAGGCCTTGATGCGACCCCAGTACTGTCCGCAGATCACATTATCGCCGACCTTCAGCGTGCCGCCCTTCACGAGTACACTTGCCGTCGGCCCCATGCCGGGCTCCATCTGCGCTTCCACAACAAACCCGCTCGCGGGCTTGTTCGGGTTCGCCTTGAGCTCGAGCATTTCGGATTCAAGCAGGATGCGCTCAAGCAGCCCGTCGATCCCCTCGCCCGTTTCGGCACTCACCGGACAACAGCCGATTGAACCGCCCCATTCTTCTACCATGATGTCGTTTTCCTGCAGCTGCTGCTTCAGGCGGTCCGGGTTGGCCGATCGTAAATCCATCTTGTTCATCGCAATGATGACGCACACTCCAGCGGCCTTCGCATGCTTGATCGCTTCGATCGTCTGCGGCATGACACCATCGTCGGCGGCGACCACCAGCACAACCACATCGGTGAGGTTGGCACCGCGGGCGCGCATAGCCGTGAAGGCGGCATGGCCCGGTGTATCCAGAAAAGTAATCTTGTTATCGTTGAGCTCCACGGTATAGGCACCGATATGCTGTGTAATGCCGCCGGACTCGCCGGTCACGACACGGGTATTGCGGATCTTATCGAGCAACGAGGTTTTGCCGTGGTCGACATGCCCCATAAAGGTCACTACCGGGGGACGGGGAAGCAGAGCATCGGGAGCATCTTCGAGTTCCTCTTTTTCCCTGGCTTGGACCATCCTGGATTTCACGGGCTGGACGGGTGCCTTTCTCTTTTCTTCCTTGCGCACTTCAAAACCGTGCTTCTCGCCGATCTCCTTCGCAATCTTCAGATCGATTTCGGCGTTGATTGAGGCGAAGATATTCATCTTCATTAACTCGGCGATCACCATGTTGGGCTTCATGCCCATGCGTTCAGCAAATTCCTTTACCACAATCTTCGGCTTCTTCAGCTCGATCAGGTTGACCGCGGGTGCTTCGTCCGCTACGGCTTCGGTAGCGGGGGGATCTTCGGAAGGAGCGGCTTCTGTATCGCCGCCGGGCTCCACCGGTGCGGAAACCTCTTCAACGGCGCTTTCGGCCGGAGCGTTGTCGGCCCGAGCTGCCTCTATGGAGGCATAGCCCAATTCGTCGCATACCGCAGTGAGCTGCTCGCTGTTCAGGTCGGAGTCCAGGTCGTCGACTGCAATGTCGATATCCTGCAGAATTTCCATCAGCTCCTCGGGGGAGACGCCTACATTTTTAGCTGTGTCTTGAATATTCATTATTCTGTAATCTCACCGTGTTCTTTTATGTAGGCCGCCTCTGCTGCATACCAGATGGCCTTGGCCTGCTCAGCGGTAATATCTTCGTCGATGGCTACGAGGTCGCCCATGTCGGCGGCCAGAATACCTTCGAGGGTCAGGAAGCCGGAGAATACCAGCTTGTCGGCATATTCGCTCCCGATGCCTTCGATCGCGGCCAACTTGGTAACAGCAACAGCAACGCGTTCTTCGAAGTCCATGCTTTCTTCATCCTTCTGGATGTCGACGCGCCAGCCAGTCAGCTTCGAAGTCAACCGTGCATTCTGTCCGCGCTTGCCGATCGCCAGAGAAAGCTGGTCGGGATCGACAGTCACCGTGACCGTGCGTGTTTCTTCGTCGGCATCTACGGCCTTCAACCGCGCCGGTGCCAAGGCGTTGGTGATGAGGCCGTGGATGTCTTCGCTCCAGCGCACGATGTCGATTTTTTCACCGGACAGCTCGCGTACAATGTTCTTCACGCGCATGCCGCGCATGCCGACGCAGGCGCCGACCGGGTCGACGCGCTCGTCGTGGGAGATGACCGCCACCTTGCTGCGGTAGCCGGCCTCGCGGGCGATACCTTTTATTTCCATGGTGCCGTCGCTGATTTCGGAAACTTCCAGCTCGAAAAGGCGGCGGACAAAATCGGGATGACTGCGGGACAGCACGATCTCGGGACCCCGCTCACGCTCGCGGACGGCCATAACCATCGCACGCACCCGTTCGCCCACCTCGTATTCCTCGGTCGGAACGCGCTCCTTCGAGGGCATAACGGCTTCGCCGTGCTCCAGCTCGATAATCACGTCGCTGCGGTCGAAGCGGCCTACCGATCCGGTCACAATTTCGCCGACACGATCCTTGTATTCCTCGAAGAGGATTTCCTTTTCGGCATTGCGGATCTTCTGCATGATCACTTGCTTGGCGGTCTGTGCGGCAATGCGGCCCAGCGGAGGAGGCGTGGTTGCAATTTCGCTACCGTCTGAGAGGATCCTGAATGCCTTGCGTTCAAATGTCTTCCGGTCGATGGCAATACGCAGGCTTTCATCTTCGGTGCCGTTTTTCTCGGCCACGCTCTGCAGCGCCAGTTCGATGGCGCGGATAATCACCTCGCGCTCAACGCCCCGCTCGCTTTCCATATATTCGACAACGGCTTTCAATTCAGCAGGATTCATCAGCCTTCCTCCTTACAACTACCTCGAAAATCAAATAACCAGCCCTGAGAGAACAAAAGAGCGGGCAGCGCCCACTCCTTTATCAGAGCCAAACTATCAACAAGCCAAGCAAACTACGCCTCCCGTTCGGCTCCGTCAAGAGACAATCCGCGGAAATCAGGGCATCTGAAAGGGTTGTAAAAAAACGTCTTAAGTTACAAAACCCGCGACCTTTTATAAGTGAAATGCGATCCGACTTTGCCTACCATGGCAGCACATTTAAACAAGGAGAAACAGATGATTGGCTTGCTAGTCCTACTCGGAGTAATCGTAGTGCTGTTCGTGTGGATCGTCGGCATGTACAACGGCCTCGTCGTGCTACGCAACCGCTTCAAGAACGCGTTCGCCCAGATCGATGTCCAGCTGAAGCGCCGCTACGACCTGATTCCTAACCTCGTCGAAACCGCCAAGGGCTACATGGCCCACGAGCGCGAAACCCTCGAGGCGGTCATCCAGGCGCGCAACCAGGCCGCCGCCGCCGGCAAAGCCGCCGCGCAGAACCCCGCCGATACCGGCGCCATGGCCGGGCTGATGGGTGCAGAGGGCGCATTGACCGGCGCACTCGGCCGGCTGTTCGCGCTGTCGGAAGCGTATCCGGATCTCAAGGCCAACCAGAACATGATGCAGCTGACCGAGGAACTGACCACGACCGAAAACAAGATTTCGTTCGCGCGCCAGGCCTATAACGATGCCGTCATGGTGTACAATACCAAGCGCGAATCCTTCCCGACGAACATGGTTGCCAATACCTTCAGCTTTACCGCCGCCATGCTCTTCGAAATCGAGGATGAAGCACAGAAGGAAGCCCCGAAAGTCAGCTTTACCTGAACCCGGAAACTTGAAACGTGAAACTTGAACTCAGGCTCCTTTAACCGCGAATCTCCTTTCAGGTTTTCAATTTCAAGTTTCACATTCCCTTCCTCCCATGGATTTTTTTGCCCGACAGGATAGCGCACGAAAGAGCACCGGCCTGCTGATGTTTTATTTCGGCCTGGCCGTGGTGCTTACCGTCGTGCTGGTCTACTTCCTTCCGATCATCGGCTGGCATGCTTATCAGGCAAACACGTCCACCACCGGACAGGAGGTTCCGCCGCAGTGGTGGTATCCCGAGGCCTTTTTGCTGGTCTGCGGCATCACGCTGGTCGTGGTACTGAGCGGGGCTATGTTCAAGATTTCTCAGCTGCGCCACGGCGGCGGCGGAGGTGTTGCCGAAATGCTGGGCGGGCGGCAGGTCCGACCCGAAACCACCGATTTTTTCGAGAAGCGCCTGCGCAACGTGGTGGAAGAGATGGCGATCGCTGCCGGCGTACCCGTCCCACCCGTCTACGTGCTGGATCAAGAAAAGGGCATCAATGCCTTCGCCGCAGGGTTCACTCCATCCGATTCCGTCGTCGCGGTCACCTACGGCACCATGACCGGCCTGACCCGCGATGAGCTGCAAGGCGTTATCGCCCACGAGTTCAGCCACATCTTTAATAACGATATGCGGATCAACCTGAACCTGATGGGGTTCCTTCACGGTTTGCTGATCATAGGATTGACCGGCCGCGTCCTGCTCCAGTTCATCGGCTATGGATCCATCGGCAGGAGCAGACGAAACAGCAAGGATTCGGGCCAAATCGTTTTTGCGATGATGGCCGCGGCCATCACGCTGATGGTAGTGGGGTTTGCCGGATATTTCTTCTGCAAGCTGATCAAGGCCTCCATCTCGCGGCAGCGCGAGCGGCTGGCCGACGCCTCCGCAGTCCAGTTTACCCGCAATCCCGAGGGGCTGGCCGGCGCACTGAAAAAAATCGGCGGACTGGCCGATGGCTCCCGCATCCATTCGCCACGGGCCGAACAGGCCAGCCACATGTTTTTCGGCAACGGACTGGGTAGATCCATTTTCAACACCCACCCGCCGCTGGCCGAGCGCGTCAAATGGTTGGAGCCGAGGTTCAACGGAGAATTCGAACAGGTCACACCCGATGATCTTCGTGCCCAGCTGGCGCGTCTCGAAGGCGCGCCGACGGGAAAGAAGGAGGACCAGAAGCCCGGATTTACCGATCTTTTCACCCAGCCTGGCAAGATGGCGGTAACGGCCACCGTCCTAGGTGCGGCAACCCAGCCGCAGTTTAGGCCCAACAATCCCGAGGCGTTGATCGATTCCATCGGCGCTCCAATGGAACATCATGCTGATGCAGCACGCAAACTCATCGACTCCATTCCTTCCATGGTGAAGGAATATGCCCGCGACCCTTACGGCGCGCGCATGCTGATCTATTTCCTGCTACTTGATTCCAACAACGACATCCGCGACAAGCAGCTGGCCTCTATTAAGGAGAAAGGAGAACCCGCCGTATTCCAGACCCTCGAAAAGGCATTGCCCAAAATCGGGAACATCAAACCCGAAATGCGGCTACCGATCGTCGATCTCGCGATTCCGGCACTTCGTTTTCTCTCGCCCGACCAGTATGCCAGCTTCCGGGATATCGTACAGGCGCTGATCGATGCCGACGAGCAGATCGATATTTTTGAATACGCCCTCCAGCGGGTGCTCCTTCACCACCTCGACCCGGTGTTCCGCGGGCCCCGGAAACCCCGACCCACCCACTACTACGCCATCCGCGGACTGGATCGCGAAACCTCCATGGTGCTTTCCGTCCTCGCCCGCAGAGGCAGCGACGACCCGCTGGAGCAGGCCGCCGCCTTCGCTGCCGCCGCAGGCAAGATTGCCGCCCCGAAGGCCGACTTCCAGTTTTTGGAAGAAGACGAATGCGGCTGGGAAAATCTCGATGCCGCCCTCGACAAAATTAACGAAAGCTCCTTCAAGGTGAAGAAATGGGTGCTCGGTGCTGCGCTGGCCTGCCTGATGCACGACCGCGAAATCACGATCGAAGAAGTCGAACTCTTCCGTGCTATCTCCGATACCCTCGGTTGCCCCGTCCCGCCCTGGGTCGCACCTGCCGAATGGGATTCGTGACAAAAACCCGCCTTTCCCTTTGCCAGGGCAAGGGGTTTCGTGTATCACCGTGCGCGCTATGGAAGAAACGACGAATAAAAGAATTGTGGCGATTGTAGGTCGTCCGAATGTCGGCAAGTCGGCGCTGTTCAACCGTCTGGTGGGCCGGCGTGTATCGATTGTGCACGAGCAGGAAGGTGTAACTCGCGACCGCGTGGCGTGCGAGGCCAACTGGGAGGGCGAGCGATTTGAGCTCCTCGATACCGGCGGCCTGGGCCATTTCGGCAAGCAGGTTTCCCCCGACGAGATCATCGCCGGCACCGAGCAGCAAGCCGAAATCGCGATTGCCGATGCCTCGTTCATTATTTTCGTAGTGGATATTTCTACCGGTCTTGCACCGCTCGATGAAGAGGTTGCCCGCATTCTGCACCAGAGCGGTCGCTCGGTATTTCTTGCCGCCAACAAAGCCGATAATCCCGAACGCGAAGAAGGCGGCGATGATTTCGCCCAGCTTGGTTTTCCCGTTTTTCCGGTGTCTGCATTACATAACCGCGGCTTGAACGAGCTGATGGAAGCGCTTATTCCCGAGCTCCCCCACGAAGAAAACCCGACGGAAGAGACGCCGCTCCGCGTCGCCGTGGTAGGCCGTCCTAATGCCGGGAAGTCTTCGTATATCAACCGCCTGCTGCGCGACGAACGCGTCATCGTTTCCGATGTGCCCGGCACGACACGCGACAGCATTGAGATCCCCTTCACCATCGGCAAGGGCGAGACCGCCCGGCACTATCAGCTGATCGACACCGCCGGCGTGCAGAAGGATACGCGCTCCAAAAGCGCGGTGGATTGGTTCAGCAATCTGCGCACCCAAAAGAGTATCGAGCGCGCCGATGTGGTTGTTCTCGTACTCGATGCTGAAACCGGCCCCACCACACGCGATAAAAAGGTGGCCGCCTCTATTATCGAAGCGCAGAAGGGCTGCATCCTGATGATGAATAAATGGGACCTGGCGCTGGAATCAGAGGATGAAATAACGCAGACCAAATATCTCCCTGCCCTGCGCGATACGCTCCCATTCATGGGCTTTGCGCCGGTACTATTCGTTTCCGCCAAGAGCGGATACAACATTAAGCGCAGCATTGAGGCGATCGACTATGTGGCCGCGCAGACACGCACGGAAATCACCACCGGCGTTCTCAACCGCGTGATCCAACAGGCGATCGAGAAATATCCGCCCCCCATTGCGAAGGCCAAGCGCCTGAAGGTATTCTACGGCACGCAATCGGGCACCAACCCGATCTACTTCAAGATCTTCGTCAACGACCCGGACTATGCCCGCTCCAACTGGCTCGCCTATCTACAGAACCAGCTCCGCGCGGCCTTCGGCCTCGAAGGTGCACCGATCTTCATCAAGCTCGTCGCCCGCTCCCGCCCGAAGAAATAGCGTTATTCGGCCCCGTCGATGCGGATTTGATAGAAGCAGGCTGGAATATCGGCCGGAACAATCAGCTGAACGGTGGATCCGTCGCCGATAAAGTTGGTGAGCACCTGCCAGTTTCCGCTACCGAGCTCATCCGTGCATTCCACCGTGTAGAGGCGGCCGCTTACCGTAGTAAAGTCGATACAGAACGCTGTGTTGGTCGGTTGCGTCGGGCTGGGCGTAAACAGGAAGCTGGAACCGCCGTTGGTCGGGTTGCTGCCGAGAATGTTGACCCCCACCCAAGACCGGCAAGCGATGCGTTGGAGTGCGGTTTTCACGAGTACAACTGCGGTCTTTTTTGTGGCGCCCCAGCGGGTATTCCCTATCATCTGCTGGCTATGGCAGAACAACGACCTATGAAAGACGGGCTGGGAAAGGCGGCGGTGGAACGAATCGCAGAATCGCTGTCACGAGCAGCTCCGGGATTTCCGACACAGCGCTTTAAGGCGGACACCCTTCAAGGGCTCGAATCCCTGGCACTCAAGCAGCGAGTACGGCACATCATTGGCGTGCTGTACGACTGCTTGCCGAACGACTTCAACGAAACGGCCGATATCCTGACTGGAGCGAAACAAAGCTGGATCGCGGCCGACCCCGGCGACAACCTCGGCGGATTTGCGGCGTGGCCAATCATCGACTATGTCGGCGAACATGGGCTGAGCCACCCGGAGAAAGCGCTGGAGGTTCTGAAAGACCTCACCTCCCTCTTCTCGGCTGAATTTGCGATTCGGCCGTTCATCACCCAACATACCAAGCTTACTCTCCAATCCATGGAACACTGGTGCACCGATCCGGACGAGCATGTGCGGCGACTGGTTTCCGAGGGCTCCCGTCCCCGGTTGCCGTGGGGGCCGCGGCTACCGCAGTTCATTGCCGATCCCTCCCCCGTTTTACGGTTGCTGGAAAAACTGAAGGACGATGAAAGCGAGTCTGTCCGCCGATCCGTCGCCAACAACCTCAACGACACTTCCAAGGATCATCCTGAGGTGGTCATCGATCTGTGTCGACGATGGCAACAAAACGCTACTGCAAAGCGGCAGTGGATTATCCGCCACGCCACCCGCACCTTGGTCAAGGCAGGCCATCCCGACGTATTCGGGTTGCTGGGTTATACGGGAGAACCAAAACTCGATTTCCACTCCTTGGAAGTTTCACCCAAGGCCATCAGTCTTGGAGAATCGATCGAGTTCATGTTTCAACTTCAATCCACAAACTCCAATCCACAAACCATCGTCATCGACTATGCCGTCCACCACATGAAGGCCAACGGGAAAACCAGCCCAAAGGTGTTTAAGCTTAAAACGTTGAAACTTGCGCCCGGCGAAACCGTCACGCTGACCAAGCGGCACGCCATTAAAGCGATCACGACCCGCGCTTATTATCCCGGCGAGCACGCCATCGAAATTCTGATTAACGGAACGACATTCGGCCGTGCAGACTTTACACTACGCGCAGACCACTGAGGAATATGCCGTGAACTATCAGAATGCTTCTTTGCCGGAACAGGCCAAGCTGGCCGGTTCAACCAAACGCATGAATCAGGATACGGTCGTGCCGGGCATATTGAAAAAGCATCTCGCTCCGAAAGGGAAATGGGGATATCTCGTGGTTGAAACCGGCTCCCTTCAGTATATTTGGGAGGACGATTCGGAAAATATCCTCGTTTCCGATCCCGACCATCCTATTGTGATCTATCCAGAGCGCTTTCATCATGTGGTGATTACTGGCGCGGTTCAATTCCGAGTCGAATTCTACCGGGTGGAGGGAGATCAGGAACCGCCGGAGCTGCAAGGTGATCGCCCCGGATCTGCATTTGTTTAGGAGTAGTGAAGTAGTGGAAAATTTACAGAATATCGACCCCATGACCGCGATGGTTCTCATCACCGCGAGCGCGATCATAGTACTCGTGCTGTTTGCGAAATTTATCAAGGGAACGCTGAAGATCGCCATCATCACCTCGATGATCGCATGCATCCTCTACTTCCTGCGCCAGGCCGGAATCCTCTGACGCGCCGACGGGAACATAACCACCTAACCGCTATGCAGGGGTGTTTACAACACTGCAGGGAGGAATCAACTCCTTACCAGAGCATATATTACGCAATTCAAACAAAAGGTTTGTATTTGCTAAGTCCGCTTTGATCCCGTACTTGTATGACAATGTGGAAGGGTGTATGGGGAACAAAGAGAATATCGGAATGCCAGTGAGCCTGCACCGATATATCATGGGAGGACTCCTCCTCCTGATTGTCGGAATCGGGACTTGGTTGTCACTCGAAGCCCGGAATCATGCAGACGCGAACATCCGCGGAGAAATGTTGCGACAGGCCGGTAGCATTGCATCAGGTCTTTCGATGGAAAACATACGTGATCTGGCGTTCCGGGCGGAGGATGCCGAACGGCCGGCATTTCAACGGATCACCGGCCAACTGCAGGCGTATTCGCAAACCATGGGGATGCGCAGGCTCTACACCTTAGGTCTTCGCGATAGCCAGCTGTTCTTTGGCCCCGCAGGCCTGCTTTCCGACGATCCGTATGCAACGCCGCCCGGCACCATCCACCAAAAGCCCTCGCCAGCCGACTTCGAAGCGTTCAACACCGCTGAACATGGCACCCCCGGTCTGCATTCGGATGAATTCGGAGAATTCATTAGCGCGCTCGTTCCGGTCTTTGATCCACTTTCCGGCAAAGTGCTCTTGGTGGTGGGACTGGACATGGAAGCGTCCGTATGGCGCAAAAAGCTTCGCCAGGCACAACGGATTCCGGTCTGGTCAACACTTTCAATTCTGGGTCTGCTTTTGCTGGGCTATCGTGTGCATGGAGTCTACAAAAGATCACCGCACATGCGGGTGGAATCTCTCCGCAACATCCAGGTTTCAATCTATTTCGCCGTCATGATTCTGCTTACGGTTATCGCGTTCATTTGCATGCGTGAAGTTGAACAGGGAGCTCAACAGGAACTCTTTAGGGCCGAGGCCAACGCCAAGTCACAACATTTCACGGAGACCACCGAACAAATTGATCTTGTACTCCATTTGCTGATTGGCTTCTTTGAAGCCAGCGAGAATATTGCCCGCGAGGAATTCGGTTCGTTTTGCCGACACATATTCGAGGGCTACCCTATACAGTCCTGTTTTTGGTTGCCCGCATGGTCGGCTACCGACGTGACGATGTTAACCGCTCGCATGCAGACAGAGGGTTTGCCGGACTTTTCGATTCGACGATTCGCAAATGACAACCGACCGGTCCAGGATCCTTCAGATCCAATCTATCCGGCCGTCTACGTCGAACCCGCCTCCCAACTTCCGACCACCCTCGGATATGATTTTTATTCTCACCCGGTTCTTCGGGATACCTTGGTGGAGACGTTGCGAACGGGAGCGGACCACGCTTGCATGGTGTCGGCGCCAGCACCGACCAGCACCGAACCGTCCGGATTTTTCGTCTTCGTGCCTATCTCACATACTCGGCATGGAGGGTTTGTCTGCTGCTCCATCAATTTGGATGCCTTGATCAAGGGCTCTAATCCCTCCAGTGAAATTCCGACAATTTCAGCGACTCTCTTCGAACTGCAGGCCGGCAGGAAGCCGCGACCCTTATCCTGCTCCTCTTGCAACCAATGCGATGCCATTTGCGACCAATGCAAGAATATGCTCGAAGCCGATCTGTCCGCAGGTGCTCCGCTCTTTGCATTCGGAAATACCTACATGATGCTTTTCACCGCCGAACCAAGCTGGTTCGCCTCCCATCCACAACGTACAGCGTGGTGGGTTCTGGGCATCGGACTGACGCTAAGCCTGTTGCTCACATACACGGCCGCCGTCCTGATAAACAGGCCTCTTCTTTTGGCAAAACAGGTGATGAAGCGCACACGCCAGCTGGCCGAAAGCAAGGGGCGTTCTGATATTGCCATATCGGCAGCGAAAATGGGCTTGTGGGAACACGATATGGTGAGCAATCAACTCATATGGAATGATCGGATGCTGGAAATCTACGGCGTCGAAAAAGAAGGGTTTGATGGCGATTTAAAAAAATGGCGCGAATATATCCACCCCGAAGACCATAATAACTTCGTACGGGAATTTTGGGCCGCCGAACACAAAGAAAAGGACTTCAACACCGAATTCCGCATCGTCCGCACGGGCGGCGAAATCCGGCACATCCGCGCCTTCGGTAAAATGATCCGCGAAGAGGGCCGAACGCCTCTGCGCATCATCGGAGTGAATCTGGACATCACTGAAGAGATTGAGCATGAAAGAAAGTTCCGGATCATGTTCGAACACATGCATTCGGGCGGAGTCATCTACGAGGCCATTGACGACGGGCAGGATTTTGTGTTTTCAGACATCAACGCGGCCGGGCGGAACTACAGCAATCTGCAGCGGCAGGATGTGAGAGGCAGACGCGTTACCGAGGTGTTCCCCGACGTCAAGGACATGGGACTGTTCGAGGCGCTGCAGCGAGTTTGGCGCACCGGAACCCAAGAGGACCTTCCGCTGGCGCGCTATGAGGACAACCGGATCGATGAATGGCTTGAAAACCATATCTTCAAACTCTCCACAGGCCAAATCGTCGCCATATACAACAACATAACCGAACGCAAGCAGGCCGAAGAAAAACTGGTTCGCCTTTCTGCTGCGATAGAACAATCGCCCGAATCCATCGTGATTACCGACACAAAAGGTGACATCCAGTATGCCAACCCCGCCTTTGAAAAGAGCACCGGCTATACCGCTGACGATGCGCTGGGACAAAATTCACGGATACTGAAGAGCGAAGAGCACCCCCCGTCCTTCTATGCGGAAATGTGGGAGATCCTTTTGAGCGGAAAGAATTGGGAAGGTCGGATCACCAGCAAGCGAAAAGATGGCACCCTTTTCACCGAGGAAGCCACTATTTCCCCGATTCGGGATAACAACGGTCGCACCATCAACTATGTCGGCATAAAGCGCGATATTTCGCGGGAACTGGCACAGGAAGAAGAGTTGCGGCAGGCCCAGAAAATGGAAGCTGTGGGAGAGCTGGCCGGAGGCGTGGCGCACGACTTCAATAATATACTTCAAGGCATCATCGGATTCAGCGAACTCCTCCGCTACAGCCTGGACGAAGCCTCCCAGGAATACGATAATGCCACCGAAATTCACACGGCCGCAAACCGGGCGGCGAAACTGACACAGCAGTTGCTTACCTTCAGCCGCAAGCAAGCCGTACGACTCGAAGAAATCGACCTCAACAATGCCGTCTACGATTCGGAAGCCTTGTTGCATGTGCTTTTAGGCGATCAACATGAGCTGGTACTGGATTTGCCGGACGAATTGCCCCCCGCATATGCCGACCAAAGCCAGCTGACACAGATTATCGTGAACCTGGCCGTAAATGCACGCGACGCCATGCCGGAGGGCGGGCGGCTGAGCATTTCAACTGAATGCATCCTGATAAATGAAGCCGATGCCGCATATATTTCCGGCGCACGCCCGGGCCTCCACCTGTGCCTGGCGATTACCGATACCGGATCAGGCATGGACGCCGAAACGATAAACCGTATTTTCGAGCCCTTCTTCACCACCAAGGAACTCGGGGCCGGCACCGGACTCGGACTTTCCGTGATCTACGGGATTGTCACGCAGAACGGAGGTTGGATCAACGTCTACAGCGAAGTCGGCAAAGGTTCCTGCTTCAAGGTCTATCTGCCGGTTGCGGAGTCGAATGAGGAAAATGCCGTCAGCGATCCGGCAACCGTAAAGCAGGGCCGGAATGCCCGGATCCTTCTCATTGAAGACGATCCGAGCATCCTGAACATGGTGAAGAAAGTCCTCGGCGAGGCAGATCTTACCATTATTGCTGCCGGGAGCGCAGAGGACGGCCTGGCGCTCTTCGATCAGTATGCAGATGGATTTGACCTGCTTATGAGCGATATGGAGCTGCCCGGCATGCGTGGCGACGAGTTGGCCGAAGCGCTCCGCATAAAAGATTCGGAGCTCCCGGTTCTGCTTTTCAGCGGATACCGCGATCAGGTGCATCGCTGGAAGAATATAGCGGAGAAGGGATATGTGTTTTTAAACAAGCCCTTTACTATCACCATCTTGCTGGATACTGTTCGAAACATCTTAAACGATAAAATGGGAACCAATGGCTAAAATACTATTGATCGACGACGACCCGACCATCCAAAAGGTTTTTTCCCAATTCCTTACCCGCCTAGGGCACGAAATCATGCAGGCCGAAAACGGCATAATGGGCATGAGCATGATACAGGCAACCCGGCCTGACCTCGTGATTACTGACATCATGATGCCGGAGATGGATGGGCTGGAGATTCTTATCCAACTTCGCAACACACGCGACTCGGTTCCGGTCATCGCGATATCCGGCGGCATGCGCGCACTCCCGGTAAACTTCCTTCAACAGGCCAAGCTGTTCGGGGCGCGCTATGTATTTGAAAAACCGGTCCCCCTCGATGTATTGCGCAATGCCGTCACGGAATTACTGGGCGACGAACCATCCGCATAAACCAACTCGTCGGTCAGCCTCGCGAGTTAAATTCCGTTACAAGAAACAACGCTTCGACCTGGTCGCGCGCCCATTGGGTCTTTCGTAGAAATTTCAGGCTCGACGGGATGCTGGGCTCCCAGTTGAAGCAACGAATATCGATCAGTCGCCCGAGTTCCTCCCATCCATAGTGGTCGACGAGTTGGGTCAGCAGCTTTTCCAGCGTGATGCCATGCAGTGGATTGTTCGGTTGCTCATTCATTGGGCTTCACCATGCCTGTTTACCGTTGAAACCACCAGTCAAACCGCTAGGATGCGCGCTCTAATTGAATTACGAATTACTCGTTAAGGATTAATCTCATGGCATGGACAGGTAAAATTATTGGCGGGGTGCTCGGCTCCCTGCTCGGCCCATTGGGAACGGTGGTTGGCGTTGGCATCGGACATCAGTTCGACAAAGGCGCGTCGCGAATGCAGACCACCGCCATGGCTTTCCAGGCGGCGTTCTTTGGCTGCTTGGCGAAGATGGCACAGGCCGATGGACAGGTCTCGCAGGCGGAGATCAACACGGTGGAACAGATTATGGCCCGGCTGGGCTATACGGGCCCGATGCGCGCGGCCGCCGTTGAAATCTTTCGCAAAGCCAAGGACGATGCACATACCGCTGCCGACTACCTCAACCAGCTGGCCTCGATCATCCAGTTCAACCCGCAGATCGCCATGACCTTTCTTGCCGCTCTCCATGCTGTAGCGCAGGCCGATGGATTCATACATCCCAACGAACGCGACATCCTGCTGCAGGCCGAACGCGTTTTCCGGCTGCGTCCCGGTACCATAGACGCCATGCTCGGGACGCCAGGAACCAGCGCGATCGACGAAGCCTATACGGTCCTCGACTGCACGCCGGACATGAGCGACGAAGAGATCAAGCGGGCCTACCGCCAGAAGTGCATCGAATACCACCCGGACAAGCTGACCTCCAAAGGGTTGCCGGACGAGTTCATGCAATATGCCAACGAGCAGCTGGCCAAGGTCAACGAAGCCTACGATACCATCAAGAAAGCCCGGGCCTAGGCCTCGGCGCAGCGGAGGGGCATCGCTTGAATTTGCCCTGACGAGCCACGATGGTATGAATCCGAACTGAAGCAGAGTTTCTGAAGGAACCAGCATGAAAAAATGTCCGTTTTGTGCAGAAGAAATCCAGAACGAAGCCATCAAGTGTAAGCATTGTGGCGAGTTTCTAGACAGCACCACGAGAGCGCCTGCCGCGAAGGAGAAGCTTCCCTGGCTCTTTCGCACGTCCACCATCGTCATTGCCGTCTGCTGCGTCGGCCCGCTGGCCCTGCCGCTGATCTGGTGGCGGCCGAAAACGCCACCCGTCTGGAAAGTCGTGTGGACCATCGCTGTTATCGTACTGAGTTGGGTCTTGTTTCAAACCACCATGAAGTCCGTCGAAGTGATCAAGGAATACTACGAAATCCTCAATGACTTCTAGCGACTCGTACTGAAAAGATTAGGTCCTGGGGGAGCTTTCCGCGATATCAGCCCAATCGGAACAGGGGCGCGACGGCGAGGAGTTGCGGGCCCATGCGATAGACTGCCCAGATAATCCATCCACTGCCATTCGGTCATCCCAGGATCATTTACCCCCATCGAGCCAAG
>CAXMPN010000010.1:0-9195 GCA_964195195.1 Pontiella sp. | reverse complement strand
GTAACCTGGATCAAGCTTTTGCTTGAGCGTGAAGAACTCCATCCCCCGGGGATATGCAGCATGGAACTGGTCGTCGTCAGCAATGATTTGGTAGGGCAAATAGAAACTACCACCCTCATCCACTGCGAGTTCAATCAGTTCCTTCGTCCAGGTTTCAACCGTGCTTTGGACCCCTGCCCCTCTGCGCTGTTTGTAATAGATGACAAACGCAAAAACATCGGTTTTTGCCCACGAAAGCAAGGTGTCCGGATCGGCCAAGGCATGGCGAACCGAAATGTTCACTACATTGACATGGTGTCGTTTCAGAATACGGCGCAACTTGGGGACAAACGCATTATAATGCTCCACAGGCACGAAATATTCCTGAAGCACATAGGTCGAGTAGCGGCGCGATGCAGGCTCCAGAGCGGCAACATCGTAGCTGGCTTCATAGTTGCGCCAAACCACATGATTGCCCGCTGGATACATGCATGAACCGAGTAGATGCTCCCATATCGCCTTTCCAAAGGGCCACTCCGTCACCACCCACGTCGCCAGCCGGTTCCTTCGGTAGCGACTATAATCTCCTCGTGGTTGCAAGCGGTCGGGTATGGTCAGGTCCTCGTTGGACGTCCTAAACGTTACGGATTGAATCGTATCATAGGCATTGGGGTATAGGTTCGCATTGTGGAAGACAATGTCATCCGCGCGCACGATATGGTCTTCAAAAAAGCTTGGGTAGTCCTTCGTGGGCATGACCGTTATTTCGGTCTTGAGCTTTGCGTTCTCGTCGAGCATCAGTGTCGCTTCGGTGATAACGCCAAGCCCCCCATACCCTCCGATCGCTCCGAAAAAGAGGTCCGTATGCTGGTCGCGACTAGCCGTTAGAACGGTTCCGTCCGCCAGGACGATCTGGATGGATTTCACAGAAGCGATCATCGGCCCTTGTCCGACATATCGACCATGGGCGTTTACCGAAAGAGCACCCCCCACGGTAAAGTTTGCATAGCTCTGCATTACCTGAACCGACAGATCGTACGGATCGAGTACCTCCTGTACATCGCGCCAGGTTGCCCCCACCTGAACCGTGATAGTTTTTCCGATGGGAGGTTCGATGTGGTTGAATGTTCTCATATCGATCTGCACGGCACCTTCGGCAGCGGTCTGACCGCCCATACTGAATCGCCCTCCCCCGATGCAGATTGCTCCATCATGGGAGCGGATGGCCTCGACGATTTCTGCCGTGGTTGTGGGTGTGATGACCTCTACGAGCTGGACGGGGTTCAGTCGTGTAACATCGTTGGCCACCATGGATGGATCACGGTAAATGGGCGGATTCCTTGCCGCCATGAAGGCCATGAAGGCCACGATTGAAATGCACGCCAAGAGCCCCTTGAACCACCAACATCTACCTTGGCATTTCAATTTCGCCCCTCCCACATTGAACCGCGCATCCTACCTAAGGACATGAATCTCGCCCGTCATATTTACTGTAATCATTTTCTCGTGACAAAAAAACGATCTATCGAAGTCATGATCAGCGGCCAAAGATCCCTTGAAGAATGTTGCCTAAGGCTTCTACGGCATCATCCCCCTGTTTATCCTTCTCATCCTGTTCCGGCTGCTGGGAATCCAGAACGCCGCTCAGAATGCCGCCAATGAGTCCTCCGATGTCGGTTTTTTCCCCGCCAGCGCCCGAATCCCCGCCGAGCGAACCGAGAATCTGGTTCGCTAAATCAGCCTTCATCGCGTCCTGTTTACTGAGCTTGCCGGAGCGCACCAGTACTTCGGTTACGAGACCTGCCTGGTTGCGGAGACTGGTCAAATCGCCCTTCAGCGTAATCGCCGGACCGGGATAATAGCCTGCTTCGTCGGCCTGTGTGGAAATGGCATATCCTCGCCGCCGCAGACTCTCTGCCTTCGCCGCGATAAAGCCTGTTTGGATCTCCATATCCGGCTCCCAAATACCGCCGAACTGTATCGATCCGCCGCCATCCAGCTGGAACGAGGGTGCTTGCAATAGCAGGGTCTGTATATGGATGTCATGATCGCCGAAGCGCGAATGGTCAATCGCCAGATCAAGATCGCCAGCCGCGAAGCTGAGGTCGCTCCAGCTCATATCGAACATACCCAACAGCAACGCCTCCATCAGCTTCCCGACGGTTCCGCTCATATGCTCGATGACAAACTGGTCGAGCTGCATATCGACCTGCGCCACAAGGGTGTCTTGCAGCGACACGAAATCAAATCCTGTCCCCTGAACCGCGATCTCGACCTCCTTCATGCCGCCTCTGGTGTGGAGGGCTGTACGGGGAAGAAAAGTGGCAAGCACCGGGGCGAACTGGAGATCCTTGCCACGAATATTGAAGTCGTACTGCGGCTTCGCAGGAGTACCGAAGTCGCACGTGCCTTCTGCGGCGATGGTGCCATCGTTCACTACGGCTTCCAGTTTTGATAGATCGAGTTTCGCGTTACGATAGTCTGCTTCGGCCCCCAGGTTTTGAATCCGCAGATCCCCGTATAGGGACTCATCCACGGCGATGCTGATAGCAATCCAAAGATCGGGCGGTGTAGATCCCGGCCCCGACTCTGCGGATACGGGCGGCGACGATCGGCGGTTGCGGTTTTCGGGCACGGAAACGAGTTTTTCCAATTCATCGAGCAAGACGGGCCCCCGCGTCGAAATATCAATAACGTTCCGCACAGCGGGATCCATGCGGGTGTCAAAATGGCCTGCTATGTCGAGGTCCAGCAAAGGCCCCTGCCTGCCCGCTTGCCGAAGGACAGCATTCATCTGCTTTATCCTGGCTATACCGCCAACGGTATAATCGAGTGAGAGATCCAGCGAAGGCGTCACCGGGGTGGACAGCGCCGTTCCATCCTTCAGAACAAACAGGGCATCTTCGATACTTGCCGACGTTTCAAGGGTCACTCCCCGGGCCGGGCCGATCAGTATGGCATGGCTGTTCAAGTTAAGGTTTCCGGCCAGCTTGTCAACCCCTGCTTCCAATGGCACAAATGGAAGAAGCCTTGCCAACTGCAAATCGTTCACGGCAAACCGAATCGGTATGCGAACGGTCTCATCGCGCCGCTTAATCTCCTCCAGCGTAAAGCTGGTTTCCTCCATGGCAACATCGATGAGATGCTCCTGGCCCAGCCCATCTATCTGCAACCGGCATGCCCCCAGCTGTACGGTTCCGTGGTCCAGGCTGGCCTGCAGCAGTGCGTTCATCTCGAGCACCACATTTCCTGAGAGCATGGGCTGGATGTATGCCAAAGCGCGCTTGTCCAAAAACGGTTTGGCAAGCGCTGCGGCCGATCGTCCATGCCCGGCAAGCTGGAGGGTGAGGGTTCCGCCCGGCCGTTCGCCGAACGTTAGATCGCCGCCAAGCACGACCGTGGCCGCCGGCACAAGTCCAGAAGTCAGTGGTATGACATCGACTTGAAAATGATCCAGATGAAGCAGGTTGAAGCCGGTCAGCTGCAACCGCGCTTCATGATTAATGCGTAACGGCCCGATTCGCCGGTCACCCTGTTGCACGAGGAGGTTATCGACCCCTCCCCCGCCAACATCAAACGCGATCCGTCGACCGCCGTTATCGATGATGACAGTTACATCACGATTGAGTTCCCCCCTTAAGATGCGCACATCCGGCTGCCCGGCAAGAAACGCGTTTAGCCATGTCAGATCGAAGCGGTCGACCCGTACCGCTATTTTTGCGGATGCATCGCTGACGGGATTTTGCAGATCCAGCGCCATCGCCTGGTCCAGCTTTACGGTCACTACATCCCGGTTGCCATCCAAAAGCTTCGCATCGAGTCGCGAAAGCGTCATCGCCTTGCTCTCCAGGTCGACGGCCAGGTCGTGCTGCACCGATACCTGCATCGGGCGCAGGGCCGGTATACCGGCTGAGGGCGCGGCAACGGTCAGGTTACGGACATGCAGTTCTCCGCGCGTTGCGAGACTCTTGCCGGACGTGAATTCCACATGTCCCGCATAGGTAACCGCCGTTTGTCCAAATTCAAGATCCCCCAGCAACGCGCCGATTACATTCAGCAGGCCGTCCGGCGCAATATCGAGCATCAGATCCAAAACCGCGGAGGAAGGATTGACGCCCAGATTGCCCTTCGCCTCCAGAGTAGCATCTTTGGCTTCTCCGTTGTATTCCACCACGCTGAATTCCCGCAGCACATAGCTTGCAGGGCCGCCCGTAACTTCAGCTGCGATCTGTACGCTCCGGTCATCCAGCAAGACTGGACCGGCCGTTCCGGCAAGGTCTTTCACATCCACTTTTAGGATCAATGTTGTGGGCATCGCGTGCGGCCCAAGGGTACCGCCCAGATCCAGGTTGATCTCTCTGGCTTCAGCATCAACCTGCTCCCCCGCCTTCGCTTTTGCCTGAGCCACGACAGTCAAATGGAAATCCCTGCCGCTGGCCAGCTCGGGCAGCTGCAGAGTCAGATTTGATAGCTTCAGCTCAATCGGATCGGCCCCGGCCTGCGTGTAGCTTAAGTCCAGATCGTTGATCCTTACATCCTGCACCAGCAGCTCGGGCATTTTTTTTGATTCGGAAGCTTTGCCCGGTTTTTTTTCGGAAGGCGGGCGTGATTGGCTCAAGGCCTCCAGCTTTGCGGGGGTCGCCGCAATTCGAACCTGGTCGATGAAGACCTCGCCCACCTCCACCTTGCCGGAAAGGAAGGACCATGCCCGATAGCGCAAGCGTATCGTGCCGGCCTGCATCAATGGATCTGCTTCGCTGCCGATGCGCAGATTCCGGAATTCGATGCGGCTGAGCGCGGAAAAGTCCACCTCATCCGCCTGCACGTCACACCCGATGGACTTTGCTACGCGCGGCAGCACATGCGTTTTTATGAAGTGCCCCGAGCTGATGTACAGAAAGGCCCCTGTCAATACAGCGGCAAGCGCCAGAACCACGCCGATCGATATTTTAAGGACGTTCTTTTTCACGCCTGAAGGGTAGTCCCGGCCTGAGGCGAATGCAAGAATGAGCACGAATCCATCGGCGGCGCACAACTCCCGTATATGCTTGGTTACTTTATGGGAAGGGCGTCATCCCGGAATAACGGGAATGCCGTTAAGCCTCGTCAAGGACTCGAAGCGGCGAGAGGCGACGGCAGCGTCCCAAGAGGGAGTTGTATATCCTGTTCCTCGAACGTAATTCGTTTTATGGAAAATTCAGGCGAGGCTACGTGAACAGACCGGATACCAGGTCGGATTCCATTTCGTCGAGACCCTTCATCTGCTTGGTGGATTCGAGCAGGTCGGCGAGCGAGAGCAGTTCTTCAAGCAGGATCATACGGGCCACATGCTGGTTCGCGGCGGGCACGTGGATGATCAGCTTATCGCCGTCTTGCATCAGCGTAAAGGCGATGTCGTCTTTGAGTACGCGATAGGTCGGCTCATCGGTGTGCAGGTTGTGCACAAAAAACTCTTCGCCCTGCAGCGCGCGCACAAATCGGCTGAGCAGAAATTCAGTGATATCGCGCGAAGGGAATTCGAGGCCGATGCTTTCAATGTTCTCGCTACCGCCCTCCATCTCTTTGCGCAGGCCGGAACCGCCTTCGAATGATTTCACCAGCAGCGGCGGTGCGAGCATGGTGGTGATGACGGTCATCATGATGGAAACCCCGAAAATCCCCTGATCGATGATGCCGCTGGCCAGACCGATTCCGGCCACGATTAATGCCACTTCGCCGCGTGGAAGCATCCCGACCCCGATACGCAGCGAGCCGCGCAGATTAAACTTCATCAGGTAGGCCGGCAGACCGCAGCCGACCACCTTCGACACCACTGCAAGTAGCGAGTAGACCGAGCCAAAGACCAGCACGGGCTTCATGACGGAAAAATCGACCATCATACCCATTACGCAAAAGAAGATGGGTACAAGGATGTTGTATACGCCTTCGAGATGATGCTCGACCTCGTGGGCCAGATCGGTGCGCGACAGCGCAACGCCCATAATATAGGCGCCGATGATCATTGCCAATCCGGCCATTTCAGCGAGTCCGGCCAGCAACAGCGAAAGGCCGAAACAGATCGCCACGATCATTTCGGTGGATCTGAATTTCTTGATGGCCGAGGTGATCTTGCGGGCAAAAATGAGCCCGAGTGAAGTCACCACCACGAAAAACCCGATGGCTTTGGCGGCAATGATTCCGATGCCGCCCCAGTTGACTTCGCCGCCGCCCATGCTGACCTTGGCCATACCCAACACGATGGCCAGCGTGACAATGCCGAAGACGTCATCAAAAACCGCACCAGCCAGAATGGTAACGCCTTCCGGCGATGCTATCTTTCGCTTTTCCGCCAGAATGCGGGCCGTGATGCCCACGGACGTCGCAACGGAAATGACGCCAAGAAACAGCGCGGCGGGATCCATAAAGGACTCAATGCCGTTGCCCGGCCAGTACACAGCCAACAGATCCCCCAGAGCAAACGACGCAATCAAGCCTCCCAGACCGACAAAAGAGCCGACGACCGAGTAACGAAGGAAGGCCGCCAGGTCGGTTTCGAGACCGGCCAGAAAGAGCAGAATAATGGACGCCAGTGTGGCAATACCATAGAGCTCGGCCGATGCGGCAAATCCCTGGTTCTCCACAAACAGCTGCCCGACGCCGGGAAGGACAATCTGACTGCCCAGTGCGTAAGGGCCGATCACCATGCCTGAGGCGAGCTCGCCGAGAACCGACGGCATTTTCAGGAAGCGCTGGAATAAATAGCCGCCAATTTTCGCGATGATAATGATCACCGCCAGTTGCAGAATCAGGTGCATCATCAAGTGGGTGATGCTGTGTCCGGACCCTCCTGCCGCATAGGTAACGGTTTCGCCGGCATGCTGTACCGCGTTGGTAACTGCTTGCATGGTGGGTTATTTCCCGGTCAGAATCTCGTAGATTTCAGCGTGCGTCTTGGCGGCCAGCAGTTTCTCGCGTTCCGCCGGCTGGCTGATCAGGCGGCTCACTTCGGCCAGAAACTGAATGTGCGGTCCCGCGCGCTTAGCCGGTGAAAGCGTCATAATGAAAATCGTACAGGGCGAGCCGTCCATCGAATCAAAATTGACCCCCGCTTTCTGGAGCCCAACCGCCGTCACCAGCTCTTTCACGGCATCGGTCTTCCCGTGTGGTATCGCTACGCCGTTCTGCATGCCGGTCGACATTTTGTCCTCGCGCTCAAGCACCGCCTGCAATACCGCATCACGATCCTCAATTCTGCCGGCTGCTACCAGACGGTCAATCATCTCCTGAATGATGCCCTTCTTCGTATCGGCCTTGAGATCGACCCATACGGTATCCGGCGATAGTACTTTCTTTAGGTTCATATTCCGACTTCCCCAGATTTTACAAATAAACAGGCGATTTTCTTGATAATCCGTGTCAGGTCAAACGTTTTCTGCTTGCGGGGAACCTGATTCGACCGGACGGCTATTCCTCGTCCTGCCCGATTTCGCCGTGGGTTTTCCATTCGTCGATGCGGGTGAGGATCCAGAGGGAGACCCCGGAGCGGTAGGCTGCGCGGGCAATCATATGCGCCGCTACAGGGGCTGTGAGCAGGAAAAAGGCAATCACCAGAATGCCTCTGGAAAGGACGGTAATGCTGCCAAAATGGATCATTAACCCGATGGTAATGGAGCTGACGCCAACGGTTCCGACTTTGGTCGCGGCATGCATGCGGGTGAAAATATCGGGCATGCGGAGGACTCCGGCCACGGCAATGAGCGACAGAATTCCGCCCATCAGCAAAAACAAACTCACCATAATTTCGCGGATCATGATGCTCCTCCCCTACGGATATACAGCGCCAGCGCAACCGTCCCGACAAAGGAGAGCAACGCAATGCTGATGGCCGCGGGAATATAATAGGCCGACCCCGTCTGCACGCAGTGCGTCAGGATCAACGCCACCACAATCGTGGCCGCCAAATCAAGCGCAACCACCCGGTCGGGCAGTGTGGGCCCGATGACCACGCGAACAAAGGCCGCGCCGAACGAAACGATCAGCATCAGCATTACGATGTGGCAGACGATATCAATCATCTCAACAACTCCAATAGTCTCCGCTCCATACCCGCTTTGATTTCCTTCCGCAGGTCATCCGCATTCACCACATACATCGCATGAATGTAGAGAGTCTTGCGGTCGGGCGAAACATCCAGACTCAGCGTACCAGGCGTCAGGGTAATTAAATTCGCCAGCATGGTGATTTCCAGATCGGTTTCGGCATCAAGCGGAATGCCGATCACACCGGGGCGCATCAGCGGCAGTGGTGTGACGATATCTTTGGCCACCCGGAAGGACGCGACGGTCAACTCCTTGATGAAAAACAGGGCAAAGCGGACAAACTGCATGGTCTTCTGGAAGTAGGAGGCTTTTTCGCCGGTGGCGGGATGGAGCAGCGTCAGCGCAAAGTAGCCGAGCGCAAAACCGAGGGTCAGGTTGCCGATCGAGACGTTTCCGGTAAGCAACGTCCAGAGCATGGATATGAGAATGTTATAGATGAACAGTTCCATAAGATTTACCGATCCCTCATCTCTTTGTCTATCGGCGTCTCATAATAATACAAGCACATAAGACGGGCCACGCATTGCCCATTTTTGATTGCCGATTGCCGATTGGAGGAACTCAATCGGCGTTGGCCTTTTGCCAACAAAGGCGTCGCAGACCCGAAAATCGGGAATCTAAAATCGGGAATCAAAAATATGCGGCGAAGTCGCATCAACTCCCTCCCCCCAGCACGGCGTGTATATAACCCGACGGATCCATCAGTTGCCCCGCCGCGAGCTTGGCATAGTCGAAGACCGGCCCGGCAAACACGCCGATGGCCACGGTAATGATCGTGAAGCCGATGATCGGAAGCAGTAAGGCGGACCATGCCGCGCGCGATATCGGATGAAGATCCGGCAGCGCGGCGGGAGCGGGCTTCCAAAATACGTACGCCCAGATCTTGGTCATCGAATACAGCGTCAGCAGACTGACGCCCAACGCAACGGCCACGATCAGCCAGCTTCCGGCCTGGAGTCCGGCGATAATGAGTGTCAGCTTGGCAAAGAAGCCCGAAAGCGGGGGAATCCCGGCCAGCGCCATCGCGGAAATAATAAACAGAATAGAGAGTCCCGGCCGCTCCTTATACAGGCCACCCAGTACATGCAGATCATAGCTGCCTTTCAACCGCTTCACTGCGCCGGCAATCAGAAACAGG
>CAXMPN010000009.1:21011-25890 GCA_964195195.1 Pontiella sp. | reverse complement strand
ACTGGCAACATCGAGTCCAAGGAGGATGTCGTCGCCAGGTTTGAACCCCGCTTTTTCGATCGCGGTCATAATCGTATCGAGCGCCGACTGGTTCGACGGCAAGTCCGGCGCAAATCCGCCTTCGTCGCCAACCGCCGTGGAGAGGCCTTTTCCTTTAATGATGGCCTTGAGGGCGTGGAATACTTCAGCACCGCACCGCAGGCCTTCTTTGAAGCTCGGAGCGCCAATCGGACGGATCATGAACTCCTGGAACGCAATCGGAGCATCGGAGTGGGACCCGCCGTTGATGATGTTCATCATCGGTATGGGGAGGGCCTTGGCGTTGGTGCCGCCAATATAACGGAACAGGGGAATACCGAGTTCGTCGGCAGCCGCGTGGGCAGCCGCAAGGGAAACTCCCAGCATGGCGTTGGCGCCCAGCTTGGATTTGGTTTTGGTGCCGTCGAGGTCGATCATTAGGTTGTCGATGCCCACCTGGTCAATAGCGTCCATGCCGATGATGGCCGGAGCAATAACATCATTTACGTTATCAACGGCCTTTTCGCAGCCCTTGCCGAGGTAGCGGGATTTATCGCCGTCGCGCAGTTCGAGCGCTTCGTTGACGCCGGTGGAGGCCCCGGATGGAACGGCTGCGCGGCCTTGTGCGCCTGAATCCAGAACGATATCGACTTCGAGGGTCGGGTTGCCGCGGGAGTCGAGAATTTCACGGGCCAATACATCGATGATTTCTGACATAACTTGTCTCCTTGTAGTTGGTTAAATATTCGTAGTTGTCCAAAAATTGAGCGGCGAATATATCGGCGACCCCTAGGGGGAGCAACCAAATAAGGGACGGAATTCGGGAAACTGCGACGTACGAAAGAAAGAGGCGCAAGAGAGGGTTTTCATCACAGGGCTGAATGTATATGTTTCCGTTCATGTGCGGATTAAACAAGTGGTTGGCGGTTGGTTTGGTCGTTCTGCTGGCGGGTTGTGCCAGCGTGCCGGAGCGCCAGTTGGAAAATGCCTTCAAGTATCAACGCCTGAAGCGTTCCGACCACATCGCGGCGTTGCCGGTGAAATCCGTCTACCAGGAACTCGCGCAAAAGGCCGTTCAAATCCATAAACAGGGCGGATCGGCGGAATTTGTCAGCATTCTCGAAGTAGGTGACGATGCCCTGCTGGCACGGGTCCATCTGATTCGATCCGCCACGCAAAGTATCGATATTCAAACGTTCATCTGGAAGGACGATCCAACCAGCCGTTTCCTGTTTGACGAGTTGGTAAGGGCGGCTGAGCGCGGCGTGTTGGTGCGAATGCTTATCGATGCCCTTAATCCGCCGGGGTCGCCCGAGCAGCTTGCGCGCATGGCGCGGGCGCACCGCAATATGGAAATCGTGCTCTACAAACCGTTGTCCGAGTCGGTTGAAGTGGGACCTATCGATTTCTGGGACAACCTTATTTTCAAGGCACGGCGCATGAACCGCCGCATGCATAACAAGCTGTTGCTGGTGGATGGGTGCATTGGTATAGCGGGCGGGCGGAACTATGAAGGCCGGTACTATGACCGCAACACATCGATCCTGTTCCGTGACCGCGATGTGATCGTGGCCGGACCTGCGGTTATGGATATGCAGGATTCATTCGAGTTGTTCTGGCAGGACAAGCACGCGGTGTTCCTGACGCAGTTTAAGGATGTGCAGGCCGCCTTTGGCCGTTTGTCCAATGGAGACGAGCCGTTCGGCGACCCAAAAAATGACTGGATGTTTCACGAGATTAATATCCTGGCAGACGAGTATGATCTGTCTGCTGTGCGGGCCTCCATCCGGATATTCGAGGCCGACGATGTTCAGTTTGTCTCGGATACGCCCCGGAAATTTCAGGGTAGCGGAGAGACCATGGACTTCGACGGCTGGTTCGAAACAGTGCTTGCCGGCGCGACCAACCGGGTCGTCTATCAGACGCCCTATCTGATTTACGATCGCCATGTGCGCAAAGCCTTCAACGAACTTCACCGGCGGAATTCCAAGTTCCGTATCATGGCCTCAAGTAACAGTCTGGCAGCGGCGGATCATCATCAGGTCTATGCGCTTTCGTTCAAGCACCGCAAGGAGCTCTACAAGAAGTCGGGCATAGAAATTTACGAGTCCAAGCCGTATCCCGACGACCAGGAACACTATGTCCACAACCATTCGGCATTGGTGGAGCAGGCGATCCGTGAAAGCGGCATTCAGGACAAGTCGGACATCGAAGATGTTTCCCGCACGGGCCCGCGGCTTTGCATTCACGCCAAGTCGTTCGTGCTCGATGGACGCGTTGCAATGATTGGTTCGCACAACTTTGATCCCCGGTCCGCCAATCTCAACACGGAATGCGGGGTCTTCATTACAGATCCGGAGGTTTCCGCCGTACTCGAGGCGTCTATTCTTAATGCCTGCAAACCGCAGAATGCATGGACCGTGAGCAAGGCTCCGACGCGAGCGGGCATTTCCTATTTCAGCGGGTTCATTGGTACGATATCCACGGCCCTGCCGGTATTTGACGTGTGGCCCTACCGTTACACGACCAACTACGCCTTAAACGATGGGTGCACGCCGCTGCCGCCGCGGGATTCCGCTTTTCAGGAAAACTATACCGATGTCGGCTACTTCCCCGAGGTCCCCGATTCCTCCACCGTCATCGAAACTCGCTTGATGAAGGCCTTTGGCGGCTGGGCTAGACCGTTTATGTAGGGAAAGGTTGAAGGGTTATGGGTAGATCAAATTCAGAAAGCCGCCGCTTCCAGCGTGATGTCATCGGGGTCGGGCTGGGGGTATCCATTCTGGCCATCGGTGCAACGGGCTATTTTTCCGCCCAGGCAAGGCGCGATATGTCGGAACGCTACATTGAAAGCGTCTCGACCGGCGCGGCGGCGGAATTCCGGCGCATGCAGGCTTCCATCGGTTCTTCTCTCGAATGGATCAAGGATTATGGGGTTTCCGGGGTGGTTTCGTTATCGAAGCCGAAAGACAACAAGAATCAGCTGCTGCCCGAATTTAAGAGGCAGCCCATGCTTTCGGGCATCACCTTGGCCGATCAGGAAGGCCGCAGCTATTTAATCCTGTCCGATGGAACCGAGCGCTTGCCGTCCGCGGCAGAAGACTTTGATCCACGTGAACGACCCTGGTTCCAACCCGCACTCGAGGGTGAGGGGATCTTTTGGACGGAACAGTATTTGTTCCATACCCTCCGGAAGGTTGGCATTACCGCTTCCACCGCGTTTTATCCCAAGGGGGAAAATAAACCGGTTGTGGTGGCCTTGGATTTCTTGCTCGACGACCTCTACAAGACGATCGAAAAAATGGCTCCCACCGCAAACAGCAAACTGTTTTTATTCCGCGGCGATGAACTGCTTATCCTTTCGGGGGCAGGGGAGGGCACACCTGATTTCGCTTCAGTGGGCTCCATCACCAATCCGATTGCCCGCATTGCGCACCGTTCGTGGAAGGGCGGGCAGGTTCCTGAAAGCGAAGTGGTTTCGGTTTTGCATGAAGGCCGGATATGGTGGTGTGGATTTCACCCCCTGGATGGACCTCGCGAGCAGGTCTGGATGGGGGTCGCAGTTCCGGAGCCGGACATCATCGGCGACATCAGCCGCAGGCAGAGATCCCTCTGGGTATTTGCGATCGCATTCGTACTGGTAGCATCAGGAATGGCAATTGGGCTTACCCGTCGCTATGGACAATCGCTTGAAGCCGGCTCCGTGTTGGACTCGGAAAACACGGAAGAGCAAATCCGCGGGCTCATCGCGGCCGGCGAAAACCGAAGAGTTGAATTTAAGTCGACCCTGCGCATGAACCTGCACAGCAAAAAACCGGGCAAGGAAATCGAGTTGGCATGGCTCAAGGGCGTAGCCGCCTTTCTCAATACCGAAGGGGGAACCCTGCTGCTCGGCGTTACGGATGCCGGCGAGATTACCGGTTTGGAGCGGGACGTGTTTGAAAACGATGACAAATGCCGCCTCCATTTCAAAAATCTGATCGCCGCCCATCTGGGCGCCGACCTCTCGAAATACATTCGCTTTCAGCTGCTTCCCCTTGATGGGAATACCATCGGGGTGGTGCTGTGCGCCCGCGCCGTCGAGCCCGTATTCCTGAAGGATGGAAACAAGGAGCATTTCTATATCCGCAACGGGCCCTCCTCCGATGAGCTGCCCGTCAGCAAAGCCCTGAACTACATCAAGCACCGCAAATGAAGCTATACGATTGCCATAACCATATCCAGGATGAGCGTCTGTTTCCGATGATTTCGGATGTGATGGAACGCGCCCGTTCAGCCGGGGTTGTCAAGATGGGCGTCAAGGGCTGCTGCGAGGCCGACTGGCCGCGTGTGATCTCAATCATGCAAACCTTCGAAGGCATCCACCCCGCCTTCGGACTCCATCCTTGGTTCATTGGCGATCGATCGCCGGCGTGGTTGAGCACGTTGGAGAAACTGCTGCTGGAATATCCGCAGGCGAGTGTCGGGGAGATCGGCATCGACCATGCCATGGATGAACGCAACGATGCGGATCAGGAAGCCGTCTTCCTTGCGCAGCTCGAACTGGCCAAGCGGCTTCATCGCCCGGCCTCGATCCACTGCCGCCAAGCGTGGGGCCGGTTGATCGAGTTGCTGGATGATTTTGGCGAATTGCCGCGCGGTATGCTGATCCATTGTTTTGGCGGGTCGGCGGAGGTGGCAACGGAATTGGTAAAGCGAGGCGGTTATATTTCCTTCTCCGGCTCCATTACCCGCCCCAATAATAAAAAAGCGGGGCCGGCGATACGCGCCGTACCTGCCGACCGCCTGCTCCTCGAAACCGACGCGCCGGATATCCTGCCTACGACTGCAACAGGTACTCTCAACGAACCGGCCAACCTGC
>CAXMPN010000009.1:0-21001 GCA_964195195.1 Pontiella sp. | reverse complement strand
TATGCACTGTTGACGGCATCTCAATCGGAGGTGATGTCAGTCCTCTGCAGAACCTGCGCAGCTGGCCAAGACTGAAATCGTGAAAGAGGGCTTCGCTGCGATGGCTGCGGCCTCCAGGTGTAGATAAAAAAAGAGCCACCCTTGCCTGTGGCTCTAAGAAAACAGGTTTCGATGGTATTTATACTATTTGCATAAATCTTCGGCGCGCAAAAGCGAAGGACGCCGCCGCCGACGTGAACAGAACCATCGATGCGGGCTCAGGAATGACATGGAGATAGCTTACACTGGAAACTTCTTGAATTTTTGCCACATGAACGCCCACCAGAATCTGTCCGGTGTGAAGCATTCCGATAAAGTTGTAGGGCGGGGCCGCATAGCTCAGGATAAGTTCGAGCGATTCCCCCGGGTTAAGTCCTTTCTTGGAATCAACGGCTGTATCTACGGTATAATCCATCAACAACATCGACCCTGAAGGCAGCTCGGAAGGGTTTACACCATTTTGGCCGCCATCATCGAAATTAACGCCCGGTCCATTGATGATACTGTTCAGGGTAATGTTTACGGGAGGATTTAAATCATTGGGGGTGTAGAAATAGATCTCACGAACCTCGGATTCGACCGGTCCCGTATTCTGGAAGAGAACGCTTACCGATCCTGCACCCGCGGTAACGACCTCCATGGACAATTGTCCGCCCACGCTTTGTGCATATTCATTCGCCGTATGATTTATGGGATAAAAGTTAAAAAGCTCGCCGCTGGCGGTGAACGCTGCCATCAGCATAGCCCCGAGTAATAGATTTTTCATGACGCAACCCTTCGTAATCTGTAATGAAAATATAAAGCCTTGTGGATTCTGATTACTATTTTAAGTAAGGGATACGGGTACTAAAACAGCTTCGTATTTGTAAGTAAAAACCATTATTATTATGTCACAAGTTTTTTTATGGTGGTGTAAATTACCAACATAGTGGTTGTTACGAAAACAGGGGTGGGTTTTATATAAGCACGACACTTTAAAAGAATGACAGAGAGTGCCTGTTTCTACCTAGAATACATGGGGAACAAAAAAACGCAAATCGGTGCCGGCAGGGTCGGTTGCGCCGTTGACTATATTACGAGTTCCGATCCCGTGCTTGAAGGCAGTGGTTAGGATACATGAGGATTTAGGCAGGGTTGGTTTATTCGGAAAGTACAGAATTGGGCTGTTCCGGTCTTAAAGTAGCTTGAATGACCGGGTATTCATTTCTGGTGACATGACCGCTCTTATTTCGGATTACGATATTCTTTCTGCCAAATCCAGAGGGTCTTTTCCTCGACCACCTTGCTGTGGCCCTGCAGCCCGTGCATTTGCTCTGTGCCATCCGAGTTGCTGTTCCCTTTACTGACCGAGACGGTCCGTTTGACACAGCCTGAGGTCACAATGCAGCACAGAAGAATGAGGTAATAGGCGACGGGTTTCATAAAAATACCTCCAAGGTAGACCGTAGTATGCTCAGACGTCGGAAAAATTGGAAAGCCAATTTTCAAAAGCGCCTCTTTGGTTTATCGTCCGCAGTATGGAACATGGTGGAAGCCAACTCGACTTTAACTTTGCGGCAGACGACCTGCTCGAGTTTCCCCGCGACCTGGGCGAGGAGGGGTGGTTCCAGTTCCATTCCGAACAGAAGCAGGCCTTCCAGATCCTGGACCGGCGTTTCGGTATTGCGCTCAACCAACATGTGCGCCTCCGGTTGCAGTGCCGCGAGGAGGTCTTTGAAGGAAAGTTGGTGCTCGACTCCCTGCTGCTGCCGGCCGCCCCCGATGAGGCCATACGCCTCCGTCTCGGCAAGATGGTCTTCGACAGCTCGGAGATCGAGTACTGCGAGCGCTTGGACTGATCAGTCTTCTGTTCGTATGAACCGGGCGATGAACATGGCATCACCGGGGCCGTCCCACGGCCAGACCTGGAGCTGGCCGTCGGTCTGTTCACCGGTCAGCGGATTGGCAAAGGGGGCGAGCTTGAAATTGGCGTGATGATCGAGAAAGTTCATGACGACCTCTTCGGTTTCGGGCCGGGTGAAGGTGCATGCGGCATAGACCAGCACACCGCCGGGTTTGACGCACCATGTTGCATTATTGAGGATTTTCTGTTGCCGGTTGGAGCATTGGGTGACTTCCTTCCGGGAGGTGCGCCACCGCGCATCGGGATTTCGGGCCCATGTACCCCAGCCGGAGCAGGGGGCGTCGACCAGCACGCCATCGAAGGTTTTACGGAAAGGTTCATCGTGGACAGCGTTGAAGGGCTGGGTGCGGATGTTCCGAATGCCATGGTGCCGGGCGCGCTTCTTCAGTTCCTTGAGTGCATCGTTGCGGACATCGGTGGCCAGCACCTTCCCCTCCTGCTGCATCAGATCCATGAGGTGGAGGGCTTTCCCGCCCGCGCCCGCGCAGCAGTCCCACCATTCCTCGCCCCGGTCCGGGGCGCAGATAAGGCCGACGCATTGCGACGAGATGTCCTGAACGACGAATTGCCCGGAATGCTTGTTTAGCACGCTTGAAAGGTTGATTCCGGCTGCCAGGGACAGCGCAGCGGAAACCTGCGGGTGTACACTGCCCGGAATTTGCTGCTCTTCCAGGGCCTGTAAAAGAGATTCAGCTCCGGCACGGGAACGGATCCAGACGGGCGGCCGCTGCTGGAAGGATGCTATGCAGCGTTCAATGGCTCCAGGATCGACCACGTCTTCAAAGTCTGAGGGAAAGAGATCAACCAGCGCCAGCGGCTGGATGCCGGGAACGTCCTTGAACCATTCGTTGAGCGCATCGCGCTTGTCGGCTACCGATTGATCCCCGATGGGCGCGATTCCGGGAGGCAGCTTGAATTGATTTTGCATGTACTTGAAACTTGGAGGCAGTTCCGTGGTATCGAGCGCCGCGCCGACGAGGCAGGCTTCGGAGGGAGACAGTCCCAGCTTTCCAACGGTCCAACCATGCCAGCGGAAGAAAGAAAATACGGCCTGGGAAAGAAACCGCCGGTCGCGCGAACCTAGCTCGCGATGGTTCCGAAGGAACCGGTTGAGCAACGTATCGGCCGGTCGGCCCTCCTCGCATACCAGTCTGGAAAAGTCGGGTAAAAGGACGCTGAGCAGCTCCGCGTGTCGGCGCAGAACCTTCTCGGGAAGAGGGGATGGCTGGGTGTTGTTATCCATAAAAGTCGCATTTCAATATTGTACCCGCATTCGCAGCTAGGTATTTAGGACTTGAATACTTTAGGAGGATGAAAATGTCAAAGGAACTTGGATACGTATTGATTACCCCATATACGTTGCGCAAATCGCGCACCGGTGGCGTACTGGGACGGCTGCTCAGCAGAACAGGCCTGGATCTGGTGGCGGCGCGCATGTTCGGCCCGAGTGCGGAGCTGGTCACACGCTATGCGGAGCTGATCCGCAACAGCCAGGATATCAGGCCGGAGATCCGCGAAATTCTACCGGAATATATCGAACGAGAATTTGCGCCCAGGGAAGACGGCCAGGTGCATCGCGTTCTCATGCTGTTGTTTGAAGGCGAAGATGCCGTGAGCATGCTGCGCGATGCCATCGGAGGCTTCGAGGATTCCATTGAAAGCGCCGACACCATCCGGGGAACGTACGGCGACTACATCAAGGCACACGACGGATCCGTGACCTACTTCGAGCCCGCGGTGCTGGCGGGGCCGACCACGGCGTTCGCCAAGGAGACGCTGGGTCTGTGGGCCGAATTCTCAGAGGCCGACGGGGGGGTGCTCGATAACGCCATCCGACTGGCGGACGACAAGGATATTCAGAAGACGTTGGTGATCATCAAGCCCGACAACTTTACCTTTCCTAACGCACGTCCAGGCAACATTGTGGATCTCTTTTCCCGTTCCGGACTCCGGATGATCGGCGCCAAGCTGCTGCGCATGAGCCTGGCCGAGGCGCTGGAATTCTACGGCTCCGTCCAGCCCGTCCTGCGCGAAAAGTTGGGGGGGATGGCGGTCGAGCGGGCCTGCGAGGCGCTGAAGCAGGAACTCGGATTCGACATGCCGCCCAGCGTAACAGAGGCACTGGCCCAAACGCTGGGTCCGGCCTTTGGCGACGAGCAGTTTTACAGCATCTTGAATTTCATGACAGGACAGTGGGCACCGGATGTCCATGGCGATGATGTCTTGGCAGAGGGCACGGTGCGGTGTATGACGCTCGTCTACGCAGGCGAGCATGCCGTGGAAAAAATCCGCAACATCCTGGGACCGACCGATCCGAGCAAGGCGGATCCCGGATCCGTGCGCAAGGAGTTCGGTACCGACATTATGGTCAATGCCGCCCATGCGTCCGACTCGCCGGAAAACGCGCTGCGGGAGATAGGCATCGTCAAGGTCGAGGAAGACACCATCAAGCGGTGGTACGACCAGTATTTTTCGTAATGCATGAAACGTGAATCGTGATAGAACTCACGACTCACTCGTCACTCATCAATCAACACGACGGAGAAGCAAACATGTGGAAAGAAATTAAACCGGCTCCGGCCGACGCGATCCTGGGTCTGACCGAAGCCTTCAAAAAGGACGCGAATCCCACGAAAGTCAACCTGGGCGTTGGCGTCTATAAAGACGATCAGGGTACAACACCGATTCTTGGCTGTATTAAAGCGGCGGAAAAGCAGCTGCTCGAAACCGAAACCTCCAAGGGGTATCTTCCCATCTCTGGAAGTCCGGCCTATGCCGCCAATGTGCAAAAACTGCTCTTTGGCGCCGACAGCGAAGTCATCGCCTCCGGCCGCGCGTCCACCATCCATTCCCCCGGCGGAACGGGCGGCCTGCGTGTGGGCGCCGACCTGCTCAAGAAATTCAACCCTGAAGCCAAGCTCTGGGTAAGCACTCCGACCTGGGCCAACCACAAGGGCATCTTCTCGGCGGCCGGATTCTCCATCAACGACTATCCCTACTACGACGCGGAATCCAAGGGCGTTGATTTCGACCGCATGCTCGCCTCGATCGATGGCATTCCGGCCGGCGATATTGTATTGCTGCACGTCTGCTGCCACAACCCGACCGGCGTCGATCTTTCGGCCGATCAGTGGGACCAGGTCGTCGCCGTTGCCGCTTCCAGGGGCTGGACGCCCTTCCTCGACTTTGCCTACCAGGGCTTTGGCGACGGCATTGAGCAGGACCGTGCCGTCGTTGAAAAGTTTGCGGCGGCAGGAATCGATTTCCTCGTAGCCAGCTCCTTCTCCAAGAACTTCGGACTCTACAACGAACGTACCGGTGCCCTGACCGTAATCAGCCCGACGGCAACCGAAGCCGCCGTGGCGATGAGCCATATTAAAACCACCGTACGCGTGAACTATTCCAACCCGCCCGCACACGGCGGACTGGCGGCCTCCACTGTACTCGACGATTCCGCTTTGTATGACCAATGGGTCGGCGAAGTGGCCGAAATGCGCGAGCGCATCAAAGCCATGCGCGTTGCGCTGGTTGATGGATTGGCCTCTCGCGGCGTGGAGCAGGACTTTTCATTCATTAAGGAACAACGCGGCATGTTTTCATTCAGCGGCCTCTCGAATGAAGTGGTGGCCTGGTTGCGCGACCATAAAGCCATCTATATTGTAAATGGCGGCCGCATCAATCTTGCAGGGCTCACCTCCGGCAACATGGACTATGTTTGCGATTCCATTGCCGAGGCGCTGAAGGTATAGCTTCCCCCCATCTATTGAACCAAGGAGTTAGTAACCATGAAGAAATATATTTGCGATGTATGCGGCTGGATCTATGATCCGGAAGTCGGCGACCCCGACGGCGGAATTGCCCCGGGTACCCAGTTCGAAGATATTCCCGATGATTGGGAATGCCCCGAATGCGGTGTTGGGAAAGACGATTTTTCCGTCATGGAAATGTAGGATTCTCTCGAATCTAAAAACCGTCCAGTCTTTCCCGTGCGGTTTTTTCTTGAACAATGACGGCTTAACGAGGTCGATGTAAGGCAATGAACGGGCTTAAGCATATTCTAATTGCGATTGCGATGCTGCTGGCGGTGGCACCATGCATGCATGCTGACAGCCACGGAACGCATATCCACGATTCAGGAGCGCGCACCGAACTCTGCGCATCACATGCATGCAGTTGCCACGCATGCGATACAATACCCGTCTGCACGGATGATTTCGATATACCGTTGCAACGGGCTACCGCCGCCACTCCTGCGACCCTATCCACCTCCACGGTCCACCTCTTCACTCTGGCAGAAGAAAAGCCCGTTATCACTCACGCACCGCTCTCGGTCGACGCCGTTCTTGCCTCCCGTCAGACCGTTCAACTCCTGATTTGATTGCTGATCGTTAACCCACAACGACCCAAGCAGTTTTAATCAGGAGTATCCCATGAAGAGATCTTTCGTTTTAGTGTGCGGCATGTTTTTTGCCGCCGCCGGTTTTGCCGAATCCAGCACCCTTACGCTTGAGCAGGCTCTTGAGCTTGCCCGGCACCATTCACCCGAGCTGCGCGCCGCACAAATGTATGCCCAATCGGCCCTCAGGGGCGTCGATGCCGCCGGACTTTGGAAAAATCCGAAGCTGGAATTCGAAGCGGAAGGCGTTGGCTGGGATAACGACTTGTTCAGCGACGGCGAATATACGCTGGGGCTGAAACAGGAGTTCCTTTTGGGTGGGAAACGGAAGAAGGAGCGGGAAGTGGCGCTCAAATCAATGGGTGTTGCCGACCAGGTGGCGCAGGAAGAGAAGCTGGAGCTGGACACCCGCGTTCGCGTGGCTTTCATTGAAGTGATGGTACAGCAGGAGACGGGCACGGTTCGCGCCGAGCAGGAACAATTGGGGCGCGCGTTTGTTGAAGTCGCCCAGCGCCGCCACCAGGCCGGTGGCGGGTCGGTACTGGATGTGGTGCAGGCGGAACTGGCGTTGGAGGAGATCACCCTTCTGCAAACCTGTTGCTTTGGCGATCTGCTCGCCGCCAAGGAGAGGCTCGCTTCACTCATTGGCATGCCGGTGACGGAACTTGGGGAGTTATCTGCTGAATTTTATGCGCTTAAGCCGTCCGAGGGACTTGCGGTGGGCAGCGAATATCCGTCGCTCCGACGACTGAGAGTCGAGGCCGAAAAAATCCGGGCCGAAGCTCAGCGCGCCAAGGCACAGGATACCTCCAATGTTTGGTTAGGTGGTGGATATCGGTATGAAGCGGCGGGCGATATCAACACGTTTGTGTTTTCGGCCTCGATGCCGCTGAGCTTCAACAAGCGGGGGCGGGCCGAGTATGCGGCGGGCATGTTGCGTGCCGATGCCGTGCAGGCCGAGTGCGATGAAGTTTTCAGGAAGCTTCAATTGGAACTGGCCTCGTTCCTTGCGCTGTTCAACGGCGCGGAGCAACAAGTAGAGCTGATAAAAACCAAACTGCTGCCCAAGGCGGAGCAGGCCTATGAACTAAGCAGGGAAGGGTATGACATCGGCCGCTTTTCCTGGATTGAGCTGATTGCCGCCCAGCAGAACCTTTCCGATATCCGCATCCGCTACATTGAGACGCTGCGCGAAGCCCATCTGGCCTACGCGCAGATTTCAAAATTTATGAAGGAAGGAATTTAACCATGAAAAATATACCGATGATGATAACCCTGTTGCTGGCGACAATCACTTGGGTGGGTGCCCAGACGTGTGAAACCGGTGACTGCAGTTGTGCGGCTTGCACCGCAAAAGCCGAAGGCACGTTTACCTTGCCGGGTCTCCAGGGGTTGGAGCCAGAGGCGGCGAACGAAGCGCCTGTTCCGCACGATGACCACGATGCTCACGAAGGGCACGACCACGCCGTGGAAGAAGCCGCGCAGGAAGAAGGGCATGAGGGGCACGACCATGGAGCGGAAGAGGTCGAGCATGACGACCACGCGGGACACGACCACGTGGATCATGCCGAAGCGGAAGGGATAGAACTGACCGATGAAATGGTTCAGAAGCTGGGAATACAGGTACATGAAGCCGCAGGCGGAACGATTTCCAGGGCATCGGTTTTTCCGGCTGAGATCAAGCTGAACCGGGATCGCACCGCTGCGGTTTCGCCGCGCTATGCCAGTATTGTCCGCCAGGTGTTTGCTGAAATCGGCGATTCCGTGCAAAAGGGCGATGTGCTTGCCTCGTTGGAAAACCGCGAGACGCTGGCCGTTTATTCTGTGTCAGCTCCACTCGACGGCATTGTGATCTCCAAGAACCTTGCCGTAGGGGAATCCGCGGATGTTGAGCGGGTGTTATTTGAGGTGGCCGATCTATCATCCGTTTGGGCAGATATCAGTATCTTCCCGCAATACCAGCATCTGCTACGCAAAGGCATGCCTGTAATATTTCTCGCGCATGATGGCCATTCCACTGAGGGCATCGTGAAATACATCAGTCCGATCGTCTCGCACGAAACCCGCACGTTCACCGCGCGGTGTGTACTCGAAGGGGCCGCCGAGGATTTCACACCCGGCGCATTCGTCCGGGCCCGCATCAACACCAAGACGGCCAACGTACCGGTGATGGTTGAGCGCGAAGCCATTCAGATACTGGAGGGCGTGCCGGTTCTGTTTGTGCCGGGAGAGCACGGGTTCCAGATATTGGAAGTCGAGCTTGGATTGGCCGATGACCTCAACGTCGAAATCAAAAGCGGGCTCAAGCCGGGTGATCGCTATGTGGCCATCGGTGCCTTCGCGCTGAAAGCGCAGCGGATCACCAGCGGCATGGATCCCCACGCCGGGCACGGACACTGAGAATAATTTTTGATTGCTGAATTTCGAATTTTGATTTGCAGGTCTACGACGGCTACTTTGTTGAAAGGGCCAACGCCGCTTGAGTTCGACCAATTAAAATTCAGCAATTAAAATTCAAAAAAACGATTTGGAGTTACGCTATGATCAATCAACTCATTAAAGGAGTTCTCAGAAATCGAGGCTTGATACTATTGGCCTTGCTCGGTGTGGTTGGGCTGGGAGTGGTCGAATACCGCCAGCTCGACGTCGAGGCCTTCCCCGATATTTCCCCGATCATGGTACCGATCTTTGCGGAGCCCGATGGCATGGCCCCGGAAGAGGTCGAGCAGCTCATCACCTATCCGATCGAAACGGCGATGAACGGTCTGCCGAACGTGACGTTGATCAAGTCGACTTCCGCGTTCGGTATGGCCGTGGTCTATGTCTACTTCACCGACGACACCGACATCTACTTCGCACGCCAGCTGGTAGCGGAGCGGTTGAATGCGGCGATGGCCGATCTGCCGGATCTGCAAGAGCCGCCGACGCTGGGTCCCATCTCGACCGGGCTCGGCCAGATCTTCCTCTACTATCTGGAGCTGGACCAGGGAGCCGACACGGGCGGACTCGATGAGCTGACCTATCTGCGCGACGTCAACGACTGGGTCGTGAAGCGGCAGCTGCAGACTGTGCCGGGGGTGACGGATATCCTGAGCGCCGGCGGCCATGTGCTGCAGTACCAGATTCAGCTCGATCCCTACCTGCTGCATCAATACGACCTTGCCGTCGAAGATGTGGTGACGGCGGTGCAGGCTAATAATCGGAATGTCGGAGGGCAATACCTGCAGCTGAATTCCGAGGAGCATCTGGTGCGAGGGGTCGGGTTTCTGCGTAATCTCGACGACATCCGGGGCATTACCCTCAAGACCTTTGATGGCACGCCGGTGTCGATTGCCGACGTGGCAGAAGTGGAGCATGGCCCGGCCCTGCGACGTGGCATCGTTACGATTGATGACGGAAAAGAAGTTGTGTCCGGGATCGTGATGAAGCTGTTCGGCGCGAATTCATCGGAAGTGATAGCGGCGCTCTACGACAAAGTGGATCAGGTCCAGGCCAGGCTGCCGCAAGGCATTAAGCTAGTTCCCTACTATGAGCAGGCCGACCTGGTGGCCAACTCTACGCGCACCGTGAACCTAGCGCTGCTACAGGGCATGGTGCTCGTGTTGCTGGTGCTGTTTGCATTCCTCGGTAGTTTCCGCGCCGCCATCATTGTATCGCTGGCCATGCCGTTCTGTGCGCTGGTGGCCTTCATCGGAATGGAACGGTTCGGCATTTCTGCCAACCTGATGTCGCTCGGCGGCATTGCGGTGGCGCTGGGCATGCTGGTCGACGGCTCCATTCTGGTGACGGAAAATATCCATCGCTTCCTCGGCATAAAGCAGGAGGGCAAGGCGCACCGGCTTCAACTGATTCAGGATGCAACCAAGGAAGTCGGCCGGCCGATAGCCTACGCCATTATGATTGTCATCGTGGTGTTCCTTCCGATCCTGTCGCTCGATGCGGTCGAAGGAAAAATGTTCAAACCGCTGGCCTACACGGTCATGCTCGCACTCGGCGGGTCGCTGATTTTTGCACTGGTCGTGGCGCCGGTACTGGCGAGCTATATGCTCAACGAGAAACTCTATAAGGAATCGTGGTTTTTCCGCAGCCTTAAAGGGGGTTATGAAAAGCTGCTCGTCGCTGCGTTGAAAGCGAAGGGTGCGGTCTTTGTTGCCGTTGCCGTGCTGTCTATCCTCGCGGTTTCCAACCTTCGGAAAATCGGAACCGAGTTTATCCCGGTGCTCGAAGAAGGGTCGATCATGGTTGCCGTCAACATGGCACCATCCATCGCCTTGGAAGAAGCGGGCAGGACCACAGCAAAAGCAGTACGCGAAATCATGGAGATTCAAGGCATCGACAAGGTGGTCACACGCATCGGCCGCCCCGAGGCCGGAAGCCATCCCCATCCAGTCAACTTTGCCGAGGTGCATGTGGAGCCGAAAGACGGCGCGGATAAGGCCGCCATCATGGCGGAAATCCGGAGCAGGCTGGAAAACTTCCCCGGGATACAGGTCAATCTGGGCCAGCCGATCCAGCACCAGTTCGATGAGCTGCTTTCCGGTGTCCGGGCGCAGCTTGCCATCAAGATCTACGGTGAAGGCCTCGACGAAATCCGCGAAACCGCCGAACAGATGCGTGCGGCGCTCCAAGACATCGAAGGGTTGGTTGACCTCTCCGTTGAACAGAGCCATGGTCAGCCGCAGGTCAAAGTCGTGCTCGACCACGAGGCGCTTGCGCGCTACGGGATAGCCGGCGAGACCGTGCTGGACATGGTGGAAACCGCCGTCGGCGGAAGAGTGGTCGATACGCTCTATCAGGATACGCGCCGCTACGGCATCCACGTTCGATACGCCCCGGAATTCAGGTCGACGCCCGAAGCGCTTGGCCAGCTCTTTATCCGCACGGTTGACGGCGCATTGCTGCGGCTCGATACGCTGGCCGACATCGAGATGGTTGAGGGGCCTTTGCAGATCAACCGTGAGCACAACCAGCGACGCTGGATTCTGCAGGCCAATATCAAGGATCGTGCGTTGAGCAAGGTACTGGGGGATATCCAGTCGGCCGTCTCGGAAAACGTGGAAGTTCCCGAAGGGGTGTTCATTGAATATGGCGGCCAGTTCGAGCAACAGCGCAACGCCATGAAACGACTGGCCGTCATTGTTCCGATCGTGCTCATTTCGATCTTCGTACTGCTCTGGCTTGCCTTCCACTCGGTGCGACACGCGGCCATGATTATCCTCAACGTTCCGATGGCGCTCATCGGCGGCGTGTTCGGTTTGTGGCTCACGGGGCAGTATCTATCGGTGCCGGCCTCCATCGGCTTTATCGCCCTGTTCGGGATCGCCATGCAGGATGCGATGGTGCTGCTGACCGACTTCAACGACCTGCGCAAGGAAGGGCAGGGCGTGCATGATGCCGTGGTGAACGGGAGTCTGATTCGTTTCCGCCCGGTCATCATGACCACGTTAACGACCTTGCTGGGCCTCACGCCGCTATTGCTGTCCCGCGGTGCCGGCGCCGAAGTGCAGCGGCCACTGGCCGCCGTAGTGGTCTTCGGTTTAACGACCTCCACCTTCCTCACGCTGTTCGTGTTGCCCTCCATTTACGAATGGGTGGAGAGTCGCAGGAAATCATGACCACGGACTACTCGTCGGGATAGGTGAGTGACCACTGGGCGCGGAGCGCATCCATCGTCTCCATGATGGCCAATGTTTCGGAGGGCGGCATGATGTCACTTTCCGTTTTTCCGGCGGCGATGCATTCCATCGCGTGGGCGATCTCATACTTGAAGTTTTCGCCTTCGCCGTAGGAAAATTCGAGCACCTCGGGGGCTTGGCCGGTGCGGTAGAGGTGCAGTTCCTTGGCTCCGATAAAATGGGGAAGCCGGATGAAGCCCTTGGTGCCGCACACGATTGCTTCGACCGGTGCGGCCTGGTCATACCCGGCGGAAAGCACGGCACGTCGCCCGTGGCCGTAGTCGAAAAAGTAGTAGGAGCTGGCGTCGACGCCGGTTTCTTCATCCAGGTTGACTACGCTTTCGATCTTCAGCGGTTGCTGGCCGAAAACGAGCGATGCCATGTTGATGGGATACACACCGAGGTCCAACAGGGCGCCCCCTGCCAGTGCCATGTTCCGCACCCGGTGTTCGGGAGCGAACTCGTGACCCAGAAAAAAGTTGGCGAACACACTCTGCACCTCTCCGATCGCGCCGTCGGCCAGCAATTCCTGCAGGTGGATGATCGCAGGCAGGAATCGCGTCCACAGCCCTTCCATGAGAAACAGGTTCTGCGCCTGCGCCAGCCGGATAAGATCTCTTGCCTGGCCGGCATTGACCGTGAGGGGTTTTTCGCAAAGTACATGCTTGCCGTGTTCCAGGCAGAGCTTGACGTTTTCATGGTGGAAATTATGGGTGGTCGCCACATAGACGGCATCGATATCCGGATCGGCCACCAGCGCTCCATAATCGGAATAACTACGATCCAGGCCGTGCCGTTCCGCAAATGCCGTCGCCTTATCCCCGGTGCGGGATGCGCCTGCAAGCAGGATGCCGGAATCCAATGCGCTCAAGCTCGCGGCAAATGTATTCGCAATGCCGCCGCAACCGATAATGCCCCATCTCACGTCCTGCATGCCTGCCTCCTTGGCCACGTCAGAGATCATGTAGGAGCGCCCATGCGGGCGCAAGGCGATTGCGCTTTGTGTTTAGGAGTTCACGAGTTCCAGCGTGAGTTTGCTCAGGCTCATCTGTTCGCGGAGCTCCATCTCCATCAGATTAAGCAGCACTTCGCGGACGTGCTCCGACATGGATTTCCGGGCCATATCCTTATAAAAGTCACTTAGGTACGGGTCAAAATGCCGTGTGACTTCGATCACATCCATGGAGCTCATGGAATCCGGCAGGACATACTCCTGGAAGCATTTCTTATGTTCATCGGCCACATACTTGAAATAGGTATCCAGAATGTTGGCCGAAACCTCTTCCTCGTCTTCTCCCAGCCTTTGTTCAAGTTTTTGCTCGTGCTCGATTAAGGTACCGATCAGTGCACGGGCTTCTTCCGTGGCCGCCCGCTCCGTCATTTTCCCATACAGTTCTATAAGGTTCAGGTGGAACTTCCGCGCCACATCCATTAAGTCGCGTGTTTTATTGAATGACATGTTCCTCGCCTCCTTCAGTCGTTATTCTACGCGGGGTTGAGTACATGTCAACATGCTGCTGTTAGGTAGTTTACGTGGGAAAATAACTGTGCGTACCCGCTTTCCGATTACCTATTCGCGAAGGATATTGAAAGTGAGCGTGCTATTTCCGAAGCGGAACTTGCGGAGAGCCTCTTCCGACCTGCAGCCCGGTTTTGACACCCGATTTAGTTGGCCCTAAATGGGGAGGAGGTTATTTTATTCGATGTTATCTCGGAGGCCTGTATATGAAACCTATGGAAACAGCTATAGCCGTCTTTACACGGCAATGGGTTCTATATTCCACGGGGGTTGTTATGGGATTGTTCGCGCTGGGGCATCCTGCATATGCAGTAGAGCCGGTGCCTGTAGTAAGCTCCATTGCCGTTGAATCCAACTCCATTGAGCTGGCGATATCGAATATCGATACCGGCGGTACATACTATGTTGAATCCATCGAAGACCTGACGAGCAACAACTGGACGGAGGTGGGGTCGTTCGAGGGGATAACCGGATCAACCAACTGGATGGACAGTCTTGGAGTCGCAACGTCCGCCTTCTACCGGGTGGTTCGGGATCCGTATCACCCGAACGTCGGGAAAAGCGCAGCACTCGATATACCCGGCTTTCATGATGTGAGCGGAACAGCACACCTAGTCAATAACCGCACGGTTGAGCTCCGCAATTTTAACTTTGATGGAGGGGGTATTGTTGTACAGGTTTACCTTTCTCCGAATCCAACTACATTCTCTCCATACGTCGCAATCAGCGAAGATTTGTTTGGCACTGTATTTAATGACGCAACAGTCACTCTCGATGTTCCGGTAGGAACGGATCTGAACTCATACACCAACATCAGCATTTGGTGTGTTGTGGCCGGAGTCAGCTTTGGCGATGGCTCGTTCCAATAGGATCTAGTCGCTAACCTTTCTGGAATACTATTTTCCAGCCATTGGGATGTATTCACCACGAAGATTAGAAGGTCACGAAGGCCGACCTATTTCATTTAGCTACTTCGTGTTCTTCGTGCCTTCGTGGTGCAACCTTTTATGCCAGTGGGGCGTTGACGATTTCGCGGACTTCGGCCTGAATCTGCTTGAGGTGGTCGGCGCGTCGATGCGGTCGTAGACCAGGTGGCTGCAATGGTGCGCCTCGGTGGCGTTGCTCTTCTGGTTTGTTCTCCAGATTATCATGAGCCTTAGCCGGCGTTCATTTATCCGCGCCGGGAATCGATGGTTGCATTCGTGTTGCGCCTTAGTTTAAACAATCGCTATGAGTGCCGATCGTAAAACGTCCTACCAGCGTTCGTGTCTTAAGATTGTATTCAGCCTGCTGGCCGTCTGGTTTTCCGTCAGCTTTGGCTGTGGAATTCTTTTCCGCGACTGGCTGGATGCCCATGCGCCTCCCGTAGGCAATGCGCCCTTCGGTTTCTGGATGGCGCAGCAGGGTTCCATCATCGTTTTTGTGTGCATTCTGGTGGTCTATGCCGCTCTCATGAATCTCCTTGATGCTAAACACGGTTATTCGGAAGAGGATTAGGGCAGCATACCATGACTCAGGATCATCTTAACTTTATCTTTATCGGCCTTTCCTTCGTTCTTTATATCGGCATTGCCTTTAAATCGCGCGCCGCCTCGACGAAGGAATATTATACCGCCGGCGGGCATGTGTCGTCGCTGGCCAACGGCATGGCCACGGCTGCGGACTGGATGTCGGCCGCCACCTTTATTTCCATGGCCGGCACGGTCGCATTGAGCGGATATGATGCCTCGCGGTTCCTGATGGGCTGGACCGGCGGGTTTGTGCTGCTGACGGTTCTGATGGTGCCGTATCTGCGTAAATTCGGAAAAGCAACGGTGCCGGACTTTATCGGGGACCGCTACTATTCCAAAGTGGCCCGCGGAGTGGCGGTGGTCTGCGCCATCTTTATCTGCATGACCTATATCATGGGGCAGATGCGCGGCGTCGGCGTGGTCTTCTCGCAGCTGTTTGGAATCAACACCTCTTTGGGGGTTTTGATCGGTGCCGCTATCGTTTTCTTCTATGCCGGGCTCGGCGGGATGAAGGGCATTACCTATACTCAGGTGGCACAATACTGCGTGATGTCGTTTTCCTATACCATCCCCGCCATTTTTATCGCGATTGCACTGACCGGTAATGTGATTCCGCAGCTGGGATTAATCGGGGACTTTACAGCCGGGCAGCCGGTCGTGCCGTTTCTGGAAAAATTGAACAACATCAATATCGAGTTGGGCTTCCAGGAATACACCTCCGGAAAAATGTCGAAGATCAATATGTTCTGCATTACGGCCGCGCTGATGTGCGGGACAGCGGGACTGCCGCACGTAATCGTCCGGTTCTTCACCGTTAAAAATGTGGGTGCTGTGCGTAAATCCGCTTGCTGGACGCTGCTGTTTATTGCGGTGATCTATCTCACCGCACCGGCGATCGGCGCCTTCTCGCGCGTGAACCTGATCCAGAAGCTACATAACACGCCTTATTCCGAAACACCGGAATGGTTCCGGGATTTTGAGCAGACCGGGCAGATGGCGTGGGTGGATAAAAACGGCGATGGGAAAATCCAATATTTCGGTCCCGCCCGTTCCGCCGCCGGAACCAGTGCCGTGTTTCAGGGCAAGGCACCGACCTATCCCGCCTACGATGCACCTGAGAAGCAGCTCATCGGAGCAAGCGGCGAAAGGCTGCTTGCGAATAAAGCCGACGATACGAATCCGAATGAGCTCTGGTTCGGCAACGACATCATGGTCATGGCCAACCCGCAGATGGCCGGTTTGCCGATGTGGGTCATTGCATTACTGATGGCGGGTTGCATCGCCGCCGCGCTTTCAACTGCGGCCGGGTTGCTGCTCGTACTTTCCACCTCCATCTCGCACGACCTCATGAAAAAAATCGTGAAGCCGGATCTTTCGGATCGGGAAGAGATGACCTATGCGCGCTTTGCTTCCTTTGTGGCGTTGGTGGTGGCCGCTTACTTCGGGATCAATCCGCCGTCGGCCTTTATTGCCAAAACGGTGGCCTTCGCATTCGGCTTGGCCGCATCCTCCTTTTTCCCAACACTGCTAATCGGCATCTTCTCCAAACGCATGAACAAGGAAGGGGCTATCAGCGGGATGCTATGCGGAATTATTTTCACGATCAGCTATATCATCTACTTCCAGTTTCTCGGTGGAACAAAGGAACAATACTTCCTGGGTATCACGCCGGAGGGAATCGGATTTGTCGGCATGCTGATTAACTTTTCTGTCGCGTTCCTGGTCAGCAAGTTCACGCCGGAGCCACCCGAGGAAATTCGGCAAATGGTCGAAAATATCCATATCCCCAGCGGTGCCGGAGAAGCCTCGCACCACTGATCATAAGTAGCCGCGATCCGTGATCGTAGCGACGGTTGGGAGGGGGTGTCCTCACTCCGCCGCGATGGTAGAAAGCGGACGACTGAGGACAGTCGTCCTTCCCTGATTCAGTCGATGACTTTTGCCAACGGTTGTCGAAGATGAGCGCGGCGTAGGGCCGATATTGCTACCGGTGCCAAGCGTCCAAACTCTTGCTAGAGTATTTTAAACTGTTGACATAAGGCACACGCTATGTGTTGATGTACGCATGGTATTCTCGTGGCGAAATGAAAAAAACGAGCTTCTGAAAAGAACACGAGGGATTAGCTTCGAGAAAATTGTACTCAGTATCGAGAAGGGAAATATTCTCGATGTGGTTGAGCACCCCAATAAACAGAAGTATCCCTGCCAGAAGATGTATATAGTGAATGTCGATGACTATGCACACATTGTTCCCTTCGAGGACATGGACGGACGGCGAGAATTGAAAACAATATTTCCGAGTCGCGTAGCAACCAAGCAGTATTTGAGGTGACCTATGAAAAAAGAAAAATACCTAGATGAAGAGGAGAAGGATTTTATGGAATCCTTCGAGCGGGGCGAGTGGCAGACCGTCGCCAATGTGGTTAAAGAAGCCGAGGCCAGTCGCGAGTATGCACGGAATACCTTAAAAAAAGACAAGCGCATCAACATCCGAATGTCGGAAAAAGATATTGATGATATACGGGTAATTGCGGTTGAAAACGGTGTTCCCTACCAAACCCTCATTTCCAGTATATTGCACAAATTCGCATCCGGGCAACTGCGGGATATTTCCCGCCCACGAAAACCCTAATCGACAATTTTCTCTAGCCGGATATCGAAAATAAGCGCGGCGTGGGGACCGATTTTATCGCCGGCACCGCGTTTGCCCCAGGCGAGATCGGGCGGGACCACGAAGCGGAACTTACCGCCTTCTTTCATGAACGGTAGGCCTTCCTTCAAGCCATCGATTGCTTCCTTCATTGTAAAGATATCGGTTTCGGTGCTGTGGTAGGTATTCTTAATGACGGTTCCGCCGACCAGCAGAATGCGCTGGTTGACCTCCACCGTACTCCACTCGTCGGGGCTTCTGCCGGTGCCGGGTTCCATGACGGTGTATTGCAGGCCGCTCGCCGTGACGATCACGTCCGGCTTCGCGCGGTTCTTTTTCAGAAACGCTTCCGACTCGGCGCGGTTCTGCCCCGCACCCCCGCGCCCGCTAACCTTTCTGGAATACTTTTTTCTAGCCATAGGAATGTATTCACCACGAAGATCAGAAGGGCACGAAGAATGGATTTTTTCAGTTTCAGCTTCGTGTTCTTCTGATCTTCGTGGTGAATTCTTTTACGCGAGTGCGGCGTTGACGATTTCGCGGGCCTCGGCCTGGATCTGGCGCAGATGCTCTTCGCCCTTGAAGCTCTCAGCATAGATTTTGTAGACATCCTCTGTGCCGGACGGACGGGCGGCAAACCAGCCGTTTTCGGTGCAGACCTTGAGGCCGCCGATGGCCGCGCCGTTGGCCGGCGCGTGCGTGAGCTTGGCGGTGATCGGCTCGCCGGCGAGCGTTTCCGCCTTCGCCTGCTCCGGTGAAAGAGCGGCCAGCTTGGCCTTTTCCTCGCGGTTGGACGGCGCGTCGATGCGGTCGTAGACCGGGGTGCCGAATTTGGCGACCAGGGCCTGATAATGTTCGCCCGGATCCTTGCCCGTGACGGCGAGGATTTCCGCGGCCAGCAGGCAGAGTATGATGCCGTCCTTGTCGGTGCTCCACACGGTACCGTCCTTGCGCAGGAACGAAGCACCAGCGGATTCTTCGCCGCCGAAACCGTAGGAGCCGTCAACGAGTCCGCTCACGAACCATTTGAAGCCGACCGGAACTTCCTGGAGTGTCCGTCCGAGATCGGCAGCAACGCGGTCGATCATCGATGAGCTAACCAGTGTCTTGCCAATGGCTGCATCGGCGCGCCATCCGGTACGGTTGCTGAAAAGATAGTTGATGGCGACGGCCAGATAATGGTTCGGGTTCAGCAGCCCGGCCGATTTGGTGACGATGCCATGGCGGTCGAAGTCGGGGTCGTTGCCGAAGGCGATATCAAAATCGTCCTTGAGGTCGATCAGGCTGGCCATCGCGTAGGGCGAGGAACAGTCCATGCGCACCTTGCCGTCGCGGTCGACGGTCATGAAGCTGAAGGTGTAGTCAACGGCGGCATTACGGATGGTAAGGTCGAGGCCGTACAGATCGGCAATCGGCTTCCAGTAGCGCAGACCGGAACCGCCCATGGCATCGGCGCAGATCTTGAGTCCAGCGTTTTTGATGGCTTCCATGTCGATGACATTACCGAGATCCTCGACATAGGGGGTGATAAAGTCGTAGGCAACGGTCGTCTCGGCTGCGAGGGCGTCGGGATAGTAGAGGCTCTCGACTTCGTCATTGTTCTCGGCCAGCAGCTCGTTGGCGCGATCGGCGATCCAGCCGGTGGCGTCGGTATCGGCCGGCCCGCCGTTGGGCGGGTTGTATTTAAAGCCGCCGTTGTCCGGCGGGTTGTGCGACGGGGTGATGACCACCCCATCGGCCAGTCCTTCCGTGCGGCCCTTGTTGTAGGCGAGGATCGCGTGGGAGATGACGGGGGTGGGGGTGTAGCCGTCATCCTGGTCGATCATCACGGTCACGCCGTTGGCCGCGAAAACTTCCAGCGCGGTCTTTTCGGCAGGGTTGGAGAGCGCGTGGGTGTCTTTGCCCATGAAAAGCGGACCGGTGGTGCCCTGCTTGGCGCGGTACTCGCAGATGGCCTGCGCGATCGCCATGATGTGGTCTTCGGTAAAGCTGGTGTTCAGCGAGGTGCCGCGGTGTCCGGATGTGCCGAAAGCAACCTTCTGGTCGGGATTGCTTACATCCGGCTGCGTCTCATAGTAGAGGCTGATGAGTTCAGCAACATCGGTCAGCTTATCCTTCGCAACAGGTTTGCCTGCATCGGGATGAATGGGCATGGGTTTTCTCCAAAGTTATTTTTGTGTTGAAAAAGTGTGCTTAGCAAAATGGGAATGACTTCTCAATGATGATTGTGAGTTTTGGTTGAAATAGTAGTGGTGTGTTTCCCGGTGCGTGATAGCCTCTGGGTGTTTTTGAATCAGGGAAGTGGCGATGGGAGAATGTTTAGGCAATGTGATGGAAAACACGGCATGCCGCGTGGCGCAGCTACGGGCGGGTCGGTTGGCGCCGCACCATGTGATGCCTTATCTTCCGGTTTCGCTGGAGATGCTGTGCGACTGCTTGAATGCCATGGTGGATGGCGCGGCGGTTTCTTCGGAATCGAAAGACGGGGTTGTTGAATATGTGTTTAGTGCGTATGCCGACCAACCGTCTGGAAACGGGGCGCTGGCGGTGTTGAACTGCGTAGGCTGTTCGGCGGAGTTGGATGTGGATGGAGAAATGATTTGCGGCGCGTGCGCGGAGGATTTTCGCAGGGAACTCTCCGCGCTGGCGGAGAAGACCGGCTGGCCGGCACAGGCGGTCTATGAACATGAAATCCTCTATCTGGCCGCACGGAAAAACAGCCCCGTGGCGGCGGAAACTTTGGCGGGCGCTTCGCGATATACCCTGCGCTCGATGAAGAAAAAGCTCGCCTGCATGGCGGCGGGGCGGTTTCTGAAAGCGGAACAGGGCGACAAGCTGGGGACGTTGCGCTACGGTTTTCCACCGCTGGTCTATCCGCAAAATCTGTACCGGAAAAATCAGGCGGTGATCCGCGCCTATCCGGCAGCGGTGACGGAGGATATGGAGCAACGGATCGTCCGTATTTTATTTGTGCTGGGGTGTATCTTCATTGCGATGCTCGCCTTGGCGTTTTGGGGAATCCCTTTCCCTTTGCTGGTGCCCGCCTTTGTGGTGGTGGCGCCGATAACGACATTTATCATCTGGCAACATAAAGATAAAATCGAGGAGAACTAAGATGGATATGAATTATGAACAAAAACCCGACCCCAATCTGGAGGCGTTGAAGAAAATTTTGGGTAGCGGGTTGGTTCCGGTGGCTGTCGCGTTTGTGCTGATTGCGGCTTTCTGCTTCATGACGATCCGCATCGATACCGTAAGCGGCGAGCAAGTGGGCATCATGCTCGATCGCTTTACCGGCGAAATCACGG
>CAXMPN010000008.1:16618-27016 GCA_964195195.1 Pontiella sp. | reverse complement strand
TTTGGTACCCAGGAAACAGAGTACGGAGTTCACGGGCACATCGCCGCATCCCGCGTCGTCAATATAAGAAACCAGTTCGGCCGTGGCGGCCTTGACCTGCTTCAGCGGTGGACGGGAAGGTTCCTTACCGCCGGCGAAGAGTCTACCGTCGCGAAACTCCACCGATCCCTTCCAGTTCTTGGTTTCAACCACGAACACCCCCGCCGGCCCCACGATGATATGATCAAAATTTTGTTTTCCGCCTCCCAGCCGCAGGCCGTTGAAGACGGTGTATTCGGCACTCAGAAACGCCAGCTCGTGCGCAACCCATTCCTCGCCCTTGGCTCCCTTGAGGAAATTGCCCAGTCGTCGATCACCCCATGCCAGCAGGATCGCTGACGCCACTGCGACCAGAAAAAACAGAATGCCGATCTGTGACTGGCCCAACGCGGGCGAGGGCAACAGGGCCCGAACCAGATAGCCAGTGGCCAAACAGATCAGTAGGAGCGGCCAAAAGGCCCGCAGCAATCCCAGCACACGCGGCGCCTCGCCGGGGCTGCCATACACCCGGGCGAAGCGACTACTCAGTGGTTCCTTGTTGGCTTCCATGAATTACAATCCAAGTACATCCTTCATGCTATAGAGTTGGGCCGGTTTTCCGGCAACCCAGGCAGCGGCCTGCAACGCGCCGATGGCGAAAACATCCCGGCTGGTGGCGCGGTGCGAAAGTTCCAACAGTTCGCCCATGCCCGCCAACATGACGGTGTGGTTGCCCACAATATCGCCGCCGCGGATCGCGTGAAAACCGATTTCCTCTTTAGGACGAGTACCCGGGAGTCCGGTACGACCGTCCGTCTGCACATCGGGAAGATTCCACCCATAGCCATCGGCCGCCGCGCGGCCGAGCATCAGTGCGGTACCGCTCGGTGAATCCTTTTTCTGGTTGTGATGGCTTTCGAGCACTTCGATGTCGTACCCCTTGCCCTTGAGTGCCCGGGCCCCAGCTTCCACCAGGTTGCAAAGCAGGTTAATCCCCAAGCTCATGTTGCCGGAAAGCACCACGGCGGTCTTTTCAGCCGCTGAATTGATCGCCGCCAGTTCCTCTTCATCGAGACCGGTGGTACCAATGACCCAAGCCGTTCCCCACTCCGCGATGCGCGGTGCGTTGCCGGCCGTTCCGAAGTGCGAGGAAAAATCGACGATCACATCGGCATCGGCCCCGACCTCTTCAAGATTGTTGATGAGATTGATGCCGGCTTCCTTCGAACCCGCCATCAGGCCGGCATCCTTGCCCAGTTCCGGCGCATCCCACAGATCGACTGCACCGTGCAATTCCAGCCCCGGCACCTTTTCTTCTAGAATGCAACGGATCAGGGTCCTGCCCATCCTTCCCGCTGCTCCCAAGATGACTACTTTCACACTCATTGGTCGTCCCTCGTAGACGAAGCTTCCAGCTTCGTTTGATATTTCAACGCGCTTTGACTTTGCAAACGGAGCTGGAAGCTTCGTCTACGACACTACAGAATCCCGGCCGCCTCAAGCGACGCGCGAAGTACCGCTTTGTTTTCATCCGACGTCGAGCATATCGGCAGACGATAAATTTCTTCAATCATGCCCATCATCGCCATGGCGGCCTTGACCGGAATTGGATTGGTATCGATGAACAGATCGTCGAAGGTCTGGGCATACTGGTCATGCAGGGCCTTTGCCTCATCGAATTCACCGGCCATGGCATGCTTGACCAGTGCCACCACTTCCGCAGGAATAATATTGGAGGCCACAGAGATCACACCGATCGCGCCTTCTTGAATCATGGAAAGTGCCAGCGAGTCGTCGCCGGAAAGCACCTCGATATCGCACAGCTGCTTGATCCGAGTGACGCGCTCAACGGAACCGGCCGCTTCCTTGATGGAGACAATATTCGGATGCTTGGCCAGTTCGGTAACCACCTCCATCGGTATTTCAAGCGCGGAGCGGCCGGGCACGTTGTAGAGCACGACGGGAAGTCCAAGATCCGCCACCGCCGAAAAATGCTGGATCAGCCCGGAATTATTCGGCTTGTTGTAGTACGGAGTCACCTGCAGGGTGCCGTCGACGCCAAACGCCTTGCACGATGCAGTCAGTTCGATGGCCTCGTCCGTCGAGTTGGCCCCTGTGCCGGCAATGACCTTGCAGCGGCCTGCCGCCTTCGCCATCACGACCTCGATCACCTTCAGATGCTCGGGGGTGCGCAACGTCGGCGACTCGCCGGTTGTTCCAACCGGCACAATACCGTCAACACCACCGGCAATCTGGAATTCGACCAGCTCTTCAAGCTTTTCGTAATCCACTTCGCCGTTCGCAGTGAACGGAGTAACCAGTGCGGTGTGTACGCCTGTAAAATACATGTTCTTCTCCATCTTCGTAGACGAAAGATTGCTTCTATTCGGCGCAATCACTTGCTCCGTTTGAATCACCTACGCGTGTTGCATAATCTAACGGAGCTGGAAGCTCCGTCTACATTTTTATGCCTCAAACTCCGCGAGTCCATCGAAGTCTAACGTCGCGAAGTAATCCTCTACAGTTTCCGCTCTTCGGATCAAAGCAACCTCTCCATTCTCGCGCAGCAACAGCTCGGCGGAGCGCAGCTTAGCGTTGTAGTTGAAGCCCATCGAATGACCGTGCGCACCGGCATCGTGGATGACCACGAGGTCGCCGATTTCCACCTGCGGGATGGCACGGTCGATGGCAAACTTATCGTTGTTTTCGCACAGGGATCCGGTTACGTCGCAGAGAAAGTCGCACGGCGCATCCTCCTTGCCGGTCACGGTGATATGGTGATAGGCGCCATACATGCCCGGGCGCATCAGGTTGGCCATGCTGGCGTCGAGCCCGACATATTGCTTATAGGTGTTCTTCTTGTGCAGAACCCGCCCAACCAGATAGCCGTAGGGCCCGGTAATCATGCGACCGCATTCCAGACGGATATCCAACGGATGGATGCCCTTTCCGATGATCAGCTCCTCGTAAAGACTACGCACACCATCGCCCAGTAGTGCGAGATCTACCGCTTCTTCATCCGGCTGGTAGGGAATGCCTATTCCGCCACCGAGGTTTACGAACTCGAATTCAATACCCAGCTCGGCGGACAATTCACCGACCAGATCGAAAAGCATGTGAGCCGTCTCAAGAAAATAGTTCACCTCAAGTTCATTCGAAGCCACCATGGTATGCAGCCCAAAGCGTTTTACGCCCTTGTCGCGCAGTATGCGGTAGCCTTCGAACAGCTGCTCGCGGGTGAAACCATATTTGGCTTCTTCCGGATGGCCGATGATGGCGTTTCCGCCCTTGAGCGGGCCCGGGTTGTAGCGGCAGCAGACCCGTTCCGGCAGACCGACGTGATCTTCCAGATATTGGATGTGCGAAATGTCGTCGAGATTGATAATCGCGCCCAACTCAATGGCCTTCTGGTATTCGTAGGCCGGCGTGTCGTTGGAGGTAAAGATGATATCATCGCCCACGATGCCGACACGTTCCGACAGCAGCAGCTCCCCATACGAAGAACAATCCGACCCGAAGCCCTCCGCCTTTATAATCTTCATCAGGTACGGGTTCGGCGTGGCCTTTACCGCAAAATATTCCTTAAAGCCCGGATTCCACGCAAACGCCGCTCTTAGCCTACGTGCATTTTCGCGAATGCCCTTTTCGTCGTAGATATGGAACGGCGTCGGGAAACGCTTCGTCAGCGCCTCCAGTTGCTCCTGATTCAAAGGACACTTCTTTTCTACCATAATCGACTCCTGAATGAATGGGCGGGACTATACACTAAACCCCCGTGTTTCCAATGTCTGGAACCATAAAAAAGGGCTTTTCCAAGCCTTGGAAAAACCCCTTCCAACGCTTGGAAGTCACCGCCTAAATTTTATTGTTCGCCTTCATCGCGGCGCCGACGCGCAGACGCAAGGCATTGAGCTTGATGAATCCGGTGGCATCGGACTGGTCGTAGCCGCCCGCTTCGTCAAAGCTGACGAGTTCGGGGCTGTACAGCGAGTACGGCGAACGGCGGCCACACACGTGCACCCCGCCCTTAAAGAGCTTGACGCGCACATCGCCGGTCGCGGTTTCCTGGCTCTTGGCAATGGCAACCTGAAGCATTTCACGCTCCGGCGCAAACCAGTAGCCATTGTAGACCAACTCGGCATACTTCGGGATGAACGAGTCGCGCAGGTGCATGACTTCGCGGTCCATCGTGATGGATTCGATCGCACGGTGCGCGTGATGCAGGATCGTGCCGCCGGGCGTCTCGTAGACACCGCGATCCTTCATGCCGGTATAGCGGTTTTCGACGATATCGATGCGGCCGACGCCGTGCTCGCAACCGATGGCGTTCAGTTTCTTTACCAGCGCCGCCGGGCTAAGCTTCTCGCCGTTGACGGAAACCGGCAGGCCTTTTTCGAAGCTGATTTCAACGTACTCGGGTTCGTCCTGGGTCTGGCTGAGCGGCTTGGTCATGCACCACATGTTTTCATCGGGCTCGGTCCACGGATCCTCCAGGATGCCGCCTTCGAAGCTTATGTGGAGCATGTTGCGGTCCATGCTGTAGGGCTTCTTGGTTGAAACGGAACAGGGAATACCCCTGTCCTCCAGATATTTGATCATGTCGGTGCGGCCCTCAAAGGTAAATTCCTCCGGCATGCGCCATGGGGCGATCACCTTGACATCGGGTTTGAGCGCGTAGGCCGTCAGCTCGAAGCGCACCTGATCATTCCCTTTTCCGGTGGCACCGTGGCAGATCGCTTCCGCGCCTTCTGCGATGGCGATATCGACCATGCGTTTGGCAATCAAGGGGCGGGCGATGGAGGTCCCGAGCAGATAGGTGCCTTCGTAGATGGCGTTGGCCTGCATCATCGGGAAGATGTAGTCCAAGGCGAACTCTTCCTCGACGTTGTCTACATAGCACTTGACCGCACCATGCTTGAGCGCCTTTTCCTCAAGGCCATCGAGTTCCTCTTCCTGCCCTACGTTGGCGCAGTAGCAGATGACCTCGGCGTTGTATTTTTCCTGCAGCCAGGTCAGCAACACAGTGGTGTCCAGACCGCCGGAATAAGCGAGTACTACTTTCATGAGTAAATCCTTTCGAAATTAAAACGGGATATCGTCTTCGTATTCATCGAAGTCAGCCGGAACATCCTTGTCGGCAACCGGCGGTTGGTCGGCGGCGGCGGGAGCAGCTTCACCGGCCTGAATTTTCCAGCCCTGCAGGTTGTTGAAATAGCGGCCGTTGTATTCGCGGCCGCGAATATCGAACGTGACGGTGACTTCCTGCCCCACCTGGACGGCATCGAGCAGGCTCACCTTATCCTGAACAAATTCCAGATTGATTTCCTGCGGATACTTTCCGTCTTCTACGATCACGACCATCTCGCGCTTGGTGAATCCACTGCCAAATGTCTGCGCATCCTGGATGAGCTTTACTTTACCGGTTAAATCATATGCCATTTTATCATCTCCTTTGTTTCAAAATCCCGTTCCTAATCCACATTAGCAGGGATCCGGCGACTGGGCCGCCATTTCATTGTGCAGTTCCATGCAGGCGTCACCAATGAGCGCCAATGCCTGATCAATCTCCGCCTGAGATACATTCAGCGGAGGAATCAACCGTAGGACATTGCCTGCCGTCGCCAGCGTCAGCAATCCTTTTTCCTGAAGCTTTTTCTGTAAAGGCAATGCCGGCACGTCCAACACCAGTCCAAGCAGCAATCCAAGGCCCCGCACTCGCGCGATCCATTGCTTATGCTGCAATGCGATCTCGCACAATCCTTCCACACAATGCGCGCCCAGCATCGTGGCATTGACCAGTAGTTCTTCTTCCTCGATCACTTCAATCACCGACAGCGCGGCGGAGCAGGCCAATGGCGTCCCTCCGAAGGTAGTGGCGTGGTGACCTGGCTGGAAGATGTCGGCCAGTGTTTCACCCGCAACAATGGCTCCGATCGGAAATCCGTTGCCCAATCCTTTGGCCAGCGAGAAGGCATCGGGCTGGACATCATAGTTCTGGAAGCCGAACCATTTCCCGGTCCGTCCCATGCCGCACTGCACTTCGTCGCACAGCAGTAGAATGCCCTTTTCATCACAAAGCTTCCGTAGACCAGCGAGGAACTCCTGATCGGCAGGGATCACTCCACCTTCGCCCTGCAGCGCTTCCACCAGCACGGCCGCCGTCTTTGATGTGATCGCGTCCTCAATGGATTGAAGATCGTTGAAGGTCGCGTATACAAATCCTTCCGGCAACGGACCGAACCCCTGCTGCACCTTGTCCTGGCCGGTAGCCGTCAAGGTCGCCAGCGTCCGCCCATGGAACGACTGCCGCATAGTGACAATCTCGTATTTCCCCTTTTCACTGCCCCATAACCGTGCCAATTTGATCAGCCCTTCATTGGCCTCCGCACCCGAGTTGCAGAAAAAGCACTTGGCCCCCGGCAGGCCTGAATGCCCGGACAGCGCCTTGGCCAGTTGCGGCTGCTTTTCGTTGTAATAGAGGTTCGAAACATGCACCAGCGTCTCAACCTGATCCTGCACCGCCCGCACCATCCTGGGGTGGCAGTGGCCAATATTCGTTACGGCAATGCCCGACACAAAGTCGAGATACTCGTTTCCGTCCGCATCCCATACATGCGTGCCCGCACCTTGAACCAGTGCGATTCCCGGCGCGTAGGTCGACATTAAGTACTCATGCTGTAATTTTGATATCTCTTCAGTGTTCATTATTCGTACTCAGTTTTTAGTTTTAAGTGATTAAGTTCTAAGCGATTGAGCTAGCCCGAACAGCATTTTGGAAATCTCAGTTAATTCATCGACAAGCTCATTTTTTGTGGCCTGGTCTATTAATCCAACCTTATAGGCAATCTATACCTGGGTTCTCAACTCCGCAGCCGATCCCCTCGCAATATACAAAACCCGCGCAAACTCCTTTGATGAGTTTCGTTCTGCACCTTCTGCAATATTGCTGGCAACAGAAACTGCCGCACGCGTCATCTGATTCTTCAACCCATGATCAAAACCTTCTCTTGTCAGCTCATATATCCGCACTGCAATTCGTGAACTGCGTTGCCAAACTTCGAGTTCTTCAAAGGACCGATACATAGCTTAACACTTAACCACTTAATAACTTAACACTACTCTGTAATTTCAGTTCCCACACCCGCACTTGTAAACAATTCCAGGAGCAGCGAATGCGGCATCGAAGCATCGATAATATGGGCCTTCTTAATGCCCGCCTTCACCGCATCGACCATCCCGCTGATCTTCGGAAGCATGCCCCCGGAGATCACCCCACGATCAATCAGCTCATCTACCTCGCTCAAATGCAGCGAGGAAACCAATGACGACTTATCCTCCGGATCGAGCAACAGCCCCGGCACATCTGTAAGGAATACCAGCTTGCGCGCATTCAGCGCGCAGGCGATCGCTGTAGCGGCATCGTCGGCATTGATATTGTAGAGCTTCCCGTCCGCTCCTTTGCCCAGCGGTGTAATGACCGGAACGATGTCCGAACGAAGGTAGGCCTGAATCGGCTCTACATCCACCATCGTCACCTTCCCGACATAACCCCAGTCCAGGGACTCGCCGCTCGCCGGATCCGTTCCCGTCATCTTGTCAACGCGAATGATGTCCTCACCGTGGATACCCCGCGCCTTGCCATGGCAATTCTGAATGATTTCCACCAGGTGGGGATTCACTTCGTGGTTGAGCACCTGTTCCACCACGCGGATCGTCTCCGCATCGGTAACGCGCAGTCCCTGTACAAAGTTGGGGGCGATGCTGGATTGCTTCATGGCGCGGGAAATGGCCTTGCCGCCGCCATGCACCACAACGGGGCGCAGCCCCACGCATTCCATAAACGCAATATCCTGCAGGATACGACTGTATCCATCCTCGTTCTCCATGATGCTGCCGCCAAACTTCACCACCACCGTCTCGCCGCGGAACTGCTTGATAAAAGGCAGTGCCTCGATCAATACGGATGCCTTTTCAATAAATCGTTCCATGAATCATCTCTCCCTGTAAGTCCAGCCAGCGAACGGAAAGGTCGCCTAGTAATTGATCCGCACATATTCCTCGGTGCAGTTGCAGGTATAGACCGTGGCCATCCCCTCCCCGAGGTGCAGATTGATGTTTATAGCAAAATCGGTTTGGGACACCACCTTAATCAGTTCCTCCTGCGGCGCCTCCGAGCGGACACCGCCGGACACCGCCTGGGTGTCGTCATAATGAATATCGACCGAGGCTTCAACAACCCGCGCCTTGGAGTAGCCGATGGAATCCATAATCCGGCCCCAGTCGGGGTAGGTTCCCGCCCAGGCCGTCTTGTTCAGCATCGAATTGGCCACGGCGCGCGCCGCCAACTCCGCATCGGCAACGGATTCGGCACCCGCGACATTCACCGTCACGAATTTGTCCGCTCCCTCGCCGTCATGAACAATCATCATGGCCAGCTCGAAGCAAACCCTTTTAAGCTCGTGGCAGAAGATCCCCCAATCCGCGGAGGTTTCGGAAAGCGGCGTATTGCCCGCCGCCCCGTTGGCCAGCGCGAGCACGGTATCGTTGGTGCTCTGGTCGCCATCCACCGATATCCGGTTGAAGCTGGCATCGACCGCCTGCTTAAGTGCAGATTGCAACGCAGGCTGCTCCACGGCCGCATCGGTCGTGATGTACGACAGCATCGTCGCCATATTGGGTTCAATCATGCCCGCGCCCTTGGCAAAGCCGACCATCTTTACGGCCTTGCCATCAATTTCGAATTCGGCCACGGCCACTTTGGGCTGCGTATCGGTCGTCATCATGGCCTCGGCGGTCTGCTGCACGTTGTCGCAGACCGCTTCCTCGACTAGTTTTCCAATCCCCGGAACAATCTTTTCGAGCGGCAGCTGCGGACCAATCTTGCCGGTTGAGCAAACGAAGATTTCCTGTGGTTCACAACCCATGATCTGTGCGGCTTCGGCGGCCATTTTATTTGCAGCCACCATGCCCGCGGATCCCGTGCAGGCATTGGCAATCCCGCTGTTCATCACGATGGCACGGGCCACCCCATGCTTCAGGTGCTCCCGGCATACCTTGACGGGTGCCGCACATACCTGATTGGTGGTAAACACCCCGGCGGCGGTGGCCGGTATACTGGAGATTATCAAGGCCATGTCCTTGGCCCCGCCGGCCTTTATGCCTGCGGAAATTCCGGCGCATTCGAAGCCGTTCGGCATGCTTATTTTTGAATACATAAACTGGTCCTTTTTTCGAGTGATAGGAGATTCGATTAAAATGATTTTTCAAGGGTTGGGAAACAAAAAAAGCCCCCCGGCATCGGGAGGCTTTTGCATTCGCAGTGTCCAGCGTTTAACGCTTGGAGAACTGGAAGCGCTTGCGCGCACCCGGCTGACCCGGTTTCTTACGTTCCTTCATACGTGCATCACGAGTGAGGAAGCCGGCCTTTTTCAGGACGTCTTTCATTTCTTCGTCCGTAGACGCCAAAGCACGGGAAACCGCGTGAACCACCGCACCGCACTGGCCGGACTTGCCGCCGCCGTTTACGGAAGCGATAATGTCGTACTTGTCCACCACGCCGGCGGTGATGAAGGGCTTCTTGAGCAGATCCTGCTGGAGGTTGGTGTTGAAATACTTGTTCACTTCAAGTCCGTTGACCATGATGTTTCCGGAGCCTTCGGTAAGGCGAACGCGCGCAACGGAGGTCTTGCGACGACCGGTAGCTGCAAATGTAAGAGTTTTTTTTGCCATGATTATATATCCTGCTTAGATTTTAAATTCCAGGGGCTGAACCTGCTGTGCTTCGTGCGGATGCGAAGGTCCGGCATACACCTTCAGTCGCTTGAGGGTCTGTCGTACCTGTCGATTGGTCGGCAGCATGCCCTTTACAGCCTGTTCGATGATGCGCTCCGGATTCTTTTCCCGGATTTCCTTGGCCTTGGTTTCCGTCAGACCGCTGGAAAAACCGGAATAATCCTGGTAGATTTTCTTTTCTTCCTTATTGCCGGACAGCTTGATTTTTTCGGCATTGAGCACAATAACAAATGCGCCGGTATCGATATGTGGCGTATAAGTAGGTTTGTTGCGTCCACGCAATACATCGGCAATCACGACGGCCAGACGGCCCGCCGGCTTGTCGGTTGCATCGACCACAAACCATTCCCGTTTGATATCAGCCTCGTTGGGCATAAAAGTTTTCATTAAAACGTCCTCTTGCTCGGTATTGGTATAAACACAAGGTCGGGGAAGTTATAGTAGGGCGACAGGTGTGTCAACCCCTCCTGCGAAAGAAGTTTATTGTTTTTCACTGCCCGTTACCGTGCTATAACTACCTAATGACAATTGCAATGACCAAGGAACACACGGGCCGCCGCCTGACATGGCTGGGATGGCTTTTAATGA
>CAXMPN010000008.1:10659-16572 GCA_964195195.1 Pontiella sp. | reverse complement strand
TCGCTTTTCTGCTCAATCTCTACCCGTTTCTCGCCCCGGACAAAGCGCCTCGTGAAGGCGTAATGGTCGTTGAAGGCTGGATTCACGATTTTGCGCTCGACGATGCCGTCAAGATGTACGAGGCGGGCAACTATTCCAAAATCGTCTGTACCGGAACCCCTATAGAAACCGGCAGCTATATCCAGCAGTATACATCCTACCCCGAAATGACGGCCGCCCGTCTGCGCAAAATGGGCATACCCGACGACCAGATCGTGGTGACCGTGGCCGACGGATCCAACAATGACCGCACTTATTTGGCCGCCGTGGCCATGCGCGAGGGGATCATGGCCTACAATATTGAGGGAATCAACCTGCACCTGGTTACGGTCGGCCCCCATGGCCGACGCAGCCGCATGCTGTTCCAAAAGGCGCTGGGAAAGGATTACAGAATCGGAGTAACCTGTCTCAAGGCGAGCACTTATGACGAAAAAGACTGGTACACATGCAGTGAAGGCGTTCGTTCCGTCCTTGGCGAATTCATCGCCTACACCTACGCCAAGATCTTTTTCCATCCATGAGCGATGCCGGGAATAACCTGCCGCTCTGGCTCGCTTTTCTTGCATTGAACCAACAGGCCACCCGCGACGGACTCACCGGTCTCTACAACCGCCGCTATTTTGACGACACCCTCTCCGACCATGTCGCTGCCGCGATTCGCTATAAACGGGATCTGAGCCTCGTGATGTTCGATGTCGACGACTTCAAGAAAGTCAACGACACCGTGGGACATCAGGCGGGCGACGACATATTGCGCACCTTTGCAGATATCCTCCAATCTACCGTGCGTCAGGCCGACATGGTCTGCCGCTACGGCGGGGATGAATTTGTAATCATTCTTCCCGAAACCGGCAAAGCCGATGCAGACCTCTTCGTCGAGCGCGTTTGCCTGGCCTTGGATGCACACGACTGGAGTGACGCAGGCCTCTGCGCCCAGGACGGCGAGGCCACCATCCGGGCGTCTGCCGGCGTGGCCGCCCTGCCCTGCGAGAATCTCGTCGGGGAAGCCGATGCCGATCTGCTCGCTAGAAAAAAAGAATTCCGGCAATAGCCGAACCGGCCACCAGAAAAACAGGATGGACCTTCCACTTGGCAATAAGGAGGCAGCAGACCGCAGCGATTCCGACCGCTGCCCCATTCACAAAGGCCACCTCCCCGATATGCCACGCCGCCGCCGCAATCAACCCCACAACCGCCGGACGCAGTCCCTTGAACACCGCCTGCATCGGGGGCTTCTCATAAAAATGAAAAAGGAACAGGGCAAATACAGTGATCAGGACCATGCCGGGTAGCGACACAGCCAGAGTTGCCAATAGCGCACCTGCAATACCACCGGTTTCATACCCCACGAACGTCGCGAGATTAATCGCAATCGGGCCGGGCGTACTTTGAGAAATGGCAATTAAGTCAGCGAACCGCTCGGTGGTCATCCACCCACGTTGCACAACCTCGTGCTGAAGGAAGGACAGCACCGCATAGCCGCCCCCAAAGGCAAACAACCCAATGGATAAGAACGAAATACCGAGTTGAAGGAATATATTCACGCCGGCGCCTCTTTGTGGAACAGCAGAAATCCAAGCAATGCACCGGCCACGATCATCAGTACCGGATGCGCATGCAACCCGACAATAGCCAGAAAGGAACCCACCGCGATCGCAATCCTGGATCCGCTGTTTACCGTTTGTTTCGCCACCTGATAAACGGCCATGACGATCAGGGACACCACGGCGGCGCGAATGCCGGCAAAGGCTTTCTGCACCCAGGGGTGGTCGAAGTACGGAACGAGGAAGGCCGCTATCAACAGGATAACGACCAGTGACGGAGCGGCCATCCCCAGGGCCGCCGCGATCGCACCCGGCACACCTCGCTTGCGATAGCCGATTAAGGTCGAAGTGTTCATGGCAATGATGCCGGGAATCGACTGGCCGAGCGCATAGTAGTCGACGATCTCTTCGTCGCTCATCCATCCCTTGCCGTCAACCACCTCGCGTTTCAATAGCGGAAACATGACATACCCACCACCAATGGTGCTCGCGCTCACCCGCAGGAAAACGAAAAAAAGCTCCAGCAGCGTCGGATATTCCCGGGATGTCGCCATTGCCGTTCCCTTCGGTCTCTGCCCCGCTTTCGCGGGGCCTCTCTCCCGTTGGTCGGGTGGAGCGTTTCGAGTGGGCCTGTAATTTTGCTTAAAAATTCACACAGGAAGCGTGCAGCGCCTCGATCTTTTCGGCGATTTTATCAACCGCTTGGCTGTCGAGTTTTTGGCTGATCTTCATCAGTGCAAGCGAGTTTTCGCCGGACGGATCATGCGGATTGCGCATGTCGTCAATGTTAACTCCGGCTTCGGCGAGCGCATTACCGATCTGCCCGATGACGCCCGGACGGTCTTTGTAAATAAAGAGCACGGCAGTTCCCGTCGGTTCGAAGTAGAGTTTGGAGAAATCGTTGATGCGCGAAACCATCATATTACCTTCAGCCACGGTACCGCGGACGCTGATGCGCTGGAAATGCGCGGCATCGACCGAGGTCGTGACGTCGACCGTGATTGAATTGCCGTACCCTTTGCTGGTATCGGTTTCACGGTTGAAATATTCAACGCCCATCTCCTTGAGATATTCAAGCGCTGCATCGTACCCCTGGGTGCGATCGAAATCGTCGCTGAGTGCGGCCACGATCTGCACCAGCAGCCAGTCTCCGAATTTGGCGAGGTCGCCGTAAAAGCTGGTTTCGATAAGCTTCATCTGCTTGTTTCCGCCGGCAATGCCGCGGCAAAGATGCGCCAGCGCAAAGGCCAGTTCGCTGTAGGCGCGGTCGAGCCCTTCGGGAACGTCGCGGTTGACCACATAGGAAGCAATCCCCTTGTCATCGTAGCCGATGAGCTGGGTGGCAGAGCGCGACGCGGCGTTGTAGTTCGCCTCCTGCGTGCTGGCCCCGAGATGCGGAAGCATGATATCTGCAACGTCGGCAATGGGCTTTTTGCCCGCTTCGTCTTTGGGATAGACGTCGTTGAGATACCGCAGGCCCTTGTCGGCTTTGAGGATGCGCAGGTCGTCTTCATTAATGATGCCGGCGCGCGCGCAATTGATGAGCGTAGCGCCATTCTTCATGCGGGCCAGCAACGATTTGTTGATAATGCCGCGTGTTTCGTCATTCTCTGGCATGTGCAGGGAGACATAATCGCACTGCTCGAAGATTTCAGGCAACTCGGCCGATTCCGCCTTCAGGTCGCGGGCGCGCTCGTCGGAAAGGAAGGGGTCGTAGGCCAGGACCTTGACATCGAAACCGGAAAGGCGTTTGGCCACCAGCTGTCCGATGGCCCCGAAACCGACGATACCGACCGTCTTGCCGGTGACTTCCCGGCCCATGTAGTTTTTCTTTTCCCACTGGCCGGCGCGGGTAGAGGCATCGCCCGGCACGACGTGGCGGGCATCAGCCAGCATGAGCGCGATCACCTCTTCCGCCACGGCATTGGCGTTGGCGCCCGGCGTATTCATCACATCCACGTTCCTCGAACGTGCATACTTGGTATCGATCGTGTTGTAGCCGGCTCCCGCACGGATAACCACCTTGAGCGCCGGTAAGGCATCGATGATCTCGGCGGTCACCTTCTCCGAGCGAACGATCAGTGCACAAGTATCGGGATGCAGGGAAGCGAGGGTGCCTAGGTCCGAGGAGTCATCCTGGACCACCTCATAGTTGCCGTGCTTTTCGAGCGTCTCGCGGGCAATTGCATGCAACTTGGTTGGTATTAATACCTTTTTCATCAGTTCCTCTCGTTGGGGTTGAAAATAGAGGAGCACCCTAAGCAGGGGACGCACGGGAATCAAGCTTTGACAAATCCATTTTTTTTGGAGAGTCTTTGCTCCCAATCGGACACCACTATGAAGAGAAGAATCCATCTGTTAAACTGTGTTGCAGCGACGCTGTTGCTCTCTGGATGCCTGGGCTACCAGCTGGGCGGAAGCCGCCCGGAAGGCATCGAAACCGTCTCCATGGCCCCGGTCGTGAACAAGACCTCTGAACCCGCTATCGAACTGCAGGTCACCCATGCCGTGCGCGACCGCATCCAGTTTGATGGACGCCTCAAGCTGATCAATGGCACCGGAGCATCCGACGGAGTGATTGAGGTCATCCTTACGGATTACAACCTCACGCCCATCGCATTCCGCAGTGAACAAAATACCACGCCCGAGATCTACCGATTGCGCATTACCGGCACCGCAAAACTGAAGAATGCCCAAACCGGTGAAATCCTCTCCGAATCCAGGACTTATGGTGAAGCCACCTTCCCCTTCGAATCCGACCTGACCTCCGCCAAGCGCGACGCCCTGCCCCGGGCCGCCGCCGAACTCGCGAAGTTCATAGTGGATGACCTGATCGAGCAGTGGTAGGCGCTACGCGTAGTTTTAGGTGGGCAAGTGCCTAGGTGTTAAGTCCCGAACCGGCCCATGATGAGGCCACTGACGGAGCGCCCTTAAAACTTAATCACTTAAAACCTAATACGTTCCAGACACAAAAAAACCCGCTCATCGGCGGGTTTTCACATCGATTACTATCTGTATTGGTTAGGCAGAAGCAATCTTGCGCAGGCCGTTGGCGGCATTCGTCTTGCGGCGAATTGCGGTGTTCTTCTTGATGACACCGGACTTGGCGGCCTTATCGAGAATCGAGCTATAGTCGCGCAGTGCCGTGGCACCCGCTTCGGCATTCTTTGTGTCCAATGCTTCCAACATGCTGCGACGAGCATTCTTGATGCGAGTACGCACCTGCACGTTTTGGTCGTGGCGCACTGCGTTCTGGCGCATTCTCTTCTTGGCGCTTTTCAGATTCGGCATATTAAATCACTCCGTTTATTCAAATTGGTTCCTGTTTCTGGAAAAGAAGGACCGGATAATAGCGGGGGTGTTGACCAAGTCAACCCGCAAATCCCGCAAAAAGAATCGTTTCTAATGGATCGTTCCCCAATGCTCGCGGAACGGCCAGTAGACGAACATGGCCGGCCCTTGGAAATCGTCCCGTGGCACCCCGCCGAAAAAACGACCGTCCAGGCTCATATTGGGCTTCGTGTTGTCCCCCATCATCAAATACTCGTCATCGGCCAGCTGAATAAATGCATCCTCTGAATCGAGCAGGCTTCCCTGGGCGACATCATGACCTCCGCTGTACATGGGATCGGTGTCGATCTTTTTAAAGATGGGAGGATCGTCGATGATTATTCCGTCCCTCACCAGACGCCGGTTCTGGATCTGGATCTTTTCGCCGGAGAGGCCGACCATGCGCTTGATGTAAAAGGTGTCGGGTCGGACCTGCGCATGGTGGACATTGCGCGTGTCGAATACGGAAATATCCCCGCGCTCCGGTCGCATGAAGTTGTATTTCATTTTGTTGACCAGAATATGGTCGCCGGCAATCACTAGGGCGCTAGCGATAATATCGCCCTTGTTGTAATAGGGTTTGATTTTGCCGATCAGTTCATCGCGCATATAGGCAGGAAATTTATGGGGCACTCCGCCGATTTCCAACACAATCTTGTCGCGGTCTCCGTACAATCGGTCGCCTGTTTCCCCGGAGGACTCTGCCTGGAATTCCTTGTAGGATGTGCCGGTAACGAGCCATTTAACGAACTTGAGCGGCTGGTGATCCAAAAAGGTTGCGCCGGCCTGGGCTTCGGTTGTGATGCCGTTGAGCGTCGGTTGCATGGACCCCGTCGGGATCTTGAACGGCTGGAAGAAAAAGGCGCGGATGGCCATGGCGGCCGCAAGCGCTACGATGATCACTTCGACGTTTTCGCGAATACCAGTGCGATTCGACGACGGGTAGATCTTGTCCGTGGCGGCGACCAGCGTATCCACCGCCTTCTCGATATCGCCTTCC
>CAXMPN010000008.1:10141-10649 GCA_964195195.1 Pontiella sp. | reverse complement strand
CGTATCACGGATGTTGCACACGGCCTCCTCGGCGCTTTCCAGCGCCGCAAGATCCCCGGGATCCGCTATATCCTCGCGCATGTGGCGGGCGTGCCGGGCAGCATGCAGGTATTCCTTCAGTTGCTTCCGCAACTTGCGTTTCTTCATAGTACCGATCATTAAACCCCGCCTTATTTCTTGTTTGTTTTAAGGACGGCGATGAACGCCTCCTGGGGAATGTTTACCTTGCCGATCTTCTTAAGCTTCTTTTTACCTTCCTTCTGGCGCTCAAGCAACTTGCGCTTGCGGCTGATATCGCCACCATAGCACTTTGCCGTCACATCCTTGCGGTAGGCGCGGATCGTTTCGCGGGCAATGATTTTGCCGTTGACCGCCGCCTGGAGTGCAACCGTAAACGCCTGACGCGGAATCACCTCGAGCAACGACTTGCACATCTGCCGTCCGCGGAACTCCGCCTTGGAACGGTGTACAACACTCGAGAAGGCATCCACCACCTCGCCGTGGATCA
>CAXMPN010000008.1:5117-10114 GCA_964195195.1 Pontiella sp. | reverse complement strand
GGCCTTCTTTTTGGCGGATCGCACTCCGGTGGTCTTAGCCTTGGCGGTCGTCTTGCCGGCGGCCGGTTTTGCCGACTGCGCCGGTTTGGCGGCCCGAGCGCTCTTCCGCTTTGTCGATTTCTCCGGCGCGGTGCGCGTCGATCGTGTCTGTTTTGGTGACCTCGCCGCGGCGATCCATGATCAGCTGAAGCATTTCACCCATATAGTCGGTGGGCGTGATGATGGTGGCGTCGATCATGGGCTCTTCGATGTGCTCAATGCTGCTCAAGTCGGGCAGGTGCATCGGATTGTCGATCTCCAAGCCGTCACCCTTTTTAAGGATGACCTTGTAGACTACGTTCGGATACGAGGAAATGATATCGAGGTTAAACTCACGGCGCAGACGCTCCATGATGATTTCCATATGGAGCAACCCCAGGAAACCGCAGCGGAATCCAAAACCCAGCGCGATCGACGATTCGGCCTGAAAGCTGAACGAGGCATCGTTGAGTCGAAGCTTGTCCATGCTGGCCCCCAGCTTTTCGTAGTCACTGGTTTCCACCGGATAGATGCCCGAAAAGACCATCGGGTGGATCTCCTTGAAACCGGGCAAGGGATCATGGGCGGGCATTTTAGCGAGGGTAAGCGTGTCACCGATCTGGATTTCGGAAGCATCCTTGATATTGGCGATGACATAGCCCACCGACCCCTCGTCCAGCACCTTGCGCTTCGCCATCTCGGGCGTAAACACACCGACTTCCTTGATTTCGTAGTCTTCCTCCGTGCTCATCACACGGACTTTATCGCCCGCCTTCAACGTACCGCTGAACAGGCGCATGTAGACCACGACGCCGCGAAAGGCGTCATATTTTGAATCAAACACGAGCGCACGGGTAAAATGATCCTTGGCCGGTTCCGGCGGGGAGAAACGCGTTACCACGGCCTCCAGCACCTCCTCGATGCCGATTCCCTTCTTGGCACTGATCTGCAGGGCATCGGTGGCCTCGATCGCGAGGATATCCTCGATCTGCTGGCACACCTCATCAACATCCGCGTTGGGCATCTCTATTTTGTTGAGCACGGGAATGATATCAAGTCCGTTCTCCACGGCCAGATACGTGTTTGAAACGGTTTGGGCCTCTACGCCCTGAGAGGCGTCCACCACCAGTATCGCACCCTCGCAGGCCTGCAGACTGCGGGAAACTTCGTAGGAAAAGTCCACGTGACCGGGTGTGTCGATAAGATTGAAGCTGTAGACTTTTCCGTCTCTCGCCTTGTATTTCATCGTGACGGGATGCGCCTTGATGGTAATGCCGCGCTCGCGCTCGAGATCCATCGAGTCGAGCAGCTGTTCCTTCATTTTGCGCTGTTCCACCGTATGCGTGAGTTCCAGCATGCGGTCGGCCAGCGTCGACTTGCCGTGGTCGATGTGGGCAATGATTGAAAAATTCCGGATTAGACTCAGGTCGCTCATACAGTTGCGCAATTTCACTTTGGGCGGGTTCACCCTTAAAAAACGAGCGCACAAGCTAGCGGAGGCCCGTCCGAAGGTCAAGTGTTCCGCATCCCCACCCATTTCCTTTTTCGCGCTTCTTGACGCGCATCAAGGTTTGCATGTTCGCGATATGCATACGCCCGACGCCATTGGAACAAAAACCAGCCCAGGAGAGTTATCATGAGCATGTTTTACTACCCATGTGAACAAACGGCCAACGCACTGGATGCACCTCGTTCGTCGGCAAGCGGGAACTCCCCAACGATATCGACGGGCTGATCTCGCAGGGCACACTAGTCGGCACCGAAAGCCGAATGACTGCCCTCGGCGTGGCCCCGCAGGTGATCGATGCCATCAAGAACTAATCGGGGGAACCCCGGAAGAGATTAGTAAGGCGCTCCAACCGGAGCGCCTATTAGCATGGCAGTTGAGTGGTCCGAAGCTCTTTACCAGTCGCGGTGCTCTCCGCGACCGAAGCGGTATACAATCGAGGCGCTCATCAGCTGATCGTGGGTGTCTTTCGCCGTACTAAAGTAGTTGATCCAGTCAGCTTGAAGTGCCCATTTATTATGGATCTGATAATGTATTCCCAGCCCCGCATTCAGCAGAAAGTCTTTCATATCGTTGTCTTTGTCCCACATCTGCTCACCAAATCCAGCCGATACGAACGGACGAAGCTTCCTTTTGATGTTGAAGTAGCATTGGGTATCGAGACTGTAGTTTTCATAACGCACGGGCAATCCGGTGGCAAGCACGTCCGCATCGCCCCATGCGTAGGATAGCCGGGAGGATATGCGAGGCGAGAAGTAAAGACCGAGTGTGATTTTTTTATAGGAGGAATCGTCCACTCCCCACTCCTTGTCCGGATTAGTCTGCCCGCCGCCCAGGCTGATGCCAACGATGCCTGTATTGACCGGATCGTTGCGGTAGTCGATCTGAACGGGCTCGTGTATTTCGGGACCGTAGCTGCCTCCGATCGGAACTTTCAGATTGAGATAGACCGTATGATCCGTGTTGTCTTCGACGGGTGCTGCCGTATAGCTGAAGTAGCCGTGCCCCGCCTTGACCCACTGGCGCCCCGCCACCCTATTGACCCCTCGACCGATGCTGTCGATCGGGTCCAGCAGGAAGAGGGAAATATTTCCAAGGGTTTTTGATCCAAGAGCTTCACCGTTTTGTTCCCGGAGCTTCAGTTCCTTTTGATAGGCCCATTCGCCATACACCCAACCCAGTAGCGGTGTAACCGCCAGATCCTGAACCGACGGAATTTCAGCTAATGCTTCGACGCCATATTCCCAATAGAAGGTCGACATCAGGAATGTATAGATGAACGAATCCCACTGGCGATAACCGGATTTTCGCGCTACCTGATAATACACTCCGCCAAAGTAGGTGTGGCCCACATAATTGTATGCGAAGTTATCGTGATCCCATACCGGCCCAGCCTTGACGTTTTCCGCCCACTTGCTGAGAACATCTGATTCCGTATCCCACCCCGTTGCTGATTCCGGCAGTACGGCCAAAAATGCCACCACGCCTAGGCCATAGACAAAAACGGATTTGGTTTGCGACCAGGCCCGCTGACTATCTTCACCATTTTGCGGATTGAAAAGAGTGATCTTGTACGGCGTGTCGTAGCTGTCCGGACTTCTTTCAAGCATCGTCCAATAGGAGTTGGTCGGCCACGTCCGGTAGGTTTCCGAATAGGCATTGGTTTGCCCGTGTGCGCCGAGGGCGAACAGGGGTCCCAACAGGGAAATCCATATGGCCCATCGACAAGCCAGATATATGTGCAACTTTTTCATCATAAAGCATCCCGTCATAAAAATGGGAAAGATGCTCGATTCATGAGGGACATGCAACGTTAGGCGGCTTTTTATTTGCGCATCATATATAGGTCGTCTTCTGTGCGCAGGATACGATATCGTTTATTCAGTTTTTTAACGCCTATTCTGAACTTGAAGCGCCTTAGAAACAGCCATGGGGACCGGTTCCCATCATTGTATAGGGGATTAAATGGGGATCGTTGATTTGCTCGTCATGCATTGAAGCTAGGTTGAATTGTGAAATTAAAAATCGGCATCCTACACGGATTCGTTTGCACCATGCTCGGAATTGCGTCCGTGACTACTGCAGAACAAGGCATCCCCATCTATGTGGGAAATCAAAATCCGTTTGTACAAATTTTCGGCCTGCCCAAAGCCGAATCCGGAGCCATTACGCCGAAAGGAAAGCTAAACGCCGGCTTCCTGTATTTTGTTTCCAATCATGCCATTTCAACCGATGCCTCCAATGGCGAATCCATTGTGTGGGATGGTGTAACATCACAATATAACTTCATCTTCCGCTATGGCGCCTCCGACAAACTGGAGCTCGGTATCGATATCCCGTTCATTATGCACAGTGGGGGTTATCTTGACGGTCTCATCCGCCGGACCCATGACCTCTTTGGGATGCCCAACGACCTGCAGGAACAATTTGATAAGGATCAAATTCATTATCTAATTCAGCAAAATGGGAACACGTTATTCGAAATGACGGAAAAACATGGGGGGTTGGGAGACCTGCGCCTTACGGCGGCGATTCCTTTACTTCCTGTTGCACCGGATTCCCAGCGACACCTCGCGCTTCGACCCCAGGTTAAATTGCCGACGGGAGATTCGCAATACCTTCTGGGAAGCGGCGGTACCGATGTGTCTTTCAGCTTGGCCTATAGCGACTACCAGACACTAAAGCGTATCAACACCGTGTTCTCGTCCCATCTAGGCATGACCTATATGGGCAACGCCAAGGTCTTGCGCGATCTGCAACGCCATTTTGCCGCTCATGGCGGCATCTCTTTGGCTTGGCTCGCCTTGGATTCCATCGAACTCAAGCTGCAGCTGGATATGCATTCCTCTTTCTACGATAGCGATCTCCAGCAGCTCGGATCATCCATACAGCTTCTGTCCGGCGGCACGATCTATTTATCTGGCGCCCTGCTGCTCGATCTGGGGATGTCGCAACAACTGACCACCGACTCCACGCCCGATGTCGGCTTCTATCTATTGGCAAAACACCTTTTCTAGTGGCCCCTCACAACACCCTGGTCCAGCACCACATCCAGTCGTCACGCATTACGAATTACGTTTTACGCCTTACTCCAGCTCTTCCCGCTCCACGGCGGTGGTGCGGCAAATCGACTCATAGTCCCTATAGGAAGCAATGAGAGGATCGGCCGAAAAATCCCCGTCTTTCAACATGCGTATGTTCTGGAAAAGGGTTTCTAGAAATTCGTCAAGCAGCCCCGGTTCGTCCATGGGCACCAGACTCTTCCTGATGGCATTACCGATCTTCGATGGGTCCCGTTCATACATGAGATAGCCGGCTTCGGTTATCTTATTCACCGTCTCCGTATTAGACTCCCCGAAGAAATGCTGTTGAGCAGCCATGGCATAAACCGGCAACTGGCAATCCAGGTTGCGCCGGATTTCATCCAGATAGTCTTCCTTCCTGCTACGCGAACGGCTGGAACCTTTGTAGT
>CAXMPN010000008.1:0-5107 GCA_964195195.1 Pontiella sp. | reverse complement strand
ATGATTCCCTTTAACCGCAGATCACCTAGTTCAACGGCCGTATCACCACCGAAGGTCAGCTCGAATAACGCCGGAAACCGGTTTTCATCGGCACAGGTTTTGGCGTCATGGCGCACAAAGTTGAGTACCTGCTCCATCACCTTTTCGCGCTCTGCCGCCCACACACCCGGATGGCCCAGTGCCACCTGGTCCATGCGTTTTTCCGCAACCTTCCGGGCAAATATCACATACTGGTTTTCAAATTCAGGAACAAAGACGGCGAGCGGAACGGCATCCGATCCGCCGTCACTCCGGCTCCGCCACCCTGCATGGGTTTTAACGGCCCAAAGACGCGGATGGCCCAGTCCGGCTTCGCCAAGGGCAATCGCGGTGTAAATCTCGTGCAGCATGGAATGGATCAATGTACCCCGATCCATTGGATCGGGTTGGTCGTCATCCATACGCTCATCCCGCAGACCAAATATGCGTTCGAGCAGGAAGATATAACGACACTGCGCCAGTGCCTCCAACGCCGTTGGACTCCATTCCGGTTTGGAGGAAAACCAATCGGCAATCTTCTGTTTCAATGCCGCCAGATGGCCGCAATATTTCGAGGGAACGCGCTCATAGATCGGAGTATCGAGGTACGCCTCCCGCTCGATCTTCAGCATGGCAACAAGATGTTCGGTTTTTTGTGGAGGGACGGGCTCTGTCCCGTCCATATCCCTTCGACCGGAGGACGACACGGAGGTCGTCCCTTCATGCACTGCCGCCTGTAGTGCCTCGTCGCTTGCCCGGCACAAAGGCAACGGCACCGGAGTCAGGTATGATTCGCCGGGCATGGGGATCCGGTCTTCGGGGCCGACCACCTGCTGCGCAGCCAGATGACGCGCAAACACGCAATCTTCGCCTAGCTGCCGGATGCGCCACCGGTCATATGCACTTGGAACGATGTTTTCCTGCGTACCCCAGCCGGCCAGGTTCCAGAGCTTGCGGAAATATTCACTCCCGCTCTTTTCATTGCCTTCCTGATCGGCCGACTGGTGCGATAGCACGAGTTGCTCGCGGGCCATACCGAGTACGCTGAGAAATAATACCGACTGCTGCTCGAACAGGACATCGGCCTTGGGCAGTGCCAGTGCAGGCAGATGCCGGCCTTGTTCTTCCAGATGCCTCCGCAACCAATGGCGCTCGTCGTCGCTGAGCAATGCATCCTGCTGAGGGACGGCAGGAAATTCCCCCTCATTGAGCCCGGCAAACAGGACAATATCAAAATCAAGCCCGACGGCATCGTACGGATTCAGAACCCAGACCCCCTGCTCATGGCTGTCGCGCGGGCGTATGGTGGCGTCTTCCAGTAATTCCTCAAGCAGTTCAATCAGATCCCGCAGCGGTATCGCATGCTCGCCGAATCCTGTTAAAGCGGTTCCAACCGCTTTCAACGCTTCGGCGTTGAAGTGGTCGTCCGGCTCCACGATCCGCTCCTTCAGGAGCTCGGCGGCCTGTTGTCCTGAACATCGATCCATGGGATGGATAAAGGGTATCGCGGCAGGATGGACACGGGGCGGTGCCTTGCGCAGTTTCGCCACGGCCTCTTCCCGCCGCTCAAACACGACCGCCGGATTGCGAATAAGATCGATCAGGGCGTCGCGTTCGGGGCGCAGCGGAAAGGAGAGCCAGGCCAGAAATGCTTTCACGGAGGGCGATGACAAAACCGGGCGACCGCGCCGGAAATAGTAGGGAATCCGGAAGCGGCTGAACACGTGTGGAATGATGTCCTGCACGGTTCCGATATTCGGCACGACCAGAGCAATCCGGTTGGTGGGTATCGGACGGGTTTCCAGCTGCCAGCAGATGCGTCGCGCAAGATCCTCGATTTCGCCGTACGCCCCCGATGAACGGGAAAAACCGATGCGCCCTGTGTCGTCGAGCTGAAGAATATCCGAACTGTCAACCGCCAGCGCATCGCCCAGGTCTTCCGTCCACATCGCCCAGGGATGCGCCATGATTTCGGCGTGGATCCGCTGCCCAAGCCGGTCGGCCGCCGCTTCGGCATGGGCGAGTGGCAGGGCGGACTCAATCCGAATTTTCACCTTTTGATTCAGGGTGAGAATGCAGGCTTCCTCAAACGGACTGAACCAGCGTACCGAGCGGAATGTCAGCCCTCTTGCATCCCGCAGCAGCGGCGGCCAGTTGGGTCGTCCGCTCTTGAGCAGTTTCAAGAGCGCCAGATTCACATCCAGTGCATCGACCAGTCCCTCCTGCTTGATGACCGCCCGCCAGACGCTGAAAAGGGTGCCGAGCTGGTACAGCTTGTGGCTGCGCGGCCGATCCAGCAGCCAGTCCACTATCCGTGTGGTTTCACCGGGCAGTGATGCCAGTTCATTGATCAACTGATCGAGTACTCCGGAGAGGGCTGCATCCGACAGCGTACCGAGCGTACCTTGCCCGGCAAAATGGCCATGCGCCACCTCCACCACCTGCCGGCGCATCAGCAACTGCTCCGCCGCATTCATCCGCCGCCCTTTCAACCGCACGAAGGGCAGGCACAGCTTGCGCAACCTTGCAAAAGTGGTATGGCTCGAGGCATCGACCCATCCGTGCTTCAGCGCCTGATCCTGCTGGTAACGTCGCAACGCCAGTTCCGTCGGGAAGACGATCAACTCTCGGACGTGCTCAGGCATGAATATTCAGGCAGAATGATTGAGTGGCAGAATGATATTTCCAGAACATCCCGCATGGAATAATTTTGCCTTCTCCTCCGGTGGTGCAGTTAGAGTTTTTTGATAAAGCGTGCGATGCGGACCATGGCTTCCTTGATCTGGTCCAGCGAGGTGGCGTAGGAGCAGCGAATGAAACCTTCGCCGCAGAGGCCGAAGGCCGTCCCGGGCACGCAGGCCACGTTCTGCTCATCCAGCAGCTTCAGCGCGAACTCTTTGGAGGTCATGCCGAATTTGCTGACATCTGCAAAGGCATAGAAAGCCCCATCGGGATAGATGCACGGAATCCCCATCTCTTCGAACGAGGCATGGATAAAGTTCCGGCGTTTCTTGTATTCGGCCTTCATGTAGGCAATGTCGGTGTCCGCCATCCTGAGCGCCTCGATGGACGCCTCCTGGCTGAGGATCGGGGCGCAAAGCATGGTGTACTGATGAATCTTCATCATGGCTTCGGTCAGCTCGGGGGGTGCGCAGGTGAAGCCCATGCGCCAGCCGGTCATGGCCCACGCCTTGGAAAATCCGTGCAGGTAGATGGTGCGTTCTCGCATGCCGGGCACGGAGATAATGCTGAAGTGCTCGCGTTCGTAGGTCAGCTCGTCGTAGATCTCGTCCGTCAGCACAATCAGGTCATGCTCGATGGCGAAGGCGGCGATGTCCTCGACATCCTTCTTCGACAGAGCAGCCCCGGTCGGATTGTTGGGATAGTTGAGTAGCAACACCTTGGTTCTCGGGGAAACATGCTCTTCAAGCTCGGCGCGGGTCAGGCGGAAGCTGTTTTCCTTTTTGGTCTGGATGGCGACCGGCTTGCCGTAGGCAAATTGAATCAGCGGGTTGTAGGAGACATAGCTCGGCTCGTGGTAGAGCACTTCGTCGCCCGGTTCGATCAGCGCACGTATAGCCAGATCGAGCCCCTCGCTGACGCCAACGGTCACGAGTACCTCGTCGGCGGGATTGTAGCCGATGCCCGTCTTCTTTTCGACATACTGGGCAATGCCGCGGCGCAGGGTCAGCAGGCCCATGTTGGACGTATAGCTGGTCGTGCCGCGATCGAGCGCCAGCACGGCGGCTTCGCGGATGTGCCAAGGCGTGATGAAATCCGGTTCCCCGATTCCGAGGCTGATCACATCCTCGCGGGAACTGACGATCTCGAAAAAGTCGCGAATGCCGGAACGCGGAATGTTCTGAACGGTTTTTGCAATCCGGCTATGGAGAGACTTTGAGTCGTTCATCATCCTCCCCAGTGTGCATGAGAATGCCGTTTTGCTTATAGGTCTTCATCATGAAGTGCGTAGCCGTAGAAGTGACCCCCGACATGGTGGCCAGCTTTTCGCTGACGAACCCGGCGGCCTCGTGCATGGTGCGGCCCTTGATGAACAGCAGCAGATCGAAGGTGCCCGACATGAGATAGGCCGACTCCACCTCGGGAAACCGGCTGATTCGGGTGGCAATGCGATCGAACCCGCCTTCGCTTTCGGGCGTAACCTTGACTTCGATCACGGTCGTGACCAGCGAAGCATCCAGCTTTTCTTCGTTCACGATGGCCTGATAGGCGCGGATCACGCCTTCCTTTTCATACTCGGCAATCTGTTTCTTTACCTCCTCGACGGAGAGGCCGAGCATCTTGGCCATATTTTCCGGCGATTCGAGCGCATTTTGTTTAAGCAGTTCGAGCAGTTCATTCATGGCGTCCCCCCTTTTGGGTTGTTAAAATTCAGCAGAGTTTAGCGATTTGCGGTCGTGCGACCAAACCAAAAAAAACGCCCCGGCGTTCGGGGCGTTTTCTTGCAACCGGTGCTTCCGTTTAGAAGTCGTAGGCAATATTTACGCCGCCCCATAATTTTTGGTCGGATTCGTAAATGTCGTCCGCCGCGTCTCGGATGGAACCGCCGGCGAGCATGGTGTAGGTCAGGTTGAGCGATGCAGTCAGACCTTCCTGGATAACATAGCTGGCGTTTCCGTAGAAGTTGTAGTCGTTCCATCCGGCATCTTGACTGGGGCCGAAATAGTAGTCGTTGTAGGAGGTGTTACCGTACCCGGCAGAAATACCGCCTTCAACCGCGAGGTACTCGCTTACCTCGAAGGGAGCAACGATATCAAACAGGAAGTAGACCCCGTCGGCTTCATCAATGTCGCCGAAGAGGGTAAACGACGGAATCACATAGTCCTGCCAGCTCAGCACGGTGGCCGAAGCAAACAGCTCCGTGGTAGACTTGGAATTTAAACCTGCACTGGAATTCGGGTCGTCTGCATTCGCAGGAAAGTCGTAGCCAATGATGCCGACGTCAAAAGCCATTTCATTGTAGTCAAGAGGCAGGGAATAGGCCAGCGACATATCGATTTCAGAGAAGTCGCCCGAAATTCCGATCCAATTTTCCCCCAGGTCATAATTACCCCAGATGTTGAAGCTG
>CAXMPN010000007.1:19346-28274 GCA_964195195.1 Pontiella sp. | reverse complement strand
ACTTTTCCGTGGCGGACACACGGATATGGCTGGCACCCTGGATTACGATCTCGGCCACCTTGAGAATTTTTTCCTCACCCAGGATAACATGAATGGATTCTATTCGAGGGAACACACCCAGACTCCGCTCAAGTTTGTCATTCACATGAGCTTTTACGTTGTCGGTTACCGTGACATGCCGTCCTGTGATACTTATCTGCATGACTGCTCCTTTCGTTTGTACTACATACTGAACCGCGGTCCCAGATAGAGTTCGCGGCTCACCTCATCGTTTACTAAAAAATCTCTATTTCCTTCACGCAACACCTGCCCCTCGCAAAGTAGATAGGCGCGGTCTACCACCGCCAGCGTTTCGCGGACATTGTGGTCGGTAATCAGAACGCCCAGCCCTCGGTCGCGCAGATCACGGATAATTTCCTGAACATCATGGACCGCCAAAGGGTCGACTCCGCTGAATGGCTCATCGAGAAGAATGATGGAGGGATTGGTGACCAGCGCCCGGGTGATTTCCAGGCGCCGCCGTTCCCCGCCGCTCAACGTATAAGCCTTCTGCTTGCCCAGATGGCTAATCTTCAGGTCTTCGAGAAGTAGACCAAGCCGTCGCTTACGCTCCTTGCCCGAAATAGGAAGCGTTTCCAGGATCGCCATTACGTTATCCTGTACCGTCAGGTTACGGAAGATGGATGGTTCCTGCGAGAGGTAGCCCATGCCCATACGCGCCCGCTTGTACATCGGTACTCTGGTAACATTCTTTCCATTGAAAAATACCTTACCGCCCGAGGGGCGGATCAGTCCCACAATCATGTAGAAGCTGGTGGTCTTGCCGGCGCCGTTGGGGCCGAGCAATCCGACAATTTCGCCGGCCTTGACATTGATCTCGACTTCCCGCACGACCTTGCGGCCTTTATATGCCTTAACCAGTCTTTCAGTTCGGATCAGGCAGGTTTCTTCCGTATCCATTTTAGTCATTCAAATCTTTCAGGAATTTCGCCCTGGTTTCCTCGTCCAAATACAGCAATGCGCGGGCATTCGGTTCGCACACTATTCTCCGCGTCTCATGCCAGAATATGATCCGGTCGCCGGTTATTACATTGAGTCCTTGCATGACCTTCGGCCTGTCCTCCAGCGTAAATTTTCCTTCATCTGCATGGTACGTTGCCCGCTCGGCCAGCGCCTTCCTGTCTCCTGAGTGGATTATTACCTCAGAAAGGGTTTCGATCCAATCTATTTTGTTGTCATCTTTAAGGAAAACGCGTGCCTCACCGCAGTTCATGTCCATACGAGGATCGCGCAAACGCACATTCCCATACAGTTGTGCCAATCCCTTGCTTTCGTCGTAAACCACACGATCCGCCCTGATTTCCGTATCCATATCACTGGCGGGCAGATTCTCCACCGCAGCGCCGGATACACCCGATATCTCCAGCAGGGCATTGGGCTCACAAATCATCTTCCGGTCGCCCTTGATCCAAAACCGGATGCGCTCTCCAGAGAGACGATTTCCACCTTCGGAAACGGCTGCAAGTCCCTGTAACTCGACGATCCCGCTCGAATAGTCGTAGACTGCCGTTCCGGCTTGGGCTTCGCGGCCTTCGCTCGTTATGAACACCCCGCCCTTTGCTTCGATGGATTCCACTTCGTTCGACGTCGAAAACCGGCCTATCAGACTTTCTGTTTCCAATACGCCATGGTCATCCACCACCCTGACCTGATCATCCATGCGCACAAATCGATGATCGTAATCGAAGACAAGGGTTTTGCCCGTAAGCAGCGTTTCACCAGTCTGCCGGCGGACGTTCTTCATTTGCTCCAACCGCTGAATGAATCCCTCGAACTCACCTTCAGGAACGGGCTCTCCAACCTGAGGGGGGTAACTCGGCTCCGGAACAGACGAGACAACCGCAGCCTCGTCGGCCAGCGCCTGGATCCCGTTCCACTCTTCGGCGTTTGGGTCCGTTCGTTCGCGCTTGGAACAGGCGGCCCCTAATAGAACCAAACCGATAAGAATCATCATGGAAGCGGATCGCATCACAATTCCAATCCCTTCATGTGGTGAGTAGCTTCTTTCACCAGAACCTTCGCCTCGGACAGAATCTCGAAATGGTTGTTTTCAGAGGTGAAGAGGAAGCCACGGCCCGCGACGGTCATCTGCTCCATATCGATCAGCACAGCCCCATCTGATTCCACGGAGAGGTATTTATCCCCTCCTTGTTCAACGACCCGTGTATAGCACTTCGGCGCAAAAACCGTCATGAACACCGCGCCATTCTCGAACACATCAATACGTAGGTTGGTTACTTCGGCAACGCCGTCCTCAAGAATTTTTGCATGCTCCCCGTAGAGTTCGGCTTTCAGGATTCCTTCGTCGTCGTAGTACGGCGCACGAACCCCTGCCACCTCCATGCCGGTCTCCATGTATTCATCCAGCTTGGATGGGGATTGATCCATGCCGGCTTCCTGCGCGCAGACGCTACTGCACAAGGCCAATACCGCCAGAAGATGGTTCAATACATGATTCATTAATCTCATACAGTTGGTAGAAAACAAAACAAAGACCGCTCGTTAAAACGATAATTTTCCGAATGAAAATAACACCAACGGGAGCCGTTCACGAAACCCGGCTCCGTTTATCTGCGCCCATTTCATCCGAAGTCTTTAGGCCGGTATATTAGCCGACTTCGACAATGCTCGGCGTGTAGTCGGCCGGCGGCTCATAGCCCAGCAACGTGATGCAGGTCGCCGCCATATTGGAGACGCCGGGTTCTTCAACGTCGGCGAGGCGGGCGTGGGAAACGCCGGATGGATCATACACGTAGGCGGGGACCGGATTGAGTGAATGGGCGGTCTTGAGCTTGGCCTTGCCTGTGTCGTCCAGCTTGGGTTCACCCGTTGTCTTGTCCAACTCGTACATATCGTCCGAGTTTCCGTGGTCGGCACTGCACAGCATGATGCCGTTGGTTTTATTGAGCGCTTCAATGATTTTTTCAACGCCTTCGTCAACTGCTTCGACCGACGCGATGACCGCTTCCACCACTCCGGTGTGCCCGACCATATCGCCGTTCGGGAAGTTCAGGCGGATGAACTGGTATTCCCCGCTTTCAATGGCTTTCACAACTTCGGCGGTGATCTCGTCGGCTTTCATGCGCGGCGCATTTTCAAACGGACAGTTGTCGGATGGGATTTCCATCCAGGTTTCGGTCGCGAATTTTCCGGAATTATTGCCGTTGAAAAAGTAGGTGACGTGGCCGTATTTCTGTGTTTCGGAAATGGCGAACTGTTTCACGCCCGCGTTGGAAAGGTATTCGCTCATGGTGCGGTCGATGGCCGGCGGAGTCACCAGATAGCGTTCCGGCAGCCCCAGGTCGCCGTCATACTGCATGATTCCTGCATAGAGCACGTCCGGTTTCGGGCCGCGGTCGAATTCGGCCAGTTCCTCGGCTTCGAACGCCTTGGTTAATTCAAGTGCACGGTCGCCCCGGAAGTTGAACAGGATCACGCTGTCGCCATCCGCAATGGGGCCGGCGGGCGTGCCGTCGCGTTCGATCACGAACGCGGGCAGGTCCTGGTCCAGAATACCCGGCTTTTCGGCGCGGAAAGTTTCCACGGCGTCGCGCATCGTTGCGAAGGTGCGGCCTTCGGCCTTGACGTGCGCCTTCCATCCGCGATCGACCATGCTCCAGTCGGCATCGTAGCGGTCCATCGTAATGTTCATCCGACCCCCGCCGGACGCAATGCAATAGTCCACGGTTCCATCCGCGTTCAATGCGGCCAGAAAGTTCTCGACGCGGTCAACATAGTCCAGCGCAGAGGTGGGCGGCACGTCGCGGCCGTCGATCAGCGCATGGACACGCACTTTCTTAACACCCTGTTTCTTCGCTTGCGTCAGCATGGCTTCCAGATGGTTCAGGTGGGAGTGCACATTCCCGTCCGAACAGAGGCCGATGAAGTGCAGGGTGGAGTTCTTGGCGTTCGCGTTGGAAACCAGCTCTTGCCAGACGGGACCTTCAAAGATCGCACCGGAAGCAATAGCCTGGCCGATGAGCGCTGCGCCCTGCTCGAAGACCCGCCCGCAGCCGATAGCGTTATGGCCGACCTCCGAGTTGCCCATGTCCGAGTCGTCCGGCAAGCCAACCGCTTTTCCGTGCGCCTTGAGCTGCGTATAGACGGAATGGTCGCGCAGCCAGTCCAGCGTCGGGGTATTGGCCATTTTGACAAAGTCGCTGTCCTCATTTTTTCCAATGCCGACGCCGTCCATGATCACTAGGACAACCGGCCCCTCCGGGCCGCCATACGCTTCATTTTTCTTCAATTGTTCCATTTTAATCTCCTAAGGATTTCCTTTACGTCAAATCGGACGCAAATATGCCCTTGCGGGCTTTTTCGGGCAATGAAATAAAGCAAATTGAAAGGGTCTTGCAATCTACTGCCTGCGCAAACGCTATCCCCCGCTTTAGACGAATGGAATATGGGGTGGTTGGATGGCTGGATACGGAAACGATTCTACCAGGACTCCATCCATCCAAATCATCCAACATACCAACAAACAGGAACTGCTTATAAAATAGTGGGTATTACTCGACAAAACCCATGATCCCGGCGATGGCGGCGCGATGAAGCTCTATCAGCGCGCCTTCGAATTTTCCATTTCGGTCATACATGACGAGCTGATGAACAGCCACATGCACGGCCCGGAAGACGCGCTCCATAATTTAGGCGGCACCGCTCAAGTCGTCGTCGCCGAACTGGTGCCCACTGTTGTTAAATAGAACCGCACCTACCTGGCCGGATTGGCGGGAAATCCCCTGGAAGATCCCCGCATATAGTGTGCGCGAATCCGATGTTGGGCTGGTAATCAAGGAAGTGAACGAGACCTATGATGCCATTATGCTCGATGTCGACAACGGCCCAGACGCCCTGACCCACGAGGGCAACGACCGGCTCTACACCCGTGGCGGAATCAACGCTGCGTGAGCGCGCTGAAGCCCGGTGGTATTCTGGGTGTCTGGTCCGAAGAACCGGATAACTCCTTCACCAAACGGCTGCGCGGCATGGACTTTAAGGTCGAGTAAGTCACCGTCCGCGCACGCGGCACCTAAGGGCCGCAGGCATACTGTCTAGCTCGCCGAGAAAAAAGCTCAGGGATCAGTCTGAAGCGAAGCAATCCCGATTCTGACTCCGTCTCCCTTTTCAGGAAGAGCCCCGCTTAATTCGGGAACCGGAACGACATACCGGTACCAACAAACCAGTCATCGGCATCGTCTGACAAACCCACGCCGGCGAATGCATCCAACTGAAGGTTCTCGCGAAGCAAATAGGTGAACCCACCGTCAAACGAGTGTGCCTCGCCGGAAGCGCTCATCCCTACATCGCCAAAGAACTCGACATAGGCGCCTATGCTTTCGGACAACCCGGCGCCCAGCGCGGCGGTGTACACGAACGAACTCACTGTGGACCCATCCTCAGTCGCCCATTCGGCACCGAGGTTGTAGCCGAGGGAAAAGGTATCCGAAAGTGTGTGGGAAAAGGCAAATCGAAAACTGGGATCGAATTCATCGCTGGAGACATCGTCATCTCCCGACGGCACCGAAACCCCGCCCATCAGCGCGATCTCCGGACGGCCACCCTGCTCTTCGGAAATGTAGACCTTCGCGCCCAGTTCAAAGTCACCCACCCCGTCGGCCCCACCGGCCGAAGTCGCATTTTGATACCCGCCCCAGCCTAGGCGCAGCTCGACACGATCAACCACTCCGATCCTGAAAAGCGTTTGCGGGAGCTCATGCGTCTTTACATCTACGCTTTTCGTGTACAGCCATCCGAGCTCCGCCTGAATATACCCTGGCTTTATAACGGAGCTGGACTCCGTGGCATCCGGCCTATCGGTTACCATTTCTTCAGCCAGCGCGCCGTTGCCCCAGCATCCCGCAATAAGCCCCATTACAAGTGTGCGAGTGGCTAACCGTTTAGTCTCAACCTTCATCATTATCTCCTTATTTATACTTAATTATTTTAACTGTTAAAATGCGCTTCAGTTCGAAAGGACGCTCTCCATGATTTTCTTCCGGATCAATACGGCAAGCCTTCAACTTTCAGGCAAAGAAAAAGAGTCCGCCCATTCCCCATCTAACCGGTCAATGCGAGAGAACGCATACATATGCTCAATGGAGCTTTGTGCAGATCTTTTACTGAGGGTAAATATATTTTTAATCAAGGTTAAATTTAACTCAAATCAGTAAATGGACATACGTATTACGTGCGGGGGGTAAAAGAAATGGCAGGAGGTAGGGTTTCCGCCGTCAGGCGATACCGGTCGTCATATTCCCAGGAAGAGGTAGCGTCCTGCCTGACCATTGAGCTCGGTGGAGGATGCTCCTTTTACTATTTTTAGATCTGTGAAGAAAGTTCAGCCTGGTTGGGGGATTTTTTTTCCAATCCGAACCGTTTGATTTAGGGTCTATCAGAAAGATTAGTGATAGTTATTTCGAGGGATATTCGTTGTTTGTAGTCGTGAGTTGGCTCATATTGCCCCGCTCTTCTCCAAGGATTGGAACCCCTATGAAAAAACAGGATTTTATAGTTAAATATAAAGACGAAGGCAAACGGCTGTTCGTCGTCATCTCGGAAGTGCTCGGCATATCGAAGAAACAGGCTCAGGCAGCGATTGATAACAAGCATGTTCTTGTTAACGGCAAACGGGTCTGGATCAGAAAACATGAGGTGATGGAAAACGATCTGATTGAAATCCTGATCGAAGAGCGAGTCCCCACCCAGCCCAAGCGGATTTCGATCCTGTGGCAGGATGCCGACTACCTGATCGTCAACAAGCCCGCCTTCACGCTCACCAATGCCGCGGACGACAGCCTCGAGGTAAAGCTTTGCAAGCAGGAACAGAATCGCACCATCTGCGCCGTGCACCGCCTAGACAAGGAAACCTCCGGCTGCGTCATCTTTGCCAAGAGCGCCGAAGCCAAGGCCGCCATGATTCCCATGTTTCAGGGACACGACATCATGAAAATCTACCGCGCCGTCACGATCGGAAAGTTTTCCGCCAAATGGAAGGAAATCCGCACCGACATTAAGGGCTACAGGTCGACCACCCTCGTCAAGTTGCTCGATGCCAACAGGCAGGCGAGCTACCTGGAACTGCGCATCGAAACCGGGCGCACCCATCAAATCCGCCGCCATCTGGCCGACAAGCGCCATCCGGTGCTGGGCGATAAGAAATACGCGGGTACCGGAAATGAACTTTCACTGGAGCAACCGCGGCAGATGCTGCACGCCTACCGGCTGATATTCCCTCACCCCAAAACCGGCGAAGCCATCCGCGCTACCGCTCCGCTACCCGGTGATTTCAAACGATGCCTAGCGCAATTGAAATTGCGATAGCAGTCGTTGGTTGATCGTTGCTGGGGGTTGCTTTTTTTTCGGGAGTGTCGCTCTCTGGATAGGCGCATCGCACCCATCAAGAAACAACCAGCACCTGCAAGCGGCTAGTAGGCTCTTGCATCGCTCTTCTCCATGAAATTTATGAAGGAGCGATTCGCCACGCGATGGCCACCCGGGGTGGGATAATTTCCGGTAAAGTACCAGTCACCCTTGTGATCGGGACAGGCTTCGTGAAGCCCTGCAACGCTTTGATAGATGATCTGCACCTCTGCCTTCATGCCAGCAGGGGTCAGTAACTGGGCAATCTTGTCCGAAACCTGCTGGTCAGTAAAAGGTTCGAACAAGCGAATGACCTGGTTTTGCGCCTCATCGCGGGGCTTTTTCTCATCTTCCTTGCAGGCGGTATAAATTTCCTCAAGCAATGCCTCCCGGCCGGTTTCACGAATTAGTGCAACGCCGGCTTCAAAGGCGACAAAGTCCTTCATTTTAGACATATCGATTCCGTAGCAGTCCGGGAAGCGAATCTGCGGGGCAGAGGATACGATCACCACTTTTTTCATGCCGAGGCGGTCCAGGATGCGCAGTATGCTGGTGCGCAATGTGGTTCCCCGCACGATCGAATCGTCAAGCACAACGAGCGTATCGTTCCGTTTCACGATGCCGTAGGTGGTGTCGTACACCTGCGCCACCAGATCCTCGCGGTCGGCATCAGCTGTGATGAATGTGCGCAGCTTTGCATCCTTGGTCATCACCTTTTCGATGCGTGGCTGGAACGAAAGCAACTCGTCAATCCGCTCGGCGGTCAACCGGTTTTCACTTAAGAGATGGTATTTCATCCGTTCGCCGACCATATCCTTCACGCCCTCGACCAGACCGAGGAAGGCGGTTTCGGCGGTATTTGGAATATAGGAAAACACCGTGTGCTCCAGATCGTAGTCCACGCTGTCCAAAACCCGGCTGACCAGCGAGCGACCCAGATTCTTGCGCTCCTGGTAAATATCCTTGTCGGTACCGCGCGAAAAATAGATGCGCTCAAATGAGCACGGCGTTTTTTCCTTCGGCTCGTTCACCATTTCCATCAACACTTCGCCGGTTCGCTTCACCACTAGGGCGTGCCCTCGCTCGATCTCCTTCACGGAGCCGATCGGTACATTCAATGCGGTCTGGATTTGCGGACGTTCAGAGGCGATTGCAACGATTTCATCGTCTTGATAGTAAAAAGCCGGGCGGATGGCATTGGGGTCGCGTAGCACGAAAAGGTCTCCATGGCCAATCATGCCCGCCATGACGTAACCCCCATCAAATGATCGCGTGGCCTTCTTGAGAATGCGGCAAACATCCAGCTCCTCAACGATGCGCTGGGTAATGGCTGCACGGGTGAGGCCTTCCTTGCGATATTTCCGGAAAAGGAAATCGTTGGCTTCATCGAGAAAATGCCCGATTTTTTCGAGCACCATGACCGTATCGGTCTTGTTGCGGGGGTGTTGCCCCAGCTCAACCAGCATGTCGAACAGTTCGTTGTTGTTGGTTAAGTTAAAGTTGCCG
>CAXMPN010000007.1:15058-19336 GCA_964195195.1 Pontiella sp. | reverse complement strand
CAGAAGGATTCACCCGAGGCGCCGTGCGTGCCGTAGCGCAAATGGCCGAGCAGCAGTTCCCCCGCAAACAGCACATTCTGTTTGACCCACTCCCCGTCCTGATACTCGGCAGGGTTGTTTTCGCGTGCCTCGGCAAATGCCCGAACCATGCGGTTGCGTACATTCATGATCGGATTCTTGTCAGCCGAGCGGGTACGGAAGATGTAGGGCATACCGGGAGGCATGTTGAGTTTGATGGAAGCTACGCCGGCACCGTCCTGCCCGCGGTTATGCTGCTTTTCCATCAGGAGGGTGAGCTTGTTCACCGCATACATCGGTGTACCGTATTTCTCGATGTAGTAGTCCAACGGCTTCAAAAGCCGTATCGCGGCAATACCGCACTCGTGGCCGATCCAATCGCTCATAACATACCGTCCTCGGGTTATGTTCGGGTTGAGTAAGAAAGCGGCACCGTGCCCTAGTTTACCGACCCCGTCAAGTTCGCCATGAACAATAAACCGTACGAAGGAAACCTATTGCCCGGGCACATGAAAACCGCCATATTTGAACGATTACTTAAACGTTTTCAGACATTGGAAGTCTGAATCCGCAACACACTCGCAACAGGAGTTTCAACTATGTTTATGTATTTCGACCCCATGTATTTGATCATCATGCTTCCGGTTTTGATACTGGCGGGAATCGCGTCCGCCAAGACCAAGAGCACTTTCAAAAAGTACAGTCGTGTGGTTGCAAGCTCGCGGCTCACCGGTGCGCAGGCCGCACGACGCATGCTCGACGCGAACCATCTACACGATGTGGAGATCCGCCGCGTGCGCGGCTTCCTGTCCGACCACTACAATCCGGCTAACCGCACCCTCAACCTGTCCCCCGATGTCTACGATGCGCAATCACTCTCGGCCATCGGCGTCGCCTGCCACGAAGCCGGCCATGCCCTCCAGCATGCGCACGGTTATATTCCGTTGCAGATCCGGAGCGCCATGGTGCCGGTCACTCAGTTCAGTTCCTACGGAGCCTATATCTTCATCTTGCTGGGAGTATTCATGCAAAGCATGGTTATGTCCCAGCTCGGGGTGTGGCTGTTTGGCATTGGTTTCGTGTTTGCGTTGGTCACGCTTCCCGTGGAGTGGGATGCGTCTGCGCGCGCCAAGCGGCAGATGGTTACCGACGGCATCGTGATCCCGTCTGAAGCTGCGGATGCGGGCAAGGTGCTCGACGCTGCGTTCCTGACCTATGTGGCCGCCGCTGTCTCAGCCCTGCTCACCCTGCTCTACTACATGATGCGCCTCGGGTTGCTCGGCGGAAGCGACGACTGAGTCGGTGCCTTCTTATTGTCCCCGGCTGGATGGATTGCATCCGCTTTCTGAGCATCATACGAAGGGCGAATCAGCGCGAGCAGGTTGAGGCATCAGGCCTTGGACTTGCATATTTTACGCTTGAGGAAGATATAAACCAGCCACAGAAAACTACCGATTAGAACCGCCTGCAGGATAAAAACCAATAGCTTGACTGTATTGAAGCCCCCGATGACCGGGGCTGTATCAGAAAATTGCGGCTGGTATTCAATATCCGCATCAAGCACCAGATTGACAAAGGCCTCCCTGAAAATCCGCTCATACTCCGCGAACGAGTCCAGCGGGGCGTAGCCGGTAAGCTGGATATATCCCATCTCTGTCAGTCGCATGCCTACCAGAGCTTTTACGTCTGCGCCGTCGAGTACGTTCGCAGAAAGCGACGTCCAAAGAATCTTGTTTTCGCTGTCATATGCGGGCTCATCCATCGAGGCATCGGAAAGAACATCTGAAAAGCCATTCTTTACCGTTTCAATATCCTCTTCCATCTCGGGGGCGAACTGGTTGTACCGGACGAGCTGACCCGATGGAATTCTTCCTTCCGGCCGGACCTGCACCAGGATATACGGATAAGTCAGCCACTTTCCGTCATCTTCAATCTGATATCCGTAGTCGTACACTTGCTGCGGCGTATCCGGAGAAAGATCGTCCATTCTTGCTGAAAAAACCTGCAGGACGCTTCCGGGAATTTGAACCCAGCCATTCGGCAGGGTGATCGCAAAGCCTTCCCCGGTATCGAATGTTTCCCCGCCCGCAGATATCGCTATGGCTGCGATACATGCTGCAATCGTCCTTTTCATCACTTGCATTTCCTAGGTTGGCCTTATGGCGATAGGTGTGTTGATATGAATTGCTTTGCCCGGATAACCCGGACCCTTGCTGCCATTCATGCGGCAACTGCTCTAATGGCGCACGCTACATCGAGACCAAGGGGGCCGCAATGTTTTATCCACCGGATTTCCTTACGGCATAGCCCATGGATTGGAGTTCGGCGATGAGCAGGTCACGGTGGTCACCTTGAATTTCGATCGTATGGCCCTTGACCGTTCCGCCGGTGCCGCACTTCTGTTTGAGCTGTTTGGCGAGATCCTTGAGGCCCTCGGGGTGGAGAGGAACGCCGGTGATGACGGTCATTCCCTTCCCTTTCCGACCCTTGGTTTCGCGCCCGACCCGGACAATACCGTCGCCCTTTGGCGCGGGGTTTTCCTTTTTCTTGTCCGGACGGATGCGTCCGTGATCGGTCGAAAATACAATATCCAGGTCGTCGAATTTTTTCATCGCTGCTCCAAACTACGAACCGCCAACCTCAAACTTTATTTTCCAAGCTGCACTAGCTTGGTGCCCTCATTCTCAAAGGTAATCATCCGCTGTTTATATAAAGCGCCAATGGCCTTTTTATAGGTTTTCTTGCTGACGCCAAAGAGCGCATGAATTTCCTCCGGCGGGTTCTTGTCGGTAACGGGCATGAAGCCACCCTGCGCCTTGAGATAATCGAGAATAATATCCGTGAGACTGGTTACTTTTCCGTAGCCGGGTTGCTGGAGACAGAGGTCGATGTAGCCATCGGGCCGCACCTGCTTGATGTAGCCGACGAGACACTGGCCGCGTTCGAGCGGTTGGAAGATCTCGTTGTGAAACACCATACCCCAACGCTCGCCGTTAATAATCGCCTTATAACCTAAATCCGTCTTCTGCCAGACCATCAGGTCGACTTTCTCGTCCTGCTTGTAGATTCTGCGCGAATTCTTAAGAAACTTGTCTAGCTTGGACGACGCCGCGATCCGGCCGCTGACTCGGTCGAAATAAATGTGCACCAGATAGGACTGCCCCTCGCGCATTTCCAGCCGTTGTTCGCGGAATGGTACGAGGAGATCCTTCGGCATTCCCCAGTCGAGAAAGGCACCGACCCGGGTCAGCTCCTTCACGCGCAGCAGAGCAAATTCACCGACCATGGCCTTGGGTTTCTCCGGAGTGGCCATGAGCCGATCCTCGGAATCGAGCATTACGAACACGTCGAGTTTATCCTCTGTCTTCCACGCCTTGGGTATATAGCGTTTTGGAAGCAGTATCTCGCCCAGTTCGCCGCCGTCGAGCAGCAGCCCAAAATCAGATTCCCGGGTAATGGCCAGCCGGTTTATCCGCCCGACATCAACCACGGCGCCCTGCCCCTTCCCTGCGACTGCGAACGCGCGGCGGCCTCCTGCCGCCGGTGTGCTTGGCACGCCCGCCAGCGTTGACCGTCACCTTGCCGCGATTCTGGCGAATCTTCGGTCCCGGTTTGGCATCGGCCCCCGTGGCATTCATCGACCGTTCACAATGCAAGGCATGCTTGGCATCGACAGGAATCGTGGTACGAATCAGCTTTTCAATGGCGCGCAGATAGTCGCGTTCCGACGCACTACAAAATGAAATGGCATCGCCATCCGCACCGGCGCGGGCCGTGCGTCCAATACGATGGACATAGGTTTCCGGCTCAACGGGCATGTCGTAGTTGATGACATGTGAAATGCCGTCGACATCGATGCCACGCGCCGCGATGTCGGTGGCGATCAAGGCTCTAACTTTGCCGGCCTTGAAATCGGCCAGCGCATTGGTACGGGCGGTCTGACTCTTGTTGCCATGGATGGCGGCAGAGGAAATGCCCGCCCCTTCCAGCTTGCGTGCCACCTTGTTGGCCACATGCTTCATCTGGGTAAAGATAATCACGCGGTCGAGCTTCTTGCTGCTCATGATTGAAACAATCAATTCATCCTTATGCTTACCGTCGACGAACAGAACCTTCTGGCCGATCCGCTCAACAGCCGGCTTTTCGGGTTCGATAGTCACGTGTGCCGGATTGTGCACCAGCGTCCGCGCAAGCTCGACCACCTTCGGTTCCATTGTGGCGGAATAGAAGAGCGACTGCCGCTTTTTCGGCAGCTTCGCG
>CAXMPN010000007.1:0-15048 GCA_964195195.1 Pontiella sp. | reverse complement strand
CTTAATGTCGTGGATGAAGCCCATGTCGAGCATGCGGTCGGCTTCATCGAGGACAAAAATTTCAATGGCGGTCAGATCGATGTGTCCCTGGTTCATCAGATCAATAAGCCGCCCCGGAGTTGCTACCAGCACGTCCACGCCACGCCGCACGGACTTAACCTGCGGATTCTGGCCCACCCCGCCAAAAATGACGGTGTGGCTGGCTTTTGTGTACTTGCCGTATTTGACGATGCTGTCGCCAATTTGTGCAGCCAACTCGCGGGTCGGCGCAATAATGAGCACGCGCGGCTTACCGGGCGACGGGTGCTTTTTGTTGGTATGGAGGTACTGCAGGATTGGCAGGGAGAATGCGGCGGTTTTACCGGTTCCGGTCTGCGCGCATCCAAGCATGTCGCGCCCTTCGAGCAGCGATGGGATTGATTGTTCCTGAATGGGTGACGGGGTGTGATAACCTGCCTCGGATACTGCGCGGCCGATTTCCGGCTGCAATTGTCCGAAGACGCCCCGAAGGTCGTTTTCTTTCTTCATAAGTTTTTCCTAGCCGGCGAATAAATATTTTTCTGCTCGCCGCCGGAGGAGTGAAGAAAAAGATGATGGATGCCGATTGCAACCATCGGTGAATAGGTGCGCGGTTCTATAGGCTCGGCCCTCACCTGTCAAGGGCTGTGCACAATTATTTTGCGGCACGAATATCCTGCACCTGAAGCTGGAGACTCGTATGGCCTTTCCATGAATTCTCCTTGAGCGCAAAAGCCACATCGATTTCTCCGGCGGGTAGCGATGTCAACGGATAGTTGAACGCGATGGCTTCGAAGTTCCGTCCGTCCGCAGCAAGAACCAGCTTCAAATGCTTCTGCCCAACGACGCGCGGAGTACCCTGCACCCTCATCCTGAACATTGCCCAGACCGGTTCCGGATTCTCCTGTCCGAAAGGTCGAAGCCGCTTGAGTTTTTCGAAGAATGCCCAGTCGATATCATCCGCTGCAACCATAGCATCGACCTGCTGCACCGGAGAAAGATCCGCGCTTCGCAGCAATTTGGCAGCCGCCGTATTGAAGTCTTCCTTGAACGCATCCAGTTGGCCGGGTTTAACCTCCAGGCCCGCCGCCATTTTGTGTCCCCCGAACGTTGCGAGATGAGAATCGCAGGCCTGGAGCCCTTCGAGCAAATCAAAATTTTCGACGCTACGGCACGAGCCGCGCGCGCTGCCGTCTTCGTCGATTCCCATGATGATGGCCGGACGGTTATAACGGCGTGACACGCGCGAGGCCACGATTCCTACGACGCCCGGATGCCATCCTTTCCGTGCGACCACCAGGCCGAAATGCTGCGCTGGATCAAAGTATCCGTCTATTTCAGCGAACGCGTCGTCGGCCATACGGGCCTCGATCTCGCGCCGTTCACGGTTGGTGCGATCCAGCAACTTGGCCATGTTTCGCGCCTCCAGCGGATCGTTCGTCGTCAGCAACCGCAATGCCTGCATCGGCTCGCCGATGCGGCCGACGGCATTGATGCGCGGACCCAGCTGGAATCCGAGATGGTAGGTATCGATCTCGCCTGCGATACCGGCAACCTCCTTGAGGGATTCCATACCGATCCATTTAGTGGTTGCAAGCTGTTCCAAGCCGTAGCGGACCAGGATGCGGTTTTCGCCCACCAGCGGAACAATATCCGCCACCGTGCCCAGCGCGACGATATCGAGATAATCCCGCAGGTCGATCCCGAGCGCGGAAGCCCTCGCCTGTTCCCGCCCGATTTTAATGAGCGCATGCGACAGCTTGAACGCAACCCCAACACCGCAAAGGGTCTCTCCGCCCGAGCCCAGCCTGGGGTTGATGAGCGCGAACGCAGGCGCAATTCTGTCTCCGGGCTCATGGTGGTCGGTCACGATGACATCGACATCGTATTTTTGAGCATGCTCGACACTTGCGACCGAATTGGTTCCGCAATCCACCGAAACAATCAGGGAAGGATTCTGGTCTATAAGACAGCGCTGGATCGCGTCGATGGAAAGACCGTACCCTTCGTCGAGACGATCGGGGATAAATCCGGCCACCTGAGCGCCGAGCGCATCGAGTATGCGAATGATTAGCGCGGCCGAGGTGACACCGTCCACATCGTAGTCGCCGAAAACCGTAATGGTTTCGCCGGCATCGACCGCCCGCCAGATGCGGTCGACCGCCTTGCCCATATCCGGCAACCGGAATGGGTCGGACAGATCGGCCAGCTTGGGGTTCATAAAACCCAGCGCTTCCCCCGCGATGCGATAACCGCGCGAAACGAGTACGTGGGCGATGGGTTGAGGAAGTTTTATCTTGTTCGCCAGCGATTGGACGGCGGTAGCATCGGCAGAGCGTATGTTCCAGTGTTTCAGCGACATGGTTTCGTACAGGGAGACATTAGCGGCCGGCGCGCAGGAACCGCGAAACGAAGGCCTTGATCAGTATTTTTACATCTTCGAAAAGCGAACGGCTATGGGCGTACCAAAGGGCATCGACCAGGCGGTCGGAATCCTTGTTGTAATCCTGATAGCAGAAGACGCCGGGATAATAGTGTGGCAGTTGCTTGATCAGTTCATCGTCCTCCGGATGCCGCATCGGAGGCTGGCCACATAGAAAGAGCCTTCCCTCCAGCACAAGCAGTAGCAGGGGCAGCCTATCCAGCGACAGTGCCTTCAAAAGGCTGAACACCGCAGATTTCCGATTCACGAGCTTGCGAAGCACAGGCAACGCAATGTAGCCGGTACGCGGATCGTGAAATAACGGTCGCTCATACTTGGCGATCCGGCTGAGCCGTACCAACGGATACAAGACCAGAAACGGTACGAGTTGCAGAATAGCCATTCCAAGCGAGACAAACCAAAGGATACAATAACGAACGAAATCCTCCGTGCGCATGGCAGGCCGATTTTGCGCCACGACCCATGAGTCGTCGATCTGTACCATGGTCCCGTCATCGGGGCTCACCACTCGATTTCCCGAGATGATCTTGTTGCGGATCTCCAGATTTCTTCCGATGTAGGTGTCGGGCAGCACCAGACAGTTAACCAGTTCCGTATATGAATCGACGATGACATGGTTGCCGACAATGGCATTGGGGCCCACGGAGGTCATGGAACCAAAACGGCAATCGTTGCCGATGATAATGGGTGCCTGAAGATGGCTGGCGGGCGGGGTATTGACATTGTATCCGATGGAACTGCGGTCGCCGGTGGAAAAGCCCGCAACGCTGTAGCGTATGAATTCACCCAATACCATCTTCATGTTCAGGTCGAAATAAGCACCAACGCTGGTAAGAGGAAAGGCATGGATATGGAGCTGCTCCAGTCCACGGGTTGAACCCGGATCTCCATCCACCAGTGTATTTATTTCATCGGCCGTCCGACCGAACAGAAACAACACCTCCCCGTCGGCTTCATGCCTGCAGGCCTCCAGATGCTGGACTCCCGTAGATTTGAACGCCTTCCTCCGGCGCATGAAGAACGGACCGCCCAGATAGAACAAGCCGTCCTGCCAAAGACGGGTAATCGAGCGTAGATAGCCCAGAGGCCCCTCGCTGGGCCGCGCAAACGCATACTGCACCTCGACATTCCAGCGGGCGCCGTCTCCAATGAAGTCCTCGATATGTTTCGATTGATCGCCCAGCACCACATGAATCGACCGAACTCCCATGTCGGCACAGGTTTCCAGCCAGTAGTCGAGCAGCGGTCGGTTAGCCACGGGCAGCAGAGGCCATGGCGTTTGACCCAGCTCTCCAGCCCATGCACAGGCGCTCGCGGTATTGAGGACGGCAATCATCGGACATGCAGGAACGTCTACGCGAAAACCCGCAGAGCGTCTTCCACCGAGTCGTAGATTTCAAATACCTTGTAGGCTCGGGTAATCTCGAAAACCATACGCGGTTTTTTCTGCAGGCATGCGATTTTCATGTCGCCGCCGCGTTCCGTCACCCGCTTGAGCACGGCAATCAGCGTGCCCAGGCCTGCGGAATCCATGAAATCGACCTTTTCCAGGCTGATGATGTAGTTTCTGATACCAGGTTCTGCCTCCTGCCAGTTCAACAACTGCTCCCGGAAGGAGTCGACCGTTGCGGCAGTCAATGGTGCCCCAACCAGCACGATTCCGACTCCCTTGACTTTGGAACAACTCACTACCATTGGCATCTCCTTAGTATGCCCCGCGGCCCAGCAACACGGCGGGGATTGTTTTCAACACGATCATTAAATCCTTTAGGATACTTTGGCTTTGTATGTACTGCATGTCGAGCCCAACCTGTTCATCGAAGGGAATATCAGATCGACCTCGGACCTGCCAGAGACAGGTAAGCCCCGGCTTTACATGCAGGCGCTTTCGGTCGGAAAGCGAGTAGTGTTTAACTTCCTCAGGTAATGGCGGTCGGGGCCCGACAATGGAAAGGTTGCCGATCAGCACATTAAAGCACTGGGGCAGTTCGTCGATGCTGAACCGCCGGAGAAATCGCCCGCAGTGCAACACTCGGGGATCATCTTTTATTTTGAAGGTTACATTGCCGACCGATTCATTTTTCTCCAGCAGTGCCCCTTTCATTTCATCCGCACCCTTGCACATGGAACGGAACTTGAAGAAGCGGAATTCGCGGCCGTTGAGTCCCACGCGCTTCTGCACGTAGATGACCGGATATCCATCCTCGATAATAATGCAAACCGCCACGATGCCGAACACCGGCAACAGCAGTATGAGGGCCATGATGCTGATGACGATATCAAAGAGCCGCTTGACCACCAGCAGACTGCGGAGCATGCCTTCCCAGAAAACGAGGCGATAACGATGCTTCCAGCGCAACACACGGATATCCGCCCGCGAAACGGGAATTTCCATGCGTTTGAACAGCTCTCTGCGCGCCTTGTATATCGAATCATGCATCCTCGACCTCCTCATCTACGATGGTGCAATAGGTCAGGTTCTGGGTCTGGATCCGGTAGCGCTCGATCCGGTCGGTAATCGTGTTGGTGATCGCCAGACCCCGCCCTCGCTCGCCCATGTAGGCATCGTCCAAATCGCGATTGAGCGCCTCATCAAGATCCCATTCCCTACCTTCATCCTCCATGACGAGTTGACAAACGTTCTCATCGACCCTGAGTTGGAGCCAGAACGCATCCACCTCGTCCATACCGCTGTGCTCCACAAGATTAGCCCCGAGTTCCATCACGAGCAGGCGCACCAGCGCACTGGTTGCCGCCGAAATCCCCTGGGCCACGGCCGCCGATTCAGCCTGCCGTGCGATGTCCGACACTAGATAGATATTGCGGGGAACGGTTTGCTCTAACACGATTTTCCTGGGATCGAGCATATGGATCGATATGGCGGTGCAGTCATCGCCCGAGAGGTTGTATCCCTCGGATTCCAGCACGTTGAGCAGTTCCGTGGCCTTGTTGGGCAGGCTGGGATTCTTCACCACCTGCTCATAGACCGCAGCGACATGATCGCCGCATTCCTGCTCGGTATCCCGATAGCGGGCTTCAAGCAGCCCGTCGGTGTAGAGCAGCAGAAATGTATTTCCATCATCCTTGAAAACCGCCTCGTCCACGGCCGAGTATGGCCGTTCGGACCCGAAGGGAAATCCCAGCGGGGAACCGCCCCCTTGATTGAAGCATGAGGAATTCTCGAGCAGGCCGTTCCGTACCACGATCGGATTGGGATGGCCGCAGTTCATGCAGCGCCACTCCAGCTCTTCCGGATTATGCACAGCCATGAACATGGTCGCGAAATAGGCCGGATTATCGATCCGTCGCCGAATCATCATATTGAGTGCATTGCAGATCGCCGCGGGACCCTTATCTACATAGCGGTTGATCATTTCGCTGGCAGACGCCTTTAACAGCGATGAAATCATGGCCGGGGCAACCCCGTGGCCCGAAACATCTGCGACATAGATACAGTGCCGGCCATCGGGCAGGGCGATAATATCGAACGCATCTCCGCCCACATCCATACACGTCCGGTAGGCAATCCGTACCTCGAAACGATGCGAAAAGTGCGGTACCTCCGAGAACAGGGAGCGCTGAATGGCTCCCGCCAGCTCAAGATCGCGTGCAACCCGCTTGTTCCAGATCGAAAGCTCATCGCTGCTTCTCTTCAACGCAAGGGCGTTGCCGACCCGCAGGATCAGCTCTCGGGGGTTGAACGGTTTGCGGATGTAGTCCATCGCCCCCAGCTCAAAACCCATTTCGATGTCTTCGATCCGAGATTTGGCCGTGACCATGATCACCGGAATACCGGCCGTGCGGGGTTCGTCGCGAAGGCGACCGCACAGTTCGAAGCCATCCATGTCAGGCATCATCACGTCGACCAGAATGAGATCGAGCGGTTTCTTCAGCGTAATCGCCAACGCGGATGGCCCGTCATCGGCATCGAACACCTCGCACCCACGTGTCTCCAGCAACTTGCGCAGATACAGGCGATTCGGCAACTCATCGTCGACCACCAGCACGCGACCGGTCAGATTTTGATACAACCTAGAGGTTGGAACATCCGGATCCGGTACCTGTTCGTTGATCGCCATAGGTGTCCCTAGCCAAGGGTGGCCAGCCAATCGAAAAGTGCATCCACCATGGGGCCGGCATCCTGCGACCGACCTTCCTTGGCCCGCTTTTCAAGTTCCAGGCCCAGCACGGATATTTCCGGCAAGCCAATGGTTCCTCCCATCCCCTTAATCGAATGAGCCGCCATGCGCACCATCTCGGCATCATTGTTCCGGACTCCTTCCTGCAGTTCCGTAGTCAGCCGCCGGAGTTCTTCGATAAACACCTCGACCAGTTCGTCATCCACCTCGTCGGTCGCCACCACATACTGACCCGTCAGATCTGCAACGTTGGGAATCAGTTTTGCAACCCATTCCACATTCCCGGGTATATTTGCCATGGTTACCTCCAAACGAATGATTACGTTCGATTAATATAGAAACAATAACAGCATTGCATGCGTAGGCAAATACGCAAACGTACGATTTAAAAGGACGGCTCGGGAGATGCGGGACGGGCCATGCAGAAGCCCATGCCGGTTACAACGTAAACGTCGTACGGGACATCGGGGAGCTTTCGATGACGGCCTCGATCCCGATTCCGGCTTGATCTACACGGGATCCAAACGCCGTCCTGACCACATCGACGCAACTGCGGTAGATATCATCGTACTCGGAATGCAGCGTATCCATGTCGGTCACCAGGTCAAAGGACACCTTGAACGGCGCGCGATCCCCCTCCGCCCGTAGGTCATGCACATCCACCAGCCGGGGCTCCCCCTCAATGTAATGCTTCAGAACCTGGTTTAACTCTTCAAACAAGGGATGAGACCGATCGACCGGGTCGGCGTGAGCCACGGACCGCCACCCCAGCTGGGTCTCAACGGCCTCTTCCGCGATTTCCGATATGTTGTGCGCATCCACCAGACTCATGCTGGCATCGACTTCAATATGGAAGGAGACCATATGCACGTCGCCATACTGATGCACCATGATTTCGTGCGCCCCCAACACGCCCTCCACGCCCATGACCGTTTTATAGATATTGCGGACGGTTTGCGGATCGGGTTTTTTACCAAGCAGGATATCGATGGCCACGCGGGCATAGGCGACGCCCGTGCAGAGGATGAAAACCGCAACACCGATGGCCATCCAGCCATCCAGTAGGCCCCACCCCATCCGCGCGCTGACCAGTGCGGCAACCACCATCAGTGTACAAACCATATCGAAGGCATGATTCCACGCATCTGCGGCCAGGGCGTGCGACCTCGTCAGGGTTGCCAGGCGGAGGGCGAACACCGCCATCCAGATCTTGACTACCACGGTGACTCCAACCGTGACCAGCAGCCAGTCCGGCGCTTCGATCGGTTTGGGGTGGATGAGGCGGACGATACTCGTTTGGGCCACTTCGACGCCGATAAGAATCATGGTGATGGCCAGCACGAGCGTAGCCACCGCTTCGATGCGCCCATGTCCGAAGGGATGCTTTTCATCGCGGGGTTTGCGCGACCATTGGAACCCCAACGCAATCACCAGACTGCTGCCCACATCGGTCAGGTTGTTCGTCGCGTCGGCCATCATGGATACACTCCCGGAAACCAGGCCCAGCCAGCCCTTGGTTCCAGCGAGAAGGACGCTCAGCACCGCGCCCGTCCATCCGGCCAGCATGCCCAGTCGCGTCCGGTTTTGGTGACTGTCCGGCGCGTAGGCTGGATCCAGCACCCGTCGCAGCAAAAAGCCCATCAACGGGCATGACAATCTGTGTTTCCGTTTATTCATGATTTATAAAAAAAGCGCTCCCGCGTGTACGGGAACGCCTTTGAACATAAACTTCCCGATGGCCGAAAGTCTACTTAACCTTTTCCTCCTTGTGCCACAGCAAAACGACTGGCGTAGCGACGAAGATGGATGAATAGGTACCGACCAGAATACCGATGAACAGCGCCAGTGCGAAGTCCTGAACGGAACCGCCGCCGAACACCAGCAGCATAACGACCGTCAGCAACGTGGTGAGCGAAGTCAGCACAGTACGGCTGAGCGTCTGGTTGATGGAAAGGTTGGCGATCTCCAGATAGGATTTGCCCTTGACCAGGTTTAGTTCCTCGCGGAGGCTGTCGAACACCACGATCGTATCGTTCACCGAATATCCCACGATGGTCAGCAGCGCCGCAATGATCGGCATGCTCAACTCATTACCCAATGCGCAATAGATCCCGATGGTAATCAGTACGTCATGTGCCAGCGCGGTGATCGCTCCCATGGCGAAGGCAAACTCGAAACGGATCGAGACGTAGATGATAATCCCAAGCAGAGCGAAGATGATGGCGTTGATCCCCTTCTTTTTCAGTTCCTTGCCAATCTGGGAGCCCACACTGTCGGTCTTGACAATCTTGGGATTTCCGTCCAGCGCCAATACAATTTCCTGGGCGGCGGCTTCCGCCCCCTCCATCTCCTTGAGCTTCATGTCGAGCAGGGGCTGTCCCCCATCGCTGAGCGGTGTCAGAACCGCGCCCCCGAAGCCGGCCGCTTCGAGTGCGCCGCGAATGGTTTCCAGCGGTTGTTCTTGTTCAAACTGGAAGGTCGTGACCGTACCGCCCGTGAAGTCGACACCAAAGTTGGCATCGCCCTTGGAAAAGAAGTTCCCCCAGGTAACGACAATGAGTATCAGGGAGATAATCGCGGCAATCTTGCGAGCGCCAAGGATGTTGAAATTGGCGTTCTGCAGGAACGGGATCGACATCATCTTGACCGACTTTAATATTCCACTGTCCGCCAGAGAATTGAAGAACAGGCGCGTAATCACGAGTACGATGAACATGCTCACCAGAATGCCGGCACTCAAGGTCACCGCGAAACCGCGGATCGGGCCGGAACCCTGCCAGAATAGAATGATCGCCGTAATCAAGGTGGTGACGTTCGCATCGAGAATGGTACTGAACGCTTTGTTATACCCCGCGTTGATAGCTCCGGAAATCGACTTGCCGACCTTCCATTCTTCACGCATGCGTTCGAACGTCAGCACGTTGGCATCCACGGCCATGCCGACCGTCAGTACGATACCGGCAATGCCGTATAGTGTAAGCGTCGGCAGACTGACGGCGGTTCCTTCCAGCGAACCGGAAATCACGCCAAGGAATCCTGCGGAAAGCACCATGCCGACCGGCAGGAGCAACAGCACGAAGATCAGCGAAAGGTTGGCGATCAGACCGGGTATCAGGTAGTAAAGCGCCATGAATAGCAGTATGGCGGCACCGCCGAAGATGATCGCCTTCACCCCGCTGTCGATGGAGTCCTGGCCGAGGGTCGGCGCAACGGTGCGCTCTTCAACGATGATTACGCGCCCGGGCAAGGCACCCGCGCGGAGCACATTGACGAGACGGCGGGCCTCCGTGACGGAGAAGCTACCCGATATTTCGGCACGACCACTGTAAATTGGCTCGTTGATGTTCGGTGCCGAGTAAAGCTTGTCGTCCAGAATGATGGCCATGCGGCGATCCACGTTGTTTTCCGTGACGTTGCCGAATCCTTTCTTCCCTTCACTGTTGAATTCCAGCGAGATGGTCGGAAGACCGGTCATCTGGTTGTAGGAGACAAATGCGTCCTTGATTGTATCGCCGCCCAGCTGGGTGCGGCGCTCGATGTATTCCGGACGATAGATGGTGGAACCATCCTGCAGTTTGTCTTCCTGCAGCATGAAATCAGCGTGCTGACCGCCAAAGCGCTTGAGCTTTTCATAGAAGCTGCGGGTCAGTTCTTCGTCGCTAACGGCATCGCGATCGCGCACATAAAAGGGCCCACTGCGATCCTGGCCGACCATCCTGTAGCCCGCAGGAACCTGACCGGAATTCACCAGCTCGGCCACCCATGCCTGGCTTTCCGGGTGCACCAGCTTAAAGTTGAGCACGGCATCGCGCGACATCTGCATCCGGGCCTCTTCGCGCGTTTTTTCATCGGCACCCGGCAGGCGCACGACGATACGGCGATCCCCTTCGGGATAGATTTCCGGCTCGGAGGTGCCTAGCACATCGATGCGGTTTCGGATCACTTCAACCGCGATCTCCTGTACCTCATTAACCCGTTCATCGAGGTCCGCTGCGCTGACTGCGTCCGCTTCGACGCCGTCCTCTTCAGCCATCTTCTTGGCGACATCGGCCGCATCGACCTCCAGTACGAAGCTCGATCCACCCTTGAGGTCGAGACCCAGCTTCACCTTCTGGTCGAGCGGCGTCACAAGGGCCAGCGACCAGATTACAAGGAAGCCCAGCAGCAACCATTTCCAAAGTTTGTTCTTATCCATTGACGGCCCCCTTTCTACTTGGTCGGTTCGATGTCGGTGGGGATTTCATCCTTTTCAAGGATCTGGGAAATCGCGGAGCGAACCACTTCGATCTTGGTGTTTTCGGCAATCCGAACCACCAGGGTTTGTTCCTGGACGTTCATGATCTGGCCGATAATGCCGCTGGTCAGCAGGACGCGGCTGCCACTCTTGACGTTGGCGATCATCTCCTTGCGTTGCTTTTCGCGGCGTCGCTGGGGACGAATCATCATGAAATACATGATGGCAAACAGAATCACCATCATGATCGGGAATTGAAACGGTGAACCGGCCGCTCCCGCAGGTGCGGCTTCGGCAATGGTCAGGGGTAGTAAATACATCTAGTTGTTCTCCTTTACGTTTAATGCATGTTCTTCAAATACCACGCGATAGCTGGAGTGAAACTCCTTGCGGAACGCATCGAACCGCTTTTCCTCTATCGCCTTCCTCATATCCCTCATAAATTCAAGGTAGCAATGCAGGTTGTGCATCGTTACCAGCCGCAGCCCGAGGATTTCGCCTACGTTAAGCAGGTGGCGCACATAGGCCCGCGTAAAGTTTGTGCACGCATAGCAACAGCATCCTTCCTCCAACGGGCGCATATCCTCTTTATAGATCGCCGCCTTCACAGGGTAGCGACCGCGCCGCGTCGAAACCGTTCCATTGCGCGCCTGCCGCGTCGGTATCACGCAGTCGAACATATCGACCCCACGCGCCACCGACTCCACCATCTGGGCCATCTCACCCACGCCCATCAGGTAGCGCGGCTTCTCCTCCGGCAGATGATGGACCGTATCGTCCACGCCCCGCAGGATCAGCTCATCAGGCTCCCCAACACTCACGCCGCCAATGGCGTAGCCGTCGAAATCCATCTCGACCAGCGCCTTGGCGCACTCCTCGCGCAATTCGGAAAAAACACTGCCCTGAGCAATACCAAAAACTAATTGGCCTTCTGCTCGGGGCGCTTCCCTGCAAATAGCCGCCCAATCTAGGGTTCTGCGTACGGCTTTGCAAGCGTAATCCTTGTCGCACGGATACGGCGGACATTCGTCGAAAACCATGGCGATATCCGAGCCGAGCTTGCGCTGGATATCCATCGACTCCTTCGGCCCGATAAAATGCTTTCGGCCGTCGGAATGCGACTGAAACGCAACGCCTTCGTCAGTAATCTTGTTCATGCTGCCGAGACTGAAGACCTGGTAGCCGCCGCTGTCGGTCAGGATAGCCCGATCCCAGCCCATGAATCGGTGCAGGCCGCCCATGCGTTCGATCAGGTCGGGACCGGGGCGATCGTTGAGGTGGTAGGTATTGCCCAGCAGGACTTCACAATCCATTTCGTGCATCTCGCGCGGCGTCATGCACTTGACGGTTGCCTGCGTACCGACCGGCATGAAGACCGGAGTCTCCACCATTCCATGCGCCGTATGCAGCCGACCTCGCCGGGCCTTGCAGGAGGGATCGCTTCCCAAAAGTTCGAATGTACCAACAGTTGACATGGATTCAGGTATCAAGTTTTAAGTGGTTAAGTTCAGATGCATCAAAGCCATTCCCTAGTGCCTGATGCCTCTTGCCTACTTGCCTCGTACTAAGTGCCTATTTTACGTCCTCGTAAAACTTCGCGAAAGAGGTCTGCATATAGGGGATGAGCCACAGGTAGCCGAGACCAAAGGTGAAGAACGTGGCCAGCAGCGCCCATCCGAAGAACCGCCAGTTCAGGCAGAAAAACTTCCACTTGTTGCCTTTCATCATCTCTTTGCTGCGACTAATAGCTTCCAACGGCCCGCAATCCTCGTCGTCGGCAATGATGAAAAAGGCCATGGCATAGCGGAAGGCAGCAATAATGCCCGGAATGATGAACAACAGGGTCCAGAGGACGATAAACAGCGAGTAGAAGAAATAGGTGCCAAACGACTTCCAGAAGCGTTGAAAGCCGACAAACAGCAGCTCCAGCCGAGCCGCACCCTCCTGCGCAATCCCCAGGAAAAAACCCGCAAAACCGACCATGAACGCGCCGGATACCAGCATCTCGACCAGATTGGCAAACAGGTTCATGGCCCCCGTCGCCGCCACCGCATTCGCTCCGCCAAATTGGCTGACCATGCTGACGAAAAACACCGAGGTGAATACAAACAATGAAAAGCTCATCATGAGCGCTATGTAGAGCACATAGCCCAGCACGCCCATGCCCCAACTTCCGGACAGGGACATTCGCGCATCGGCCATGAGGTCCTTGTTGGTCGAGCCGCCGACGCTATCACCTAATCCCGGCACACCCAGACTTCCGCCCTCGCCCATCAAATCATTCAGTCCCGCCATGTTCGATCCCCTTAAATAAACAAGTCGGGAATATTGCCTAAATCAAGGGGTCAAACCAAGCCGGAAGATGCTGCAGTTCAATAGTAAAAAAAAGCCCCTCCAAGTCGGAGAGGCTACAAGAGTTTAGTTTGCTGGGTTAGATCATGAAGAGCCGTCGGGTGAAGAAAATGCCGCACGCTCTATAGAGCGCTGACCTACAGGTGGAAAGCCGAAAAACCGCTCCGGAAACGGGGCGGATTTTTTGTGACCCTGTCTTGCTTTCTTCACGTTGGAAACTAGACTGCAATAAATCAATATAAACAGGGTTATATACACCTATGAAATTCATATATGTCTATTTGCTGATATTTACCGCAACCGTTCTGCCCACTTCGTCTGCCAAAGCCCAGGGCGGACCTCCGCTTCCGCCCCCGGCGGAAGGACCATCCATTCCTGCGCCGAATGATGAAATTAACGATGCAGGGACGGGCAACGAGGACCGCACCGTGTTGCCAGCGGATGAGCCTGCCACCAACATGCCTGCGCTATCTACCGGCACTGTGTCCCCGCATATGGCTTTCCCGCAAGGGCAAGCTCCCAGACTCCAATCCTTCAAGTTTGAAGGCGCGGATCTGGACACGGTCATGACCATGTACTGCGAGTGGACCGGCAAAATCTATTTGAAGAACGACAGCGTAACGGCCAGCATCTCCCTCAAGGCGGATAAGCTGACCATCCCCGAATGCATTAATGTGGTCGAATCGATCCTAGCCATGAACAACATCGCCATCGTGCCTTACGGGGAAAAGTTCATTAAGGTCGTGCTGGCAAACTCTGCAGACCTTACCGGTGAAGGACTCAAGATTAACATCGACCCCAACACCGAATTCACCGGGAGCGATACGCTGGTGACACAGATCATTCCCCTCCGGAACGTGGAGATTCCAGAGGTCCAGAATGCCATTCAGCACATCATGCATTCATACGGGAAAATCCAGACGCTGGAGGGAAGCAACAGTCTCCTTATCACCGACACGGAATCCAATATTATGCGCATAAGGGAACTGGTGGATTTTGTCGACCAGGCCAGCGCTCGCATCGAGCCGCGTATCTACGAAATCGTGTATGCCGACGCCTCCGAAATCGCAGCGTCACTGAATGAAATCATTACCATGGCTCAGTCCGATCAAAAAACAGGATCATCGGCCCGGGGAACCACGTCCCGGTCGGCTGCCGGCGTTATCCGCGCTCGCGGCACCCAGCCCGCTGCTGCCGCCACGCCCGCCCGGGCCGCCATCTCTTCCACGGAAGCCGGTAGCAGAATGATCATCCAGGGCACCGTCAAGGTGATGGCTGACGAGCGAACCAACCTGATCCTGATCTTCTCGCAGGATGCAAACTTCGACTTTTTCGACAACATCATCAAGGTGCTTGATGTTGAAGTTGAACCGACCATTACCTTCGAGGTCGTCAATCTCGAATACGCCGATGCCGTAGAACTTTCCGGCACCCTGAATGATCTCGTGGGTGCTGCACAGGGCAGCCGCAGCACCACATCAGGATCTGCTTCCACATCGGGAGCATCCTCCAGGTCTTCAACCGCCCGCAACCGCACGACCTCCGCCTCACGATCAACGACGAGCAGGAATGCATCCACCGCACAGATCACCCCGAATGCGGACCCCGCGGGTTCCTCCGGAGCCGCAACGGTCGATAATCTGAGCAAACTGTCGGAGAATACCAAGATCCTCGCCGATGAACGCTCAAACTCGATCCTGCTGATGGGCCGGAAAAGCGACATCGCCGCCATCAAAAATGTGATTGCCAGCCTCGATATCATGCTGGAACAGGTGGTCATCGAAGCGGCCATTTTTGAAATTGGTCTGGGTAATGAGCTAAGACATGGAATCGATTGGTTGTATAAAAGCCTAAATACCGAT
>CAXMPN010000006.1:28239-28617 GCA_964195195.1 Pontiella sp. | reverse complement strand
GTAGATGGTCGTCAGGTTCTTCAGGCCAAGGAAGTCCATCTTCAGCAGACCGATGTCTTCGGTCGACCCTTTTTCGAACTGAACGACGATCAGTTTTTCCTTCGGCTCGCGCGTGAGCGGAATAATTTCGATCAGCGGCTTTTCCCCAATCACGACTCCGGCGGCGTGCATGCCGGTATGGCGCGGCAGGCCTTCGAGCAGTCGCGCATATTTCATGATGCGTTTTGCGTCCTCCTCGGTTTGCGTCGCCTTCTTGAAGTCGGGGCTTTCCGCCAGCGCCTTTTCGAGCGTGGTGCCGGGCGTTTCCGGAATCATTTTCGCGAGCCGATCGCAGTAGGGCAGGCCGATTTCCAGCACCCGGCCAAGGTCGCGCATTAG
>CAXMPN010000006.1:0-28229 GCA_964195195.1 Pontiella sp. | reverse complement strand
CAGCGAACCAAAGGTAATAATCTGCGCACAGTTGTCGCGGCCGTACTTGTGCTTGACGTATTCGATCACTTCTCCGCGACGCTGCTGACAGAAATCGATGTCGAAGTCGGGCGGCGAAACGCGTTCCGGATTGAGGAAGCGCTCAAAGATCAGGTTGTATTTCAGCGGGTCGACCGTGGTGATTTCCAGCGAGTAGGCCAGCAGCGACCCCGCGCCCGAACCGCGGCCGGGACCGACGGGCACGCCGTCGTTCCGTGCGTATTGAATGAAGTCGGCCACGACGAGGAAATAGTTGATGTAGTTGGTTTTCTCAATCACACCGACTTCATAGGTGAAGCGGTCCTTGATCTTTTGCTCACGCTCGTCCTTCGGATGGTCGAGATCCTCGATGTCGTAGAGCTTTTTCAGCCCCTTCTTTCCGAGGTGGATCAGGTAATCCTTCTTATTAAAACCTTCCGGCACCGGGAATTCGGGAAAGTGGAGATCCTCTGCCTTTTCAGGAAAGAAGAATTCCACGTTGCAGCGCCGGGCGATTTCGATGGTGTTGGCGATCGCCTCGGGCTGGTCGGGGAAAAGAGCGCCCATCTCCTCGCCGCTCTTCATGTAAAACTGGTCGCCTTGGTAGCGCTGCCGGTTCGGATCCGCCACCAGGTCGCCGCGCTGCAGGCAGATGAGTACGTCGTGGGCCTCCGCATGCTCCTTGCGGACATAGTGGACATCGTTGGTCGCGATCAGCGGCAGTCCGGTCGCCTCCGCAACCTTGAGGATGTTCATCCGCGCTGTTTTTTCCTCCTCGATCCCGTGATCCTGCAGTTCGAGGAAAAAGTTGTTTTTTCCGAGAATGTCGGAATATTCGCGCGCCAGTTCGATCGCCTTTTCGAGGTCGCCGTTCATGCAGGCCTCGTTCACCTCGCCGCGCAGGCAGGCCGAGAGACCAATCAGCCCCTTGCTGTACTTGCGCAGCAGCGCCTTGTCGATGCGCGGTTTGTAGTAGACTCCTTCAAGGTGGGCGGTCGACACCAGCTTGACCAGGTTTTCATAGCCCTCCTGCGTTTCGGCCAGCAGCACCAGATGCATGTTGTTTCGCTGGGAACTCCGCTCCTCGATCCCGTGACGGGCCACGTAGACCTCGCAGCCGATGATCGGCTTGATACCGCTGCCCATGCAGGCCTTGTAGAATTCCACCGCCCCGTACAGCACGCCGTGATCGGTCATGGCCAGGTGCTCCATACCCATGTCTTTCGCTGCGGCGACGGCATCCTTCACCTTCACGGCGCTGTCCAGCAGGCTGTAGCAGGTGTGGAAATGAAGATGACAAAATGGTACGCGACTCACGAAATTCGACCCCATAGGTTGGAAAGCAATGAAGATAAAATTCGGCGGCGCCAATGAACAGAAGAAAGTGCCAAGGGTTAAGGTGGGTCGGTCAGCGATGAGGTGGTACGTCCGAAATCCCTATAAAAATACGCCGGTGGGCTGGAAGAGCTTGTCTTAACATTTGTCTTGAAAACGATGCGGTTTGATGTAGTTTTCCGCGAATTAACGCAGGAGACGCGGATATGCACGAAATTATGACCATCGAGGAAGTGGCCGCATATTTGCGGGTTTCCGAGCGAACGGTGTACGATTGGGCGCAAAAGGGCGATCTGCCCGGCGGCAAGCTGGGAACGACCTGGCGGTTCAAGCGCGAGGATGTCGAAAACTGGGTTGATTCGAGAATTTCCAAAAAGTCGGCACAGGCCATTCCGTCGGGCGGCAATGGCAGCAAGGCGCTGCTTTCACCCGACCGGGTCATGGTCATGGAGGTCGCCGACAAGGCCGCCGTCCTCACCAGACTGGTTGATTCGCTGGCCACATCGCCTGTGGTGAAAAACCGGGACGAACTGCTGAGTGGGATTCTAGCGCGCGAAGAGCTGATGAGCACGGGCATCGGCTTCGGCGTTGGAGTGCCGCATGTGCGGATCGATTCGGTTTCCGATCTGGTGATGGCGGTGGCGGTTTGCAAGAAGCCGGTTTCCGGCTATGCCTCGCTGGACAATAAGCCGGTGCATATCGTCTGCATGCTGGCGGCACGCTCGGACCAACATGCGAAATACATCAGGACGCTCTCGGCGGTCAGCAGCTGCCTGAAGGATGCGGAGACTCGCGAAAAAATCATCGCATCCGACGATCCCGCCTTTATCTATGCGCAACTGATGACCGAGGAGTAGACCTATGCCCGAGTTTGAGCTTGGTGTTCTGGCGGTTCTGGGTATTTGCGTGGCGGGCGGTGTGGTTGGCGCATGGATATTCCAGCGCTTCAATATACCGCAGGTGGTTGGCTATATTGTCATCGGAGTGCTCATTGGCGATACCGGGCTGGGCTTGCTGCACCCCTCGGACATTACAGCGCTCCAGCCCTTCAACAATTTTGCATTGGGCCTGATCGGCTTTCTGGTGGGCGGGGAGCTGAGCGGCGACATCTTCAAGAAATATGGCAAGCAATTCACGGCCATTCTGCTGGGTGAAGGCCTTGCCGCATTCTTTCTGGTAGGGCTTTCGTCGACGCTTATCGTATTCTTTGTTTCACACGACTGGGTCACCGCCGTCGCGGCTGGCGTGGTCTTCGGGGCGATCGCCTCCGCCACCGACCCGGCTTCCACCATCGATGTTCTCTGGGAATACCGTTCCGCGGGGGTACTGTCCACCGCCATTGTCGCCATCGTGGCGCTCGACGATGCGCTGGCGATGACCCTCTACGGACTGGGCACCAGCCTGGCCACCATCCTGACCCAAAGCGGGGGCGACTCGGTCGGTACCACGTTGATGCATACCGGATTCGAGCTGGGTGGCTCCATCGTGCTCGGCATGGCCGGCGGATTTGTGCTCAACGCGATGATGCACTATATGCCGCAAACCGAAAAACGCCTTGGTATTTCCATCGGCATGCTCCTGCTGTGCATCGGCCTCGCCGTAGCCTTCAAGATGGATGTGATCCTGGCGACGATGGCCGTCGGCATCGTGCTGATCAACCGAGCACCGCGGCGCAGTAAGCAGTTGTTCGAGGTCATCCGTTCCTTTTCCACGCCGATCTACATCATATTCTTCGTCCTCGTTGGCGCGCGGCTCTCGCTGGGTAACATGCCCCTTTGGATTTGGGGTCTCGTGGCGACCTACGTACTCATGCGGAGCCTCGGCAAGTGGATCGGATCCCGCTGGGGCGGCCGCATTTCCAAGGCCGAAGCTCCGGTGCAAAAATACATGGGGCTGGCCCTCTTTGCCCAAGGCGGTGTGGCGGTCGGTCTATCCATTATGGCCAGCCAGAACCTCCAGCATATCGAGGTGGTAGAAGGCATGAGCCTGGGCGACATGATCATTGTCACCATCACGGCCACCACGCTCTGTGTCCAGCTGATCGGACCTGCCTTTGCAAAAATGGCAATCAAGAAGGCCGGAGAAATCGGACGCAATGTGACCGAAGAGGATATCATGGCCGAGCTGAAGGTTTCGGATGTGGTCGATACCGGTATCGTTCCGCTGACGGAGGGGACTCCACTGGCGGAGGTGGCAAATAATTTTGCCGAGCAGGACACGCTCGTGTATCCCGTAGTGGATAGCAAAGGAACGATTGCCGGCGTACTGACCTTTGACATGCTCAAGGAAGTCCTGATGGATCGCGATACATGGCTTTGGCTGGTGGTCGGTGATGTCATGCAGCCGTTGCACGATCGATTGCTTGGCGATACGAACCTCGCAGAGGCCTTGCAGGATATGCACGCTCTCCAATCCGAAATGCTGCCCGTGATCGAAAGTGCCGATAGCGGAAAGCTGCTCGGCGTACTGGACCAGCGGGCTGCCCACCGGAAGGTCACTGCTGAGTTGGTCCGTCGTCAAACCGCCGTGGCCTGAGATTAAACTGAAGACCCGGCATAGGCGTTCAATGCGGCTTCTTCGGAGAGAGCTCCAATAAAAAAGGGCTGAAACAAAAGTTTCAGCCCTTTGAAACTGGGGTGAAAGACGGGACTCGAACCCGCGGCCTCCTGGACCACAACCAGGCGCTCTAACCAACTGAGCTACAATCACCATTCGAAAGAGACGGGAAACATATCGTTATGTGTCGGGAAATCAACCGTTTTTTATTGGAAAAATTGATTTTGCATCGCGGCCCTAAACACCGTTCGTAATACTGAAACGCCGTTGCATTGAATGACGGTGTCCATCCCGTTGCTCGACTGCAAGGCCTCCTTGTATCGGGCCCCTTTCTTTTGTAGTGGCAGGGTTTACTTCGCGCCCATGCCTATATAAAGTTCGTCGCATTTCCAATTATTTGACCGAAAGGACACCACTATGCGCAGCGATAAAACCAAGAAGGGGATCGAGCGGGCACCGCACCGCAGTCTCATGCGGGCCACCGGAATGACGTCGGAAGACATCAAGAAGCCGTTCATTGCTATCTGCAACTCGTTCAACGAAGTCATCGCGGGTCACGCGCACCTCGACCAGGTGGGCAAGCTGGTGAAGAAGGCGGTCCGCGAAGCGGGCGGTACGCCGATCGAATTCAACATGATCGGTGTCTGTGACGGCATCGCGATGGGCCATGCCGGCATGAAGTATTCCCTGCCGAGCCGGGAGCTCATCGCCGACTCCGTCGAAACCATGATCGGTGCCCATGCATTCGATGCCATGATCTGTATTCCCAACTGCGACAAGATTGTGCCCGGCATGATCATGGGTGCCATGCGCGTAAACATTCCAACGGTCTTTGCCAGCGGAGGTCCGATGAAGGCCGGCAAAACCAAGGATGGCGAAGTCATCGATCTGATCAGCGTTTTTGAGGGCGTTGCCGCCCACAAGCAGGGAAAGATTTCCGATGAGGAACTCGATGAGCTCGAATGCAAAGGCTGTCCGAGCCAGGGCTCCTGCTCCGGCATGTTCACGGCCAATTCGATGAACTGCCTATGCGAAGCCATCGGTCTGGCCCTGCCGGGTAACGGAACGCTGCTCGCTATCGATCCGGCCCGCCATCAACTCTGGAAAGATGCGGCAAAACGCGCCGTTGAAATGGCCTATGCCGACGGACCGCTTCCGCGCGATCTCGTAACGCAGGAATCACTCGACAACGCTTTCGCGCTCGACATGGCCATGGGCGGCAGCACCAACACGGTACTGCACACGCTGGCGATCGCGAAGGAGGCCGGCGTTGAGTATGACCTGGAACGCATCAACATGGTTTCCAAGAAATGCCCGAATATCTGCAAGGTTTCCCCTTCGTCGAACTACCATATCGAGGACGTCCACGAAGCCGGCGGCATCAGCGGAATTCTGGCTGAGGTCGCCAAAAAAGATGGCTTGCTTAATCTCGACTGCCCGACCGTCACCGGTAACACCCTGGGCGAAAATATTGCCGATGCGGGAAGCAAGGACGAAGCCTGCATCCGCAAGGTCGAAAACGCCTACAGTAAAACCGGCGGCCTTTCGATTTTGTGGGGCAACCTGGCCGAGGGCGGCTGCGTGGTGAAGAGCGCAGGTGTCGATCCCAAGATGCTGGTGCATACCGGTCCGGCCGTGATCTTTGAATCGCAGGAAGACGCTTGTGAAGGCATCCTCGCCGACAAGGTCAAGGCGGGCGACGTGGTCGTTATCCGCTACGAAGGCCCCATAGGCGGACCGGGCATGCAGGAAATGCTCGCGCCTACCTCGTACATCATGGGGCAGGGATTGGGAGACAGCGTGGCACTGATCACGGACGGCCGCTTCAGTGGCGGTACGCACGGTGCGTGCATCGGGCATGTTTCGCCGGAAGCCGCCGAGGGCGGAACGATTGGTCTGATCCGCGAAGGCGACATCATCGAAATCGACATTCCGAACAACAAACTGTCTGTTCAGCTCTCCGACGGGGAACTGGCTGATCGCCGGAAGAACTGGACGACACCGGCGCCGCGTTTCAGCAGCGGCTGGCTGGCGCGTTACGCCAAGATGGCCACCAACGCCAGCAATGGTGCAATACTTCAGGGATAGACGATGCAATGGGGAAACGCTGGAATCGCGTTGTCGCTTAGCCTTGGTTTGCTAGGCAGTTCCCTGGGAGGAACGCTCGGCAACTTTGAGGAGTCGGTCGCGAAGCCGGTGTCCCATTCCGATCGAGATCAGCATGATGATTGTGATGACGGTCGTGATTGCCTCTTTGCCGGGGAGATTGGCGAGTTTGTCTTCATCTCGATGGCTGCGGTGGTGTACGGAACCTATCGCGGCGTTAAGTATCTGGCGTACGACTGGTGGGCCAGTCCCGGCGGGAGTTTGTATGAGGCTAACGCAACCGAGGTCGAAGTGCATTCCAACCCTTCGGACAAGGCCATCGTCGATGTGTCTGTTGAGGACCCGTTTTCCGCATCTGAATATAGGACTGATGAAGCCTCGTATGTGGATGATGGGCAATCGGACCCTGCTGCTTCCGGCCTGAAACACGAAGTAGGAACTGCCGGCCTTCCCTACCTTCGTTTTGACTATCGCCGGCAATACCTGGACAGCGACCTTGGTGCCAATGATTTTCTGCTGGAAGTCGGCTACCAATATGCAGCTTTGTATGCGCGCTTTACCCGGTATGAGGATCGTGCGGCCAAGCAAGAATTGGACATCGAGCAATACTACGGATTGTTCCGCCTGGGCGGCAGCGATGAGTTTTTCTTTTCCGGATATTTCCAGATTGGCCTGGGTGCCGGTGGCTATATCATCAAGGGAGATCAGGAACAAAGCGGTGCTGCGCTGACGGTGCCGATTCTGGTGTATCCCTCCGAATACTTCGGAATTGAATTCCGACCGGCCTGGGCCTCGATCAACGAGAAGGTGGTCAGCGACTACGATATCTCGGTCAGTGCCGGACAGCGGTTCCTCCAGCTGCGCACCGGCTATCGCTGGTTGTGGGTGCAGGGGGAAGGCCACTGGCTGAACGGTCCCTATGCCGGCGTTTCTCTTAGCTTCTAGCGCTCCGGATTTGGCTTTGAATCCCGCCGTTCAGCCCGTAAAGTCTTCCTGTTGATAAGGTGACAGGAGGCATGGGTATGGCTGGTCAGGCAATCGAGCGCATTAAAAAGTTCATCCATTTCCTGCAACACGATTTGTGGCGGATTGATCTGGTACACGATTCCAGGCTTCGGTCCTTTGGGATTGAGTCCCTTCGCGTTACCCATCTGGTGCTCAAAGGCGTCAAGGAGGACAACTGCAAGCTCCATGCCTCCGCCCTAACCTATTCCACGCTCATGGCCATGGTGCCGTTTCTGGTGATCCTCTTTTCGATCGGAAAAGCGATCGGCTTTACGAAGGCTGAGGAATCGCTACTGAGGCTATCTACCGAGATGCCGGAGGGCATCCAGTTTTTCATCATGCGGTTGCTTGAAATAGTGCAGGGGATCAATCCGGCGACGCTCGGCGCGGTGGGTGGCGTGATCTTCCTCTATATCATTTACAAGCTGCTCAGCGGGATCGAGGAATCCTTCAACCAGATTTGGGGGGTGCAGTCTTCGCGCGGCATTGGCGACAAGATCCGTAACTATCTTTCAGTACTCGTGATCACGCCCTCGCTGATGCTGATATCGAATGCAGGTTCGGCGGCGATACTGGCGTTTGCTCACCGGGTCGAATGGCTGGGCCCCATCGTAACATTCCTGATGCAGCTAGCTCCGGTGCTTGTGTTGACGCTGGCGTTTGTCGCCGTGTTCATGTTTCTGCCCAATACGCGCATTACGTTCAAGGCGGCTGCGGCAGGCGGGCTAACCAGTGCGGTTCTGGTCCTTCTGCTGCAATCTGTCATCCTCAAGTTCAGCGCGCTCGTCTTCCAGAAATACGCCATCTATGGCTCCTTTGCTTCGATTCCCATCTTTCTTTTCTGGCTGCATCTCAACTGGACCATTCTGCTGTTCGGGGCCGAGTTCGCCTTTGCCATACAGAACCGCAACACCTATGCCGAGGAACAGGCGGCGGTTCGGGCCAGCATGATCTCCAAGCTGTGGGTGGCCTTGTCCGTCATGCAGGAAGCGGTGCGCGTCTTCGAGGGGCCGGAGGCCTCCCTCGATACAGCGACCTACGCCCACGACAACAACATCCCGGTCCGCCTCATGAACGAGGTCGTCAACGTGCTGGTCCGGGCCAAGATCCTCGGAGTCGTTATGAGTGAAGGGATAGATTGCTATGCCCTGCTCCAGGCCCCCGAACATGTGTCCGCCAAGAAAATCTATGATCTGATGCTGACCGACGGCGCGGCCCCGGATGATCTCGGGCTGGTAAAGGTCGAGATTACTGAACAGGTCCTCGCTACCGCCAACATCAGCCTCGACGAGTCGCTTGATAACATCACCCTGCGCAAGTTCTGCGACGACGAGAAGTGAATTCACAACAATGTAGACGGAGCTTCCAGCTCCGTTTGATTCGGCAACGCACGTTGTTCTTCCCAAACGAAGCTGGAAGCTCCGTCTACGTTGCTCTAAGCTCCCGCGCATGAATTTCCACGATGAACTCAACGAAGAGCAGCTTGCCGCCGTCACCGCGCCCGACGGCCCTGCGCTGGTGGTGGCCGCCGCCGGAACGGGAAAGACGCGCACCTTGATTTACCGCCTGGCCTATTTGGTAACGGAGAAAAACGTCCAGCCGTGGGAGGTTCTACTGCTGACCTTCACCAACAAGGCGGCCAAGGAAATGCTGACCCGCGCCGAAACCTTGGTCCAGCGGCGCTTCAATAGCGGCTACAGCGGCACCTTCCACTCCTTCGCCAACCGCCTCCTGCGTTCGCACGCCGATGTCCTTGGCTTTGGCAAGGACTTCACGATCCTCGATGCGGACGATGCCAAAAAACTCGTTCGCGCCTGTTCCGAAGAAGTTGGTGTCGATAAAAAGCACTTCCCGAAACCGGACGTGCTACTGAGCCTGTTCGGCGTGGTGAGTGGACGGATGGGTGATCTGTCAGCTGCGGCCGACGACCGGTTTGAATTTACCGAGGTTGATGCCGATGAGGTCCTCAAGGTGCATACGAAATACCAGCAACGGAAGAAAGATTCCAACTCCATGGATTTCGATGACCTGCTGATCTATGCGCACCAGCTGCTCGCCGAGCACGAGAGGATTCGTACGTTCTATCAGGAAGAGTTTAAATATGTGCTCGTGGACGAATATCAGGATACCAACGCCATTCAGGCCGAGTTGGTGAACATGCTCGTCAAGGCCCACGGCAACCTCATGGTGGTGGGCGATGACTTCCAGAGCATCTATTCATGGCGCGGCGCGGACTTCCGCAATTTTCTCGATTTCGACCGCGCCTATCCCGGAGCACAGACCTTCAAGCTCCAGATCAACTACCGCAGCACGCCGGAAATCCTTGAGGTGGCCAACGAGGTTATTGCCGGCAACCCCGAGCAGTTTCAGAAGGAGCTTCAGTCGGTCCGGGAAAGTAACACGCCGCCCCATCTGGTCAAGGTACGTGACGGATCGGTCCAGGCGCGCTATGTGATCGAGCGGGCGCAGGAGCTCCATCGGCGGGGCATTCCGTATTCCGAAATCTGCGTGCTCTACCGTTCCCACTTCCACGCCATGGAGCTGCAAATGGAACTGGCGCGCGCGCAAATGGCCTATATCGTTACGTCCGGTGTCCGCTTCTTTGAGCAGGCGCACGTTAAAGATGTTTGCACCGTATTAAAACTGCTCGTAAACCCATCCGACGAACTGGCCTTCACCCGCCTGGTGGAAATGTTTCCAAAGGTTGGAAAAAAGACCTCGCTCAAGATTTTCCGGAAGCTCGGTGGGCGCATCAATCTCCAGCGTCCGGAAATCCATGATGAACTCATCGCCTCCCTGCCGGCCGCGGCTCGCGACGAGTGGGAAAAGGTCAAACCCATCTTTCTGGCCTACCGCGATGAAAACCTGCAGGACGATCCCGGCGAAATCATTCATCGATTCAACAAGGCCTTCTACAAAGAGTACATGGTTGAAAACTTCGACAACCATAAATTCCGGCTAGAGGACCTGGATGGACTCATCGACTTCACGGTCAAGTTTGACTCCACCGAGTCATTCCTCTCCGAAATCGCGCTGCTCACCAATCTCGATGCCGAAGGGGGCAGTGCTCCTTCCGATGAAGCAGCGGACGACTCGCTCCGTTTGAGCACGGTGCACCAGGCGAAGGGACTGGAATGGAAAGCCGTGTTCGTGCTCTTCATGTGCGAGGATATGTTCCCCAGCAAAAAAGCGATAGAAGAAGCCGGCGATGCGGAGGAGCGGCGCTTATTTTATGTAGCCGTCACCCGCGCGGAAGATGAACTCTTCATCTGTTCGCCGATGGTGCGCCGTCAGCGCGACGGCGGCATGATCTTCCTGGATCCCTCGCGTTTCCTCGAAGAAATCCCCGACGACCTGCTTCAGCAGGACGGCGGTTTCTTTTAGTGGAGAAACTGAGCGCACAAACGAAAAGGGCGCGAAGGAAATGTTGGAGGGGCAGCGTCCTCGTTGCCCACGGACGTCCCTCCAGTCGTTGCGCTGATTTATTTCAGCGAAAATTCCACGATGACCGGGAAATGGTCAGAACCCACATCCTGTATGACTGCGCGGTTGTGGATCATGATTTCCGGGGAATGGAGCACGTGATCAAGCGGAATGCGCAGGAAGAAGTGGTTGACTGGCCAGCTCGGCTGGTGGCCGAACCCCTTCATGCTGTTTTTCAGGCCGGATGCGGTCAGTAGCTTCGTAAAGTGGGACGACCACGGCGAAGTGTTGAGGTCGCCGATCAGTAGTACGGGATGTTTCTGCTGATGAACCAGTCGGGGAAGCGCGGCAAGCTGGATGTTCCGTTGCAGAGAACCTTGTGCGCCGACGGGCGGCAGGGGATGGGTTCCGATGATGGCAACCACCCCTTGCGGTAAAAACGCCTCCGCTACGATTGAAGGCACGCCGGCCTGGCCGATCTGCACCACCTTGCCATGTTCAAGCGGATATTTACTCAGCAACATGATTCCGAAGCAACCGTCCTGGGGTTGGGCAACGCGATAGGGATAGGTTGCGTTCAGAACCTCCAGCTCGCGCGCCCATTTCGGCGTCACCTCTGCGAGCAACAGAATATCCGGATCGGCCTGCCTGATCGACCCCAGCACCTTTTCCGTATGGCCGTTGCCGGCGTTGATATTAATCAGCATGGCGCGAAATGGTTTCTCCGTTGCCGGAGCGGGCTTACCGATATAGAGCGGGAGGACCAAGGAATAGTTGAGGCACACCAGCAACACCAACGCCGCCGCCCGCTTGTTCCGGTGTTTCCAAAGCACTATAAAAAACGGCACGAGGCAAAGCTGCATATACTGCACCCGGAAATGGGAAAACAAATCCAGGAACCAATGGAGCCGTCCAAGAAATCCAAACAAGGTCGCGATCGCCAGCCCGACGGTTATCACGTCAACGATGCCAATGAGACCAAGACTCTTCTGTTTTTTCTTTTTCATCAGTGAATCAATTTGAACCAAGAAGGCCGGAAGAGCACGAAGTAATTTATACTTGGCGTGAAATTTTCGTGATCTTCCGCAATTGCTACTCAATGGTGTGGTGATTTCTATACGTCGATCACCAGGCCGCACCACTGGCCATCGCCATCGCGCGAGACCTCGCGGCAACCGAGTTGGATGAAGGTTTCGGCGACAGCATCGGCTTCGATTTCCCGGATGCCGCTGAGCAGCATGCGCTTTTTCGTGGCGCGCTTGATCAGCGGTGCGGCTTCGAGGAGCACCGACGTCAGGATATTGGCGCAAACGATATCGGCCGGCTTGGCGTTCCAGCCCGGCTCCAGCACATCGGATTGGAAAAAGTGGATCTTGCCATCCACGCCGTTGCGCGCGGCGTTGGTGTTGCATTGGTCGACGCAGACCGGGTCGTAATCGAAGGCAATCACGTTGGGGATGCCGAGCTGGATGGCGGCGATGGAAAGGATGCCGCTACCGGTCCCGGCATCGATCATGGTTTCAGGGTGGAGGGCCCGGATCGCCTCCTCCAACGCTTCGAGGCAGAACCTGGTGGTAAAGTGTCCGCCGGTGCCGAAGCTGAGGCCGGGATTGATAATGATGTTGATTCGGCCATCGTCGGGCACTTCTTCCCACTCCGGAACAATACGCAGGTTTTGTCCGAGTTCGGTGATTTTGAAATGGTGCTGCCAGAAGGTGGTCCAGTCCTGTTCTAGATATTCCCGGGCCTCGGCAAATTGAATATTCAGCTCCTGCGGCAGCGCCTTCTTTGCAATTTCCGCTTCCAGCAGCGAATCGAAATAGATTTCTATCTGCGACTCCTCGGCGAGCGGCTGCGACAATTCGATCGGTTCCTTATGCAGGGCTTCGCGCACCCATTCGCATACGTTTTCCACTTCTTCGGTGGGAACCAGGAGGTTTAGCTGACCGCCACTGTTTTTGCTTTTATGCGTCATGAGTTCATCCTGTATGTGCCTTGCCTGCCTTGGCAGGGAAACACATGAGAGTGTAATTTTAACGGTTATTTTACAAACCTGAATTTTTTCAGGAAACCGGGATCATCAGGATGAATACCGCGCTGGCAGCCGTTCCAGCGGACTTGGGACGTCATGCCGAATGAGTTGATTCCCGGCATCATCATGGAAGACGGGATGCATCGCCCGCCGGTTAAATTAAATTGACAACAGATGCATTCTTAACGAAAACCTTGCCTTATGAGTTTACCTATTTGCACATACGGAAACCCCATCCTCCGCAAGAAGGCCGTGGAAGTCGCTGAAATCACCGGCGGAATCCACGAGCTGGCGAAGGAAATGATAGAAACGATGCACGACGAGCGCGGCGTTGGTCTGGCGGCGGAGCAGGTCGGCCGGACCGAGCGCATGTTTGTGATCGATATCCCGCCGGACAGTGATGCGGACGACGAAGGCCAGCGCGAAAACCCGGATATCGCCATGCCGATGGTGCTGATTAATCCGACGATTACCGGGCATACGGAAGATGTGCAGGTGGGCCCCGAGGGGTGCCTGAGCTTCCCGGATATCTTTGCCAACGTGGAGCGGTGGTACGAGGTCGATGCGGAATACATGGATCTCGACGGTCATATCCAGAAGGTCCACGCCAAGGGGCTGCTTTCCCGCGCCATCCAGCATGAGCTGGATCATCTCGAAGGCATCCTGCTGGTCGACCGCATGTCGCACGTCAAGAAGGTCGCCATCGGCGGCAAGCTCAAACGCCTCGTTAAGGAAACCAAGCGGGCGTTGTAATTCCTCCACCGATTGCACGGATTTTCACCGATTTCTTTAATGTATAAACCGGGCACATCTGTGTAATCTGTGGATCTCGAAATGATTACGCTAAGCAAAACCATACGGCTGTTTCTCGACAGCATCGGGCGGCGGGACGAGTACGAGTTCTACCTGAACAAGTTCCAGTCGGAGCATTCGGCCTGCTTTGCTTTGCTGTGCCCGGACCTGAGCAGTATTGAGGCCGGGGCCGAAGTCCTGGCGTTCGATCTCCATTTTCTGCTCCGACTCGAGCTGGTTCCGGCGATTCTGCTCTGCGGCGATGAAGCCGATAAAATGCGCGAAGCGCTGTCTGTTGAATCGATTTTCGAGTTCCATTCCCTCGGGACCGGGGATGCGAAGGTATTTATCCAGCAGGCCAAAGACAACGGCAAGGTGCCGGTGCTGGTATCCGGTCAAATGGATTTGGAAGCCGCGTTGCTCCAGTTGCTGCCCGATGTGGCCCATCGCGTGCATTTCGTCCGGGCAGCGGGCGGGTTGAAAAGTACTTCCGGCGAGCTGCTGCCCTATGTCTATACCCACAAGGAAAACTTCCAGCCGCTCGAAAATCCGGAGTTAGATTTCCTGGGTCTGGGCAGGAAACTGCTTGTAGAACGGCCTGGCATCCACCTGTCCATCACTTCGCCGATCAATCTGCTACAGGAAATTTTCACGGTAAAAGGGGCCGGAACGCTATTCCGCAAGGGGAGTGAAATCCTGTATTTCCTGGATGTTGAGCGTATAGTTCATGCCCGCCTGATCGGCCTGCTCGAGGCCAGCTTTGGCAGGAAGCTGAAGGGTGCGTCGTTTCTGGACAACGTTGCTTCCGCCTACATCGAACAGGCGTATCGAGGGGCGGTGCTTCTCGAAAATCATCCCGCTGGTCTCTATCTCTCCAAGTTTGCCGTCGGCCGCGAAGCGCGCGGTGAAGGCTTGGCGATGGAGCTGTGGCGTGAAGTCTGCGGTCAGCATGAAGCCCTGTTCTGGCGCTCGAGCGTGGCGAATCCTTTCAACTCCTGGTACCACCAGCAGGCCGACGGCCACCACCGGTCCGGCAAATGGCAGATCTACTGGCGAGGCATTTCCATCGAGAATATATCCGGTGTGATCGACTACTGCTGCACGAGGGACGAGGACTTCGAGTAGACCGCAGATCCCGGGGCTTCATCTCCATTGACACCCCGCGCCCCAAATACTAGTTTTCCCCACATTTCTCAATCAACAGAAGGATGATCGTATTATGAGCACATTTGATTTTTCGAAAAAGGAACTGACGCTCTCGACCGGTAAAAAGGTTGGGTATTTCAGCCTTAAGGCCCTGGAAGAGCAGGGGATCGGCAACCTGTCGAAAATCCCGAAATCGGTTAAAATCCTGATCGAATCGCTGGTCCGCATGCAGGGCCACCCGGCCTATACGCCCGAACAGGTGGAAGCGCTGACCCAATGGACGCCGACCGTTGAGAAGGAAGAACTTCCCTACATGCCGGCCCGCGTGCTGTTGCAGGACTTCACCGGGGTTCCTTGCGTGGTCGACCTCGCCGCACTCCGTTCCGCCATGCAGAAAGCGGGCAAGGATGCCGGCCAGATTGAACCGCTGATCCCCGTCGATCTCGTAATCGACCACTCCGTTCAGCTCGACGATTCCGGCCATGCCGCATCGTTCAAGATCAACGTCGACCGCGAATTTGAACGCAACGAAGAGCGCTACAAGTTCCTCAAGTGGGGACAGCAGGCCTTCGAAAAACTGCGCGTACTGCCTCCCGGCCTTGGCATCTGCCACCAGATCAACATGGAATACCTCGCCGGTTGCGTCATGCTCGACGATAACGGCGTGGCCTATCCCGACACCCTCGTCGGAACCGACTCCCATACCACCACCATCAACTGCATGGGCGTACTGGGCTGGGGCGTGGGCGGCATCGAAGCCGAAGCAGCCATGCTCGGCCAGCCGATTCCGATCCTGACGCCGGAAGTGGTTGGCTTCAAGATGACCGGCGAGTTGAATACCGGCGTTACGGCCACCGACCTGGCGTTGACCGTCACCAAAATGCTCCGTGAACACGGTGTGGTCGGTAAGTTCGTTGAGTTCTACGGCGAAGGCGCATCCAACCTTTCACTGGCCGACCGTTGTCCGGTTGCCAATATGGCTCCCGAATATGGTGCAACCATGGGCTTCTTTGCGATCGACGAAAAGACGATCGATTATCTCCGCGAAACCGGACGTACCGAAGAACAGTGCGAGCTGGTTGAAGCCTACTGCAAGGAACAGGGCCTCTGGGGATTCGACGGCGAAGCCGACTATACCGCCACCCTCGAACTTGATCTCCACTCCGTTGCCGCCTGCGTTGCCGGCCCGAACAAGCCGCAGCAGCGTTTGGCCATCGGCGAACTCAAGCAAGGGTTCAACGACGATTTCAGCCCGAGTGCAAACGAAATTGAAGTTCCAGGCTTTGGAACGTTGAAGGATGGCGCAGTCGTAATCGCATCGATCACCAGCTGCACCAACACCTCCAATCCCGGACTCGTAATGGGTGCAGGGATCATCGCCAAGAAGGCGGTTGAAAAAGGGCTCAAGGTTCCTGCCTATGTTAAAACCTCGCTGGCCCCCGGCTCGCAGGTTGTCTCGGCCTATTTGGAGGCGGCGGACCTTCAGGAAGACCTTGACGCGCTGGGCTTCAACCTTGTCGGGTATGGCTGCACCACCTGCATTGGCAACTCCGGCCCGCTGCAGCTGGAAATTTCCAATGCGATCCACGAGGGCGACCTTGTGGCGACCTCGGTTCTGTCGGGTAATCGCAACTTCGAGGGCCGGATCAGCCCGGATGTGTGGGCCAACTACCTGGCCTCTCCGCCGCTGGTGGTCGCCTACGGTTTGGCCGGAACGGTGGACATCAATATGGAAACCGATCCCATCGGTCAGGACAAGGACGGTAACGACGTATATCTGAAGGATATCTGGTACACGCCGGAAGAACTGGATGCAGCACTGGCCATCGCCGCAAACTCAAAATACTACAAAGACGTGTATGCCGATATATTCACCGCGAATGAACAGTGGAATGCCCTGGAAGTCGCAACCGGCGAAACCTTCGAATGGGAAGATGATTCGACCTACATTCGCGAACCGAGCTTCTTCGAAGGATGCGAGCAGCCTGCGGGCGAGCTGGCCGATATTTCCGATGCGGCCGTTCTGGGCTACTTCGGCGATTTCATCACCACCGACCATATTTCCCCGGCCGGCGTGATTCCCGCAGAAAACCCGGCCACGGAATACCTGACCGAACGCGGTATCGAGCAGAAGGACTTCAACAGCTTTGGCTCCCGCCGCGGCAACCACGAAGTGATGATGCGCGGCACGTTCGGCAACATTCGCATCCAGAATAAACTGGTTGATCGTGCCGGCGGATTCACCATGAAGGACGGTGAAGTGCTTCCGATCTATACGGCCGCCATGAAATACATCGAAGAAGGCAAGAATCTCGTGATCCTCGCCGGCCAGATGTACGGTGCCGGTTCTTCCCGCGATTGGGCAGCCAAGGGCACCAAGCTCCAGGGCGTCAAGGCGGTCATTGCCGAAAGTTTCGAGCGCATTCACCGCTCCAACCTCGTTGGCATGGGTGTGGTGCCGTGCGAATATATCAACGGCGAAACCGCTGCAACCCTCGGCCTGACCGGTCAGGAAAACTTCACCATAACCGGAATCGCGTCCGACTTTGCGCCCGGCAAGATCCTCGACGTCACCGCCGGCGACAAGAGTTTCCAGGTTAAGGCCCGCGTCGACACCCCGCTCGAAATTGAATACCTCAAAAACGGCGGCGTGCTCAACTACGTACTGCGCAACTTCATCAAAGAAGCATAATTCGAAGCACGCCAGGCAAAACAGAAGACGGCCCGGAAGCGGGCCGTTTCTTGTGTCCCTACATTTCAATAGAATTGTCTATCCAGGCCTTTGGGTTGGAGATATATAGCGGCTGGAGTTCCACACACGGAGAATCATGGGCCTTATTATGCGTTCGGATGTGATATGCCGCCGAGTCGGGTTGAATCGGATCAATGACCTGCTTGCGCTGGAGGCATCCTGTTTCACGAGCGACCGGAGCAAACGTCGTAATCTAAGACATTTGTTGCAGTCCCCGAGTGCCTATTGTTTGGGCGCCTATCATCGTGGCGAACTGGTTGGCAGCATGGTGATTCTGTTCAAGAGCAATTCCCGCTCGGCACGGATCCATTCGCTGGCGGTGTCGGCTGCGGTGCGCGGTTTGGGGGTAGGGCGGCGATTGATGGCCAAGGCGGAGCGCGAAGCGCGGATGCGGGGCTGCAACCGCATGCGGCTCGAAGTACGCATGGATAATATGCCTGCCATCCGGCTTTACGAAACCCTTGGCTTTGCCGATACGGCGGCGCTGCCAGGCTACTATGATGACGGCGCACATGCCTTCGTGATGCGAAAGGGACTGATCTGACCGATACCGAAGCAACTCAGCGTGCCCGTACTCGCTGACGACTTATTGCGGGAATATGCGGGCTAATGGTTTGGAAAACTTGACGGCGTATTATCCATCGGGAATGCTCCCGCAGCTGTGTTTCAACCAAGGAGCAGACTATGTCGGAATTTAACGATGTGACGGTAGTGCGCGAGGCGAATGTCTATTTCGGTGGCAAGGTGACGAGTCGGACGGTGCAGTTTGCGGATGGAACGAAGAAGACGCTGGGTATTATGCTGGCGGGTGAATACACATTCGACACGGCCGCGGCGGAAGTGATGGAGATGCTCGGCGGCGAGATGGATGTCCGGCTGCCGGGATCGACACACTGGACGACCTTCAAGGCAGGCGAATCGTTCGAGGTTCCGGCCAACTCCAAGTTTGACCTGGTGGTCAATGAGCTGGCGGATTACTGCTGTTCATATCTGGATTAACCACATCTTCCAGAATCCGCGTAAAAAGGCGGCCCATTGCGGACTGCCTTTTTTTAGCACGCGATGGGCTAGTTCTCTTTAACTGCCTCAACCGGCTCTGCTGCCTCGGCGGTTTCGGGTGCTTCGGTCGCCTCAACTGCCTTAGCCGACTGAACGGGTGCTAAGCCTTTAGTTCGTGCATCGACAGCAGATTTAAGAGTGAAGTCGGCCTGCTTCCAGGAGACGGCTTGTTCCGCCGTAAATTTTTCTTCCGACCAGTCTTTGGCGTCTTCTCTGCTAAATTTGGCCTTAACCCAGCCGCTCGCCATTTCAGGAGTGAATCCATCCTTCTCCCATTCCTGTGCCACGGCAGCATCAAAGCCGAGATCTTTCCATGCGGAGATTTCTCCTTCGGACATACCTTCCCAAGTGGGGGTCGAGCAGCTGGCTAGCAGTAGCAGGGACGCAACCAGAATCGTATTTTTAACATAATGTTTCATGAGGATCTCCTTGTCTGTTTGTACTTTAACAACATTGCAGGCCTAAACTTAATGTAGCACACGGTCGAAATTCGAGAGTAAGCAGAGCCCGTTACATTGTCTATTCTATAAGATACTTTTTATGGAAAAAGAACGAGTTCTGTATTCGGAGGATTTAGTAGGGCAACTGTACATTTGATATAGAGTCGGCTAAACTCTGGACATCATCTGATGTCATAAAGAAGGTTACACTTCCGCCGTTATTACAATGAACTGACCAAAGCTAAACGGTTTTTCCGGGCGACATTGAATCTTATTTTCAGCAGAGGCGAGCCGGATGGTTCGCCTTTTTCGCGCCAACGCCCGGTCGGGCGTGAGTCCCGTTGGGGCAATGCCCTCATGGGGGACCGGACCTACATATTTTGTAGGCCGGGTATCTCACCCGGCGCGAGCGCGGGCTAGGCCTGCGCGTTTTTGAGCAGGGTGGCGGGGGTGTCGACGTGCAGGAAGTTGGTATGGGCGGAGTAGATCTGGCCCCCGCCGATGAAGACGATTAGGTCATCCTTATCAAAGTGTCCTTCTGCCAGTAGTTTTTTCAGCGCGTTTTGAACCAATTCATCGGTGGTTGGCGGTATGTCGATGCGCTCGGCATACACCCCGTAGCTCAGCGATAGTTCGCGCACGATACGCATGCTGGCTGAAAGGGCGATGATCGGTGTTTTTCCGCGGTAGGAGGCGCAGACTTGCGCGGTATCGCCGGACTTGGTGCTGGTGATGATCGCCTTGGCCGGCAGCATGGCCGCCATGGCAACGGCGGACTTGGAGAGGTGGTTCCGCGGCATCAGTTCCTCCGCTTGCGGGACGACGGGCAGATTGTAGCTGAGTGGAATCTTCTGCGCTTCGACACGGCGGGCAATGTCGGCCATGGTCTGTACGGCTTCGACTGGATATTTCCCGTAGGCGGTTTCGCCGCTGAGCATGACGGCATCGGTGCCGTCATAGATGGCGTTGGCGACATCGGAAACCTCGGCGCGGGTGGCGCGCGGGTTGTCGATCATGGAATGGAGCATCTGCGTGGCGGTAATCACCGGCTTGACGCGGCGGATGCAGGTTTTGATGATGTGCTTCTGAATGATCGGCACCTCTTCTGCGGGAATCTCAATGCCGAGATCGCCGCGCGCCACCATGATGCCGTGGGCCACGTCGAGGATCGATTCGAGGTTGTCGACGCCGTCGCTGTTTTCGATTTTGGCGATCATCGGCTACGTGTGGTTCCGGTTCGAGTGGCAGTTTGCGATTGGAGCTGTGGTTGCCCTGACGCACGACGTTCTCATTACGATCGGCGTTTTCTCGTTGATGCAATTTGAGTTTGATCTGTCGACTGTGCCACGAATTCGATATCGTTGCGCGTGGCCCAGTCAATGAATTCGGTATCCTTTTCGGTGAGTGCAGGCATGTTCAGCTGGATGCATGGGACATTGACGCTCTTGCGGTTCTTGATGGCCCCATCATTCCCGGCGGTGCAGACGAGCTCGGTTGTGGTCTTGCCGGTGACGGAAAGCTGAATTTCACCGTCGTCGATCAGTATGGAACTTCCGACAGGCACCTCTTTGACGAAATTCTCGTAGGTCACCTTGAAGCCGTTTTCGGGAACATGCGTGTCGGAAATGTGGACCACACTGCCGGTTTCCACCGTCACCGGCTCGTCGATTTCACATGAGCGGACTTCGGGGCCCTTGGTGTCGATGAGGATACCGATGTGTTCCGATACAAACCGGAGGTTGGCGACGATGATCTCGGCCTCGTCCGTGCTGATGTGCGCCGTGTTCAGACGGGCAATATTCATGCCGCTGTCGAAGAGCTGCCGTATGAACTCCGGTTCGCATCGGTTGCCGGCAATGGTACAGATGATTTTCGTTTGCTTGTTTTGCATATTTTTTCCTGAGTTTGAGGCATCGCTTTAAGCCGATGGCCGGTCAGGTGCTAGCCTGAACCACAGCAATCTACCAGTGTGGAGGCCTTTCGTTCCCGGCAATTTCACCCGGCGGCGCAAGTTGCTCCATCTTCTTCTCCATCGCTTCAATGCGGCGCTGCTGACTGACCAGGTCCTGTTGCTGGCGAAAAAGCTCCGCGTTGAGTTCGGCGATGGTATCATCCTGCAATGCCGCTAGGGCTTCAAGTTGATTGATGCGGTCTTCCATGCAGGAAAACCTAGCAGATTTGCCGGGGATAGGGAGTTGATTCGTTCGCTTTTGCGTTGATGCATTCTGGGGGGCTGGCCTAACAATAGTTTCGGTTTAGTGGAGTAGCGCATGAGCAATCTTCAAGACACAGACTTCCTGCTGAATAGCCTCATGGCGCACAGGACGGATCCCGTCTACTTCACGGGGGAATATTTTACCGATAACGGCGGTTTCGTGGAATTCCATGTGCAAAATCTGGAGGGGGCGGCATGAATAAACTTTTCCTGTACCTGTTAATGATAGCCGTCCCGGCGGGCGCGCGGATTGAGTGGAAACAAACAGAGGTAACCCTCGATATCCATCCCAGTCAGATATCCGCCGATGCGGTTTTCGAGTTCACCAATGCCGGCGATGAACCCGTATCGTTTTCCAACATCGAGATCACCTGCGGCTGCCTGGTCGCCAAACCGCTCAAGCCGAGCTACGCGCCCGGTGAAAAAGGGCAGGTGGTTATCATGCTCAATCTGAAAAACCGATACGGGAATCAACACAAGACGGTATTCGCCCATACCCTCGCCGGACAAAAAACAAAATTGACGGTATCGGCCGATGTCCCGCGCGCGTTCACCTGTACGTCACCACTCGTCAACTGGCAGAAGGGGGACGACTCGCCGGAAAAAAGTGTCACGCTGCGCAATCCCAATGCCATTCCAGTCAAACTGCTTTCAATCGCATCATCCAACGAGTTGTTGCCCGCCGAGCTTAAAACCATTCGGGAAGGGTTTGAGTACGAAGTCGTTGTACTTCGGAAGCCCGGTGTCATCAATGCCCGCGCCGTTATACGAATCCGTACCGAGCCTCCGCCCGGTCTAGCAGAATCAAAGTCGATTAAGCTCTATGTTTCTGCGAAGTGACGATGCGCCGCATAACCGATTTTCATCGGCGCACTCGGTCAAGCGTTCCTTGAGCTCGTAAAGTCGGGCCGTCATGGGTTAAAGTGGCCCGTCAGGCGCTGGGGGGAGGAAGAAGCACGCGCCTGACGAGCCGGGGGAGAAATGATTATTCCGACACTTCGTCAAGGAGGGTCTGGATCATCTTTGGCGAGATGACGCCTTTGCCGATATCGGAATAGTCGGTTTGTAACCCGAGATACTGGTAGAGTCTGGCTGTCATGCCGGACGCATCGGTCGCGCCGGATTCCTTGACGGATACCGGGTCGAAATCGCCTGCTTCCTCGTTCCACTCTGTAACAAGCAGTGCAGGAATGCGCGACGGATGGATGCACTCGGCTTCAGCGAAAGCCACGATACCTTCGATGGTTTCAACGTCGCAATACAGCTTCTCAAAGGCGTCGAACCCTTCTTTCGTAAGGAGCTTGTCGAGTCGCTGGTTGAGCGTGTGGCTCTTGTCGCAGCCCTGTTTCCCGAACACTCTGATCTGGTATTTTGCAGCCATAGCATTACTCCCTATGCATTTTCCGCGGTTACGCGTCCTGGATCAGCCGCTTCGTCTTCGGCGGTGGTGATGTGGTGCTTGCCGGCGTGACGGGCAAGCAGTTCGCCATACCGCCTGGACGGGTTCCAATTCTGCACTTTGCTGAAGTAGCCGACTCCGCGCGTTTCGCCAACCACTTCGGTGGAACCGCACTCCGGGCAGGCCGTGAACAGGCCGCGGGTCTGGTGACGGCAGTGGCTACAAAAAGTGAATTCCGGTGACACGCAGACCTGTGCGGACTGAGTGCGGTAGAACACTTCGGTCATCAGGTGTGCGATGGAGTCGGCATCCGGCCGTTCTTCGCCGATGCAACAGTGGGTAATCGCGCCGGACTCGATCATACTATGGTATTTCGACTGCGCGACGATGCGGTCGACCAGTGATACATCCGCTTCGGCGGCGAGGTGGATCGAGTTGGTGTAGTATTCGGCGCCGGCCGGTCCTTTGACGGTGTCCTTCGACTCTTCGGCAAAGTAGATCATATCGGACTTGGCCAGGCGGCGGACGGCGGACTCGGCAGGCGATTCCTCGAGGGTGAACTTAAGAGCGTACTTTTTAGCCAGTTTCTTGGATTTGGCATACATGTGCGCAACGATCTCGAGGCCAAAGCGTTGTGCCTGTCTGCTGTCGTGCAGTTCCTGGCCGATGAGGAACTTGACGGCATCGTTCACACCGATGAGGCCGAGGATGTAGGTGCAGTTTTCAAGGTCGACATAGGGTTTGCCATCGTTGGCCGGTTTGCCGATCTGCCAGAGCGGATGGCCGGGGCCGCTGAGCATTTCGGCGGTTTTGGCTTTCTTTTGCAGGTGTGCGTCGACCGCGAGTTCCATGGTGCGATCGAGTTCCTCGAAGAAGTTCTTTACGATGTCGCCGCCGATGCGCGCGGCGCGGTAGGAGGCCTGCGGAATGTTGATCGTCACGTTCTGGAAGCCGCAGAAGCGCATGCTTTCCGGGTGCTTGAGCATCCGGCTGTCGCTGCGGGTGGTCCGCAGACGGCAGCAGGCCGACAGGGTGACTTCATCGCGGTCAAAAATAAAGTAGGTTGATCCGTTCCGGCTGGCGAGTTCGCAGGCTTCCTGGAAGATGGCGAACTGGGCTGGATCCTCGTAGGTTTCGTCGGAGACGTGGAAGTCGCATTTCGGGAAGTCGAAGATGCGGCCATGGGCATCGCCTTCGCCAAAGACCTTCAGCAGGGCACGGCAGAAATCCTGTGTCTCCTTCGTGTAGTCGCCATAGGTGACGAGCGCTTCTCCGTTTTCCTCGAGCATAGCGAGGACCTCGGGATCGTAGATGGTGCCGTCCTGTTCATCGGCCAGTTCGCGCAGGACAAGGCGGCGCCCCAACGCCGGATCGTCATAGTAAAGATCCATCAGTTGGTAACCGTCGGCGTCGGCATCTATCCGCAGCTCTTCAGCGAGCTCGACGGTCGAGCCATCCTTGAGGCGCAGTTGGTAGTGTCCTCCCGGGCCGATGGCGGGCACGGTCTTGAGGTAGCTCGGCACGCCGGTGTGGATGTTGAAGTCGAGGACCAGCGTCTGCCCGCCGCGCGAAAAGGCGTTCTGTGATCCGTTGAAGATGAGTTCCTGCGCCACCTGGTGGAGTTCGCCTGCATTCATGCCAACCAGGAGCGGCGCATAGAGAACATTGATGTAGGCAATGCCGAGCGCTCCGGCATAGTTGGCCTGCATCGAAGCGAGGAAGGTGTTGAGGTGTCCGGTCAGCACCGATGCGGAACGGGCCGGGCTCGACGTGGTGTTGAGGTTGCTTAGGCCGGTTAAACCGTACTTCTTGACGTATTCAATCGAATGCGAAGAGCAGTAGACGCGGGTCGGGTAGCCGAGGTCGTGCAGGTGGAGCGCTCCGGTGTCGTGCGCACGCTTGACTTCCGGACTGAAGATGGTTTCGAGCGCCCATTGCTTCAGCACCAGTTCGGCGACGCCGAGGTTTACGGCTTCGGGATTATTGTTCACGGGGGTCGAGTTTTCGGTCGACCGGGGGAACATCAGATTGTCGAGATAGTCCTTGGAAACACGATAGAGGGAAAGGTCGCGAAGTTGCTGGGAATAGCCACGCTCCATCAGCTCGTTATTGACGAGTTCTCGGATGAGGGTGGTGTTGATGACGGAAAGGTTGCTGGCGATGATGCGGTTTTCGACGGACTTGGCTATGTTGATGGCCAGTTCGACGGAGAGGTCGGTCTTTTGCAGGATCTGTGTGACGATGCGCTTACGGTCCCAGGGGAGATTTATATTGGTGGAGGAGGATTCGACGAGCAGGAGACTGGCGTCTGTTACATCGACATGGCATTTTGCGTTGCCGCCGCGGACGCGGATGTTACGGCGGGCGATTTCGCGCTGTTTGCGGTAGCGCTTATAGGCTGCCACTACGAGGGTTTCGCCCTGTTCGGCCAGTACGATTTCAACCAAATCCTGCACGTCCTCGATCTTGGGAATGCGCTTCTTGTTGTCATCAGGGTGGACATAGAACTCGCTCTGCGGGTTGTCGAGCTGTTTGAGCACCTGGTCGGTCACCTTAGAGGCCATTCCCTCGTTCTTGGCGATTTGGTGCTTGCGGGCGACTTCTTCGATCGCCCGGTCAATGGCCAGCTCGATTTTCTGCCAGCTGAACGATACAACAAGCCCTGAACGTTTTTGAAAGCCGTCGAACGCGGCATTGAGTTGGGCTTTTCCTCTCGTCATGATTTCCCCCTTGTTAGTCAACGTTTTACGCAGGCAACCGGGATCTCCGATCCTTTATGAGGATGAAAAATATCCAATCCAATGTGTATGTGTCAAGGGTCAGACACAACATATTGTGGTTTTTCATTAAAAAGCATCAGTTAGGCTTTATATATCGAAGAGGCCGCCGGAACCGAAAAAATAGATCGGTAAGTGGCTTTAAAACTGCTTTTATACCCGTAGATTATTTCAGCTATGAAGTATGGAGGCAGCGATGATACCGGATTGGTTTAGTTTTGTTGATATGGCGTTTTTGGGCGTGGCCCTGCTTTTTGCGTGGGGCGGCTTCCAAAAGGGATTTGCCGGGCAGGTGGCGCATGTCCTGACCTCCCTGATCATGGGCGGCCTTCTGTTTTTCGCCTATCCGGCGATTTATAACTTTTTTTCCAGGGTTTTCCGCAACCTTGAAGAAGCTTATCTGATGTGGCTGTTGCTGATAGGCCTGACGGTACTGGCCTTTGGCGTGTTCGTCCTGTCCAGTAAGATGCTCGCCTCGTTGCTGAAAACACAAATCTCTGATCGTACCGATCATGCCTACGGTTTTATATTCGGTTTTATTCGCGGAGCGCTGGTGGCCTTGTTCGCCATGATTTTCATCGTTATGCTCGGTCCGCCGCGCTTCTACGACAGCTTCCGCGTGAAATCGTACGTTGGGAAGCAGGTCTGCTACAATCTGGTTCCGCGCATCCAGCCCCACCTCAACCGAGCCACACTGGAGGAGAAGACTCAGCAGTGGAAACAAAAACTGCTCGAGCAGCAGGAAGCGGGCGTTTTGGAAGAATAGCCGCTTTAAAGCGCCCACGCCAGCAACAGCGGAATGGTCACGATCGCAGCGAGATGGGTGATCAGCAGGGTGGTGGCGATAAAGTCTGAATCCCCGCCGAAACGTTCGCTGAACACCAGACTGGCTACCGCCGCAGGCATCACCGCCACCACGCAAAGGATGCCGTAAGCCACTTCATCCATGGGAATCAGCTTGAGCAGGAGGATGAACAGCACCGGCGTCACCACTAACCGTAAGACCGAAACCAGCCAGACATGGCGGTCGAATGCGGCGCGTACATCCAGTGCTGCGATGCGGCTTCCCGATACAATCATCGAAACCGCCACGGTGGCCTTGCCGACGGTTTCCGCCCCGAAGTAAAACAGGTCCAGTAGGCGATGCACTAGGTCGGCCAGGAAGCCGGAGGCGGGCAGTTCCGGGCTCGCGAGGTCGCGCACACAGACCCAGCCAATGGAAAAGAGCAGCGCGACCAGCGGCGGACCGAACATCATGCGGATGCCTTCCGAGAGCTTGCTGGAGCGGTTGAACAGGAACACGCCGACCGTCCAGACCGTCAGTTCGAAGCCCATCGAAGCAAATACCAGCAGGGCGACGCCCTGTTCCGGCCAGAGCAGCATCACCAGCGGCAACGGCAGAAAGAGATAGTTATTGATGGTGTTTTGAAAGAGGAAGGCGCTGGCGCGCTGCGGATCGTCGACCTTCATCCAGCGCAAGGCGATGAGGCCAAGCAACAGGCCCGTTCCGGCAATCGCCAGCGCCATCACCGGCATGATCCAGTTGGCCGCAAGATCCCGTACGTTGAGGCTTGTGACCGACGAAAAGATGAGGCAGGGATAAATGATCGCTATCAGCACTCGTACCATTTCGCTCGTGCCTACTTCGCTCATCATACCGCGCTTGCGAGCCACAAAGCCGATGGCCATCAACGCCAGAATAAACAAAACCTGCAAAACATAAATCATTTGCATCTCCAAAGAATGAGTTCATGGAATAGCGAATGAGCCGTGCATTGAAAGTTCCATCTGCATTTTTTTAGCGGGTTGATGCCCCGTAGGTGCGCTCGGATTTTACCTATTTACCTCTTGCATGACAGGTGGATACGTCTATTATGGCGCGCTCGTTTATGGGGGAGGTGTGTCTCCGGCAAGTGGCTGGACGCCTTCTTCATTGAAGAACTAAAACAATAGGTCAGGGAGCGCGTGTTCCCGCTTTGAATATGGAATCAACAACCAACAATAACATGGGTGTGGACCACGCAGCCATGGAAGCAATGTACGACGAAACCCTCAAGAACTTTACCGAAGGGTCCATCGTCAGCGGAAAAATCCTCAGTGTCCTCGATGGCGACGTGCTCATCGACATTGGATACAAATCCGAAGGCATCGTGCCGGTTCATGAATTTAAGGATCTTGAAGAAGATCCGATCGGTCAGGAAGTCGAAGTATTCCTCGAACACCTTGAAGACGATTACGGAATGATCGTCATCAGTAAGCGCCGTGCAGAACAGCAGCGCGCATGGGACTACGTAGTCAACGAATGTTCCGAAGGCAGCCTCGTCGAAGGTACCATCAGGAATGTCGTCAAGGGCGGATTTATCGTCGACGTCGGTGTGGAAGCGTTCCTGCCAGGCTCGCAGCTCGACGTGATACCGGTCCGGAATCCCGACGAACACCTCGGCAAGACCTACCAGTTCCGTATTCTCAAGATCAACCTTGAGCGCAAGAACATCGTCGTTTCCCGCCGCGAGCTCATCGAAGAGTCCCGCCGCGAATCCCGCCGCAAGATCCTGGCGGAAATCCAGACGGGCGAGCTCCGCAAGGGCCAGGTCAAGAACATCACCGACTTCGGTGCCTTCGTCGACCTCAATGGTATCGATGGCCTGTTGCATGTCACCGACATGACCTGGGGCCGCATCAACCATCCTTCCGAACTGCTGAAGGTGGGCGACGAGCTGGAAGTGATGATCCTCGAAATCGATCTTGAAAAGGAACGCATCAGCCTCGGCCTCAAGCAGACCCAGGCAAACCCGTGGCAGGAAATCGAAGCCCGCTACCCGATCGGTGCCCGCGTGCATGGTAAGGTGGTCAACCTCGCTCCGTACGGTGCGTTCGTTGAACTGGAAGAGGGCGTTGAAGGCCTCGTTCATGTTTCCGAAATGTCCTGGACCAAGCGCATCCAGCGCGCCGCTGATGTCCTCAACGTAGGCGACGATGTCGACGCCGTCGTTCTGGCGGTCAGCACCGACGACAAGAAGATCTCGCTCGGTATGCGCCAGACCGAGGAAAATCCGTGGGAAATCGTGGCCGGCAAGTATCCCATCGGATCGCTGGTTACCGGCAAGGTCCGTAACTTTACTTCCTACGGCGCATTCGTTGAGCTGGAAGAGGGCGTTGACGGCATGATCCACG
>CAXMPN010000005.1:28584-28866 GCA_964195195.1 Pontiella sp. | reverse complement strand
GGCTCATCACAAATATCATGCTTTCCGTGGTGGTGCCCTATACCGGATTGCTCGCCGCGCTGTTGGTTTTCCGGAAAGCCATGCTCCAGGTGATCTCCGCCATGCTGGGCCTGACGTTTCTCTTTGTCACCTTTCAAAACCGGGAGGCGGTCCTTAGCGGCCGATTGGGTTTTGTGGATACCGTGCGGATATGCGGCAAGGTGATCTTCCGGATAGAGCCTATACAAGACGTTGCCAATATGCTCATCTCCGGCCACTACGTGACGTATCTGAACCGCATCG
>CAXMPN010000005.1:4837-28533 GCA_964195195.1 Pontiella sp. | reverse complement strand
TCAACACACTTGCCGTGCGGAAGGTGGCCAAGACGGATGATGATGAACTTCGCAAAACCATCGCGTTGCTCGATTTTGTGAGCAACGATATCTACTACGTTTCCGACCCCAACGATGGCTTTGAACACGTCAAGGACCCGGTCTCAACTCTTATCGCCGGCGCAGGGGACTGTGAAGACCAAGCGCTGCTGCTTTGTTCCATGCTGGAATCCGTAGGCGTAAAAACACTGATCGCCTTCACGGACCACCATGTATTTACCCTGATCTCCTTTTCAAAAAAGTATCCGAAGATGAATGCCAAGCCCTATGTCTATGTCGAGGGGAAGCCCTGCTATGCGCTAGACCCCTCGGATCCTGACGCAGTTATTGGCCAGAGTTCCGAAAGTCCGGACAAAATAAAGCGCGTATTTGATGTCCGCGGTAAGATGCCGGTTGCTTTCACACTGGAGCCCGGCACCTAGTTAATTTGACTACCTGCCGCTCTTTCCAAGCTCCTGCGGAACTGATAGGAATAAGTTCACTCACCAAAAGGACGCATTATGCCAATACGTGAATACAGAGCATCCGATGCAAAAAACTCCTGCGACGATTGCCGGGAAGGGTTTGAGCATATAGAAGGCATCGAAGCCAAGCCCCTCGAAAGTTGCCCGCGTTGCGGTGCGGCCATTCAGCGACAGTTTTCCACACCCAATGTGGGGGGCTCTCAGAGCGGTCTCGATCAGCGCGCCAAGGGCGCCGGTTTCACCAAATATGGAAAACTGGGAAGTGGCGAGTACGAGAAAAAATTCTGATTGGCCGAATGGATAAACTGGACGGTCAGATAGAGCGGGTCGTTTTCAGAAACGAAGAGAATGGGTTTTGCGTGCTGCGCGTCAAGGTGCGCGGCCATAAGGATCTCGTCACTGTCACGGGGATCACACCCACGATCAACGCCGGTGAGTGGATGGCGGCCGACGGCGAGTGGCTGGAGGATCCGCGCCACGGACGCCAATTCAAGGCCGACAAGATGCGCATGTCCAAGCCGGACACGCTCGAAGGTATCGAAAAATATCTCGCATCGGGCATGGTGAAAGGGATCGGCAAGGAGTACGCCTCCCGGCTGGTCAAGACCTTCGGGCGCGACGTATTCGATGTTATTGAAAACTCCTCCGGAAAGCTGCTGAAGGTCGAGGGCATCGGCAGACTGCGGAAGGAACGCATCAAGCAAGCCTGGGACGAACAGAAAAACGTCCGGCAAATCATGTCGTTTCTCTTCAGCCATGGCATCAGCACCATGCGGGCCTTCCGCATTCACAAAGCCTATGGCGATAAAGCCATCGAACTTGTCCAGCGAGATCCGTATTGCCTAGCCCGCGACATCCGCGGGATCGGTTTCCTTATCGCCGACGAGATTGCCATGAAACTGGGAATTTCAAGGGAATCCGATTTACGTGCCCGAGCGGGGCTTGAATTTATGCTGGCCGAACTGACGGCCAGCGGACATTGCGCGTACATCCGAAACGATCTGCTCTCCCGCACCACGGAGCTACTGGATATTGATCTGGCGATCATCGAACGGGCATTGGCGTATTCAATCGACAATGAGCGCCTGATTCGCCGTTCCGATGAGTCGGATCGCGATCTTGTGTATTTACCGAAGCTCTACAACGCAGAAATTAATCTAGCACGGAAACTGCAAATACTGTCCCGGGGAAAACATCCGTGCCCGCCTGTCGACTTCGACAAAGCATTAGCCTGGGTGGAGAAAAAAGCCTCCATTGAATTAGCGGAAGCGCAGCGTCACGCCTTGAAAGCCGCCATGACCGCCAAGGTCATGGTGATCACCGGCGGTCCCGGCGTCGGAAAGACCACACTCGTCAACTCGGTGCTGATGGTACTTAAGGCCAAAAAAATGCGCGTATCGCTGTGCGCCCCAACCGGCCGTGCGGCCAAACGCATGGCGGAGACGACGGGGATGGAAGCCAAAACAATCCATCGCCTGCTGCAGTTCAATCCCGGCACCGGAGGATTCGTTCACAAAGGAGATAATCCGCTGGAGTGCGATGTGCTCATCATCGACGAATCGAGCATGGTTGACGTTGTGCTGGCTTCACAATTGATCGATGCCGTTCCCCTCCATGCTGCCGTTGTGATCGTCGGCGATGCCGATCAGCTCCCCTCGGTCGGACCCGGGCGGGTGCTGCAGGACATTATTCGTTCGGATACCGTTCCTGTCGGCCATCTGGACGAGGTGTTTCGTCAGGCAGCCACCAGCCGGATTGTCACCAACGCGCACCGCATCAACCGGGGGCAAATGCCGGAATTTCCCGTGGAGGGGGAGTCCGGCGACTGCTATTTTGTCGAAGCCGACGATCCGGTGAAGGCGCTCAAGCTGATCGGACAGATGGTCAAGAAATCGATTCCACAGAAATTTCATTTCGATCCGATGAGCGATATCCAGGTGCTCACGCCGATGCAAAAAGGGGAACTAGGGGCTCGTAACCTGAATTTAACGCTGCAACAGCTGCTCAATCCGCACAACGACGAGGTGGAACGCTTCGGTATTGTTTACCGCAAGGGCGACAAGGTGATGCAGACCGAAAACGACTACGATAAAGAGGTCTATAATGGCGATATCGGGCAGATCGTGAACATCGATGCCGAAGCATGCGAACTGGTGATCGATTTCGATGGTCGCAGGGTTGTGTATGACTTCCGAGAATTGGATGAGCTGGTCCTGTCCTACGCCATCACCATCCATAAGAGCCAGGGAAGTGAATATCCGTGTGTGCTGATCCCACTGCATACCCAGCACTATGTACTGCTGCAACGCAGCCTTATCTATACAGCCATTACCCGGGCGAAAAAGCTCGTGATCCTGCTCGGCACCAAGAAGGCACTCAATCTCGCCGTCACACGGGCCGAGTCCAAGGAGCGCACAACCACGCTGGCCGAACGGATGAAGGAATTTGCACAATAGAAACAAAAGAAACGCACCCTGCTTAGTGGAGGGCGCGTGACTTGCTGTTTCGGGTTATTTCAGGCGATCTACTCCGTCAAATCGACGGGCGTTTGTTCCAAATGCCAAATGTTGTCGCAGTAGTCCTGAATAGAGCGGTCGGACGAAAACCAGCCCATGCGGGCCACGTTGAGAATGGCCTTTTCCGCCCACTTCGACGGCGTTGCGTAAAGCTTATCCACGTCCTCGTTGCACTTCACATATTCCGCGTAATCCGCAAGGTAGAAGTAAAAGTCGCCATGCTCTGTGAGGTCGTTGCAGATGTCCTTGAACAGATCGGGTTGCGATCGATCGAAGATATTGTCGCGAATGGCTGCGAGCACCTTTTGCAGGTCCGCGGATTTTTCCAGGTAGGACCGGGGGTTGTATCCTTTTCTGCGCATCTCGGCCAACTCTTCGGTACGATGCCCGAAAATGAAGATATTGTCTTCGCCAACATGCTGGGCAATTTCAATGTTGGCGCCATCCCAGGTGCCCACCGTCAGCGCGCCGTTCAGCGAAAGCTTCATGTTTCCGGTTCCGGATGCCTCAAGGCCCGCAGTGGAAATCTGCTCGGAAATATCGGCCGCCGGAATAATCTTTTCCGCTAGCGAGACATTGTAATCGGGCAGGAATACGACCTTTAAGCGTCCGGCAACATCGACGTCATGGTTGATGACTTCGGCCATGGTATTGATCAGCTTGATAACCGATTTCGCGATGAGGTAGGCCGGTGCCGCTTTCGCGGCAAAGATAAACGTACGCGGCTGTATCTTAATCTTCGGGTTTTCCTTGATCTGATTGTACAGATGTACAATCTGCATGACCTTGAGGAGCTGGCGCTTGTACATATGCAACCGTTTGATCTGGACGTCAAAGATTGAATCCGGACTGACCACATGGCCGGTGGTTTCCTCTATGGTCTTGCATAGCTCTAGCTTGTTCTCATGCTTGATTTCCATGAAACGCTTTTGTACCGCCTTGTTTTTGGCGGAGTCTTCGAAATCCTTCAACAACGACAGGTCCTTTTTCCAGTCGGTACCGATCTGATCAGAGATCAAGTTCGTCAGATTGGGATTCGCCTTCAGCAACCAGCGACGATGGGTGATGCCATTGGTCACGTTGCAGAACTTGCCGGGATAGACCTTGTCGAGTTCCGGCATGGTTTCGGTGCGTAACAATTCTGAATGTAACGCCGAGACTCCATTGACTTTGCCGCTTCCGACCACGCAAAGATTGGCCATCCGAACCTGCTTGTGCGGGCCTTCTTCGATGAGCGATACCTTGCGCATCATTTCCCCGGAACCCGGGCAGGAAATCTCTACCTGCTGCAGGAAGCGGTGATTGATTTCAAAAATGATCTGCATGTGGCGTGGAAGTACTCGTTGGAGCAGGTCAACCGTCCATTTTTCCAAGGCTTCGGCCAGTAGAGTGTGGTTGGTGTAGCAGAAGGTGCTGGTGGTGATTTCCCAAGCTTTGTTCCATGGGATTCTTTCCTCATCGTGCAATACACGCATCAGCTCCGGGATCGCCAGAGTGGGGTGCGTATCATTAAGCTGGATGACGTTCTTCTCGGCGAACTGGCTGAAATTATTATGGTTCTTTTTGTAGCGCCGAATGATGTCGCGCACGGAGCACGATGCAAGGAAGTATTCCTGAATGAGACGCAGTTCCTTGCCGGCGTAGGTGTAGTCTGACGGATACAGCACCTTGGACACGTTTTCCGCCCAGTTCTTTTCCTCAACCGCGCGGACATAGTCGCCCTGGTTGAAGACATCGAGCCGGAAACCTTCCGCGGGCTGCGACTTCCACAAGCGAAGCATGTTCACGGTGTTCACCTCGTATCCGATAATCGGTACGTCATAGGGAACCGCTTCGAACACCTGGTAGTCTTCCCATACATCAGAAGCACCGTGTCCCGGCTTGTAGTTTTTTCTCACCCGGCCGTAAACGCAAACAGGTAGCGTGTACTCAGGACGGATCAGCTCCCAGGGATAACCCAGAGCAAGCCATTCATCCGGCCGTTCCCGCTGCCAGCCGTTATCGAACTCCTGGCGGAATATTCCGTGTTCATAGCGGATGCCGTACCCGTAGGCAGGAAGTTCCTTGGTTGCTAGCGAATCCAGATAGCACGCCGCAAGGCGTCCCAGTCCGCCATTGCCCAGGCCGGCCTCGACATCCAGGGCGAGAACTTCCTCCAGAGAAATATTGAGCGGTTTCAGCGCTTCAGCTGCGATTTTTTCTATGCCAAGTGCATAGATGTTGTTTTCCAGCATCTTCCCGATGAGATACTCCATCGACAGATAATTCACCCGCCGTACATCCTGATCCAGATACTGCTTCTGAGTTGCGATGAAGCCATCGACGGCCATGTCGCGCACGGCATGCGAAAAACACATCATCTTGTCGAAGGTTGATGCGGCGGCAAGATCCTTGCCACGGCTGTATTTCAGATGGAAAAGCGCGCGGCCCGATAAGGCCTCCGCAGTTATATTGTCTTTAAAATGTGTCATATAAATATTACGCCTTCTTTAACTATCTGTTCACTACCCTTTTGATTAGCTTAGCGGCATGGGGGATGCAAGTTCTGTTGCGGCTAATTACCCTCTTTGCCTTCGATATCTAAAAGCATGCGCTTCCACGCGGGTCCTGCTGAGAAACCATGCAGTTTTCCATCAGACCCGATTACCCGGTGGCAGGGGATAAAAAGCGGGGCTGGATTCTTTCCGCAGGCATTCGCCACGGCCCGATAGGCCTGCGGATTTCCAAGCGCCTCTGCGATTTCTCTGTAGCTTTTTGTTTCACCTGTGGGGATCTTCATTAGCAAGAGCCATACCATTTTTTGAAAAGAGGAACCCTGCAGCTCGCCGATCGGCGGAACGCCGGTGCGCCGGCCTCGGAAGGTGTCACATATAAAATTTTCAACCGCGTTTTTGCTCCGGGTTGAGATAGTGAACGGTTCGGTGGGTGTATCGTTCACCTGCGGCAGTATACAGCCGATCACCTTTCCATCCCTCAGCGGCACCACTATGTCTCCCCAACTGGTAGTAATCCTTTGCAGAGAGTGGTGGTCGTTCATAACAGGGAGCTATTGTCCGGCAGCGGGAATCACCAGTGTTTGCCCGACGCGAAGAGCCCCCGGGCTGGGCAGGGTATCCTTGTTCGCCTCGAAGAGGATATCCCATTTAGCCGAATCTCCATAAAACTGCGTGGCGATCTTGGTCAGCGTGTCGCCAGCCACAACATGGTAAATCTGGTGAGATGCCGTGTTTTGTGCCGGCTCCTTCACCGCACCCGCCACCGAAGTTGTGGGGGAGGGCTGTTCCTGGGAGGGCGCTGAGGCGGATTTTTCTTCTGTCGAGTCGTCGGACAGTTGTTTTTTAAGTGCAGCGTTTTCATTCCGCAAACGATCAAGTTCATCCAGGACCTGCTTTACCTGAGGCGAATCCTTGATGATGTTGTTCGCAACCGCCTGCTGCAGTTTCGCCTTCTGCTCATTGATAAACTCAGCTTTTTCGGATTCAGGTCGCAGCTCGAGATAGCGGTCATAGTGGTAGATAGAGTGAATATAATTGGGTTTGTACTGCTGGTAGATCAGCGCAAGATCGAGATGAGGCCTGGCCATCATAGGGTCGTTATCCAGGGCTTCCTTAAGGGCCTGTTCCGCTTCGTTCCATAGTTGCTTGTCCATATAGGCCTGGCCCGTTTTCACCAGCGGATCGCGTTCTTCGCGTGCGTCGGAAGACTGGGTATTTTCGTTGCAAGCGCTCAAGACGGCAACGGCGAGACACAGGGGGAGATAGTATAATTTGCGCATTTTTAGTCCTCTCGTGTTATTTTTCAATTATCCCGCCGTTCCCAACGGGCACTGAAATATAGCCCGTGGTTTCTATGAACCCAGAACTAAATCTTTCGATTATTTCTCCGGTGCCAGCACGTAATAGAAACATGGCCTCGGCGTCCGGCCGTTTTTCAATCCATTCGATACCCTCCTCCGATCCCATAACAAACAGGGATGTCGCCATGGCATCGGCGTCGGTACAATTGGGGGCGTATACCGTAACGCTTGCGGTTTCCGATAGCGCGGCATAGCCCGTGCGGGGATCAAGGAGGTGGGAATAGATCGTGCCATTGACTTCCAGGTAGATCCTATAGTCTCCCGAGGTCGCAACGGCACCATTCGAAATATGGAGAATGCCTTGCAGTCGATCGTTCAGCGGATCGATATCAGGCAACTGAATTCCGATCTTCCAGGGTACGCCTGCCGGGTTGTGCCCCTTCACGAACACTTCGCCGCCGAGTTCAATAAACCAGTTTTCAAAGCCGTCATCCTCAAGGATGCGGGCAATCGTATCCACGCCGTATCCCTTGGCAATCGCTCCCAGGGCCAGCGATACATCGGGCCGGAACTTGCGTAGACGGTCCGGCAGGTCAACGGTTATTTTCTGCCATCCGGTCGATGCCTTAACGGCAAGGATGTCGGCATCGGAAGGGATTGCTTGTTCCTCGCCCTCGCTACCGAAACCCCAAAGATTGAGCAGGGGTTGCAGGGTTGGGTCAAACGCACCCGTCGTGGCTTCGCTGAACTCCAGTGCGCGAGCGACCACCTTCGCGAAATCTTCGGACACCGTGATGGAGTCTGTTGATGTCGAATGGTTGAACGTTGAGATTTCGCTGGCCGGATCCCACGTAGACATCTGCCTGCTCACTTCCAGCAGTTCCGCATCGATTTGCTGCGTCAGCTGTTTGAGCGCAGAATGCTTAACCTTTCCGGAAATCCGGATGCTGTAGCTCGTTCCCATCGTCTGGCCCCAGCAGGCAGGATTCTCGACATACTGCGAGCGCCAATAGCCACCAATGCCCAGCACGAGCACCAGGACGAGTCCAATCAAAAGCCGGGTGATGGATGAGCGGGTCATTAGATTTTAGCGATGAGTTCGATTTCAACCCGAGAACTCATGGGCAGAGCCGCTACCTGAACCGTGGAGCGGGCCGGTGCATTCTCTTCGTCAAAGTATTCGGCATAGACCACATTGAATTCGGCAAAGTCGGCCATGTCCGCCAGAAAAACAGTGGTTTTGATCACATCGTTCAGCGTGCTTCCGGCGGCCTCGGTTACGGCTTTGAGGTTTTCAAGCACCTGGATCGTTTGTTCACGAATTCCCCCTTTGACCATATCGCCGGTTGCAGGGTCGATAGGAAGCTGGCCCGAGGTATAGAGCAGGTGTCCGCTCTTAACGGCCTGGTTGTAGGGGCCGATCGGGGCAGGGGCGTCCGGGGTGTTCAGTATGTGTTTCATTTTGATGGTCCTTTCGTTGGGGTGTTCTTTTGCAGTTCGGCTATGATGTTCAAGTCGGCTTTCGAGTACGGGAAGTCACGGAGGACGGGAATGCGAACCCATCGATAGTCCTGGCAGTGAAGAGGGCGGGGGCGTCCCGACTTGATGCGAGCGTAATACGTGTGCATCTCCATGGTAAAATGGCTGTAGGCATGATGAACCGTAGTCAGGAAATCGTTCACTTCGATATTGATTCCAAGTTCCTCTTTGAGTTCGCGCGCAATGCACTGCTGTATGGTTTCCCCGGCCTCCTGCTTGCCGCCCGGGAATTCCCATAGTCCGCCAAGCATATCCTGTTCACGCCGCTGCGCAATCAGCACTTCGCCTTTGCGGTTTCTGACCACGGCCGCGCCCACGACAATATGCGGCACCTTTTTTCTGGGCGCCTTTACCGGATAGTCGGTAGGGCGCCCTGATCGGGCGGCGAGGCATGCGGGTGTCACAGGACAGACATCGCACTTCGGATTCATGGGCAGGCACACCGTGGCACCCAGCTCCATCATGGCTTCGTTATAGTTGCCCGCCTCACCTTTTACCAAGAGGTTCTCGGCCATCTGCTGGAGCTCTGCTCTGGCGGCGGAGGAACGGGTATCCTGTGTGTAGGCATAAAGGCGCGAGAGAACTCGGATGACATTGCCGTCCAGCACGGCCAGGTCCTGATTGAACGCCAGGGATCCAATGGCTGCGGCCGTGTAGCTGCCAACGCCCGGGAGTTTGATAAGGTCATCGTAGTCCGATGGAAATCGTCTGTTCATTTCTTCCACGATAATCCGGGATGCCTTATGCAGATTGCGGGCGCGCGAATAATAGCCCAGTCCCTCCCACATCTTCAGCACGTCCTCCTGCGATGCACTCGCGAGAGACGTGAGCGAAGGAAATCGCTTCATAAACCGGCGGAAATACGGTGTGGCCTGGTCAACACGCGTCTGCTGAAGCATGAGCTCCGATATCCAGACACGGTAGGGCGTTCGGTTGCTACGCCAAGGCATGCTGCGCTTGTTTTCCGCAAACCATGGCAGCAGTTGGGTTTTGATGGCCCTTTTCTTGTCCATTACGATGCCGGGTGGTGGAGAGGAATCATGTGGATAATCTGGATCTGCCGTTGGGTCGCCGAATGCACACACAGAGTATAGCCGGAAGATTCCAGGGTTTCACCGGCCTTGGGTATCCGCCCCAATTTGGAAAACACATACCCGCCGAGAGAATCATATTCCTCGCTTTCCGGCAATTTTACATCCAGCGCCTCATTGAGCTCATCGATCGGCATGCGCGCCTTTACCATGATGGACCCATCGGGTCTCTGATGGAATTCCTTCTCCTCGAGATCATATTCATCCTCGATTTCTCCAACCAATTCCTCGATTACGTCCTCCATGGTTACGAGCCCTTCCGTGCCGCCGTATTCATCGACAATCAGGACAATCTGAGATCGGGATTTTTTCATCAATTGCAGCAGATCGTTCAGCGGCATGGTTTCCGGAATAAAATCAATCCGCTTCGCCAGCTGGCTGATCGGAGTTGTACTTTTGTTCTCTGCCATGAGTCTTAGCAGATCCTTAACATGAACCACGCCGACCACGTCATCGATGTTTTCATGGTAGACTGGAAATCGGGAGTGCCGAGACTCTTTGATCTGTTCGATGCACTCGACCACGGTCAGCGTATCCTTGATTCCGCTGATGTCGATACGGGGCGTCATAATTTCCCTAGCCACAGATTCGCCAAACTCAAAGACGCTGCGGATGATTTCGCGTTCCTCTTCCTCGAGGTCCTCCGTATCCGTTTCGTCAATCAGGCTTTTGATTTCATCCTCCGTGGAGGGTCGGTCCTCATCGTCCGAGGAGGACATGGCGTGGTGCAGTAACCGATCTTCGATAAGCTGTAATGGCCAAACAAATGCGTACAGCGTCAGCGTAAAGACTCCAACCAACGGAAGTGCGGCCAAAGAAATGCGGTCAGCATAGCTTTCAGAAAGAACGTGCGGAATGATGCGGGCAACCAGCATGTAGACAAGCGAAAGGCTGAAAATGGATAGAACCAGAATATAAGACGGGCATTCCCTGAACGCCATATAGAAGAGTATGAATGTTCCAATTGCTGAAAGCGTGAGTAGCAACCTCGTTGTCTTACATAGAAGACTCCAGCGATCCTGCCAATAATGCAGAAGCCTTCTCTTGCGGTCTCCACGCTCTATTAAACGGGGTAGGCCGGCATCCCCCGTGAAACTAAGTGAGGAGTAAATGGTTCCCAGCAAACAAACCAGTAAAAGTGAGATCATACTGTAAGCGAAATATATTATATCGATATCCATTTCATTCTCATTCGTTACGCAAAATCAAAGCATTCTATAGGCGGGTTCATGTTCGTATTTAACTAAAGCGAATGCATGGCAGGGTTACCAGCCAAACAACGATCCAATACGATCATTTTTATTCATAAACCCAAGATTTAAGAAATAATATAATAGTAGCCTGATTGGAGCATAAAGAAACCCAACCACCATATCTAGAGGCCGTAGTGGATTATATATAGACATAATATATATTATGCGACGTAGAGATTGTTGATCAATTTGTTAATAGTGTAATTAGTTATGATGTTGGTACCTAAGTCCTAATGACTAAGTGGTGTTTGCGGTCTGTATAACCCTGCCGGCTATGCGTTGAATGCGCTTCTGCTGCTCCCCGATTGGAGAATACGATTCCCTAGCATAAGAATTCGGCTCGCGGACTGGAAATCGATCAAGGGCTTCCCAGATCACGATTTATTGAACGGTTGGTTCTGATATGCAGCTGAACGAAGATCAACTACGGAATGGCTGAGCGACTGGCCGCAGGTTTAAAGACGCTCCCGTGTTTCTATACCCAACAGCTCAAGACCCTGCTTGAGGACCCGGGCCGTAAATCGGCATAGGCGGATTCGACTTTCGCGAATGCCTTCATCTGCCTTCAGAAAAGGCACGTTTTGGTAAAAACTGCTGTAGACCTGGGCGAGGTCATAGAGGTAGTCGGCAAGTATATTGGGACGGTAGTTCTCTGCTGCCCCGTGTACGGCGGCTGGAAATCTGGATAGCTTTACTGCCAGGCGACGCTCAATATCCTGTTCAATCAATATTGAACAGGAGTTCAGATCGGTGTTTGGGAATTGTACATTGTACTTGTCGTGAACCGACGAAATTCTTGCATACGCATATTGGAGATATGGGCCCGAATTGCCTTCCATGTTCAAAGCCTTTTCCCAGGTGAACGTTACCAGGCTTTGGGGGTTCTGACTCAGGTCGGTATACTTAATAGCACCGATCCCAATTGCTGTGGCCAAGTCCTTTTGCTGGTCTTCCGGCATTTCCGGACTGCCGGACTTCACAATTTCCAGGGCTCGGGATTCAGCCTCATCGAGCAAAGCCGCCAGCTTGATCACATTACCTTCGCGGGTTGAAAACGTGGCCTCGGGAAGGCGCATCAGGCCAAACCAGACATGCACCAGATTTGCATCCATGCCAAGTTTTTTGGATACAGTGAAGAATTGTTTGAAGTGAAGCTGTTGCCGTTCGTCGGTTACATAAATGATGCGGTCTGGATCAAATTCCTCGATGCGGGCCTCGACGGTAGCTAGGTCGGTCGTCGCATAGTTGTAGCCTCCATCGCTCTTGCGCACAATGCAGACCGGCATGCCTTCATCTTCGAGATCGACTATCAGCGCACCGTCGCTCTCTGTGGCAAGGCCCTTGGATTCCAACGAATCGATGATTGTAGGTAACCGGTCGTTGTAAAAACTTTCGCCCCGATACAGATCAAATTTGACATTTAAGCGGGCATAGATGGCGCTGAACTCCTCGATGGAGAGTTCGATGAACCTTTTCCATAGCGCGCGGTTTTTCGCATCCCCTTGCTGCAACTTGACCAACTCAGCTTTCGCCTGTTCGCGCCATGCCGCATCCTCCTTCGACCGGTTATAGCTCTCGACGTAGATCCGTTCGAGCTCATCGACCGGAGAAACTTTCAGGGCCTCCTCATTCGCGAAGTTCTGGAATCCGATCATCATCAAGCCAAACTGGGTTCCCCAGTCGCCGAGATGATTGTCGGCGATCACTTTGAAGCCGCGGAATCGGTACAGACGGTCAATGGCGTTTCCGATCACGGTGGAGCGGATGTGGCCGATATGCATGGGCTTGGCCACATTCGGGCCTGAATAGTCGACAACAACCGTCTTCCCCTGCCCCACCTGTGCGGCTCCAAGAAATGGGTCCTTTTCCAATGACTCGATATAGTCAGCCAACGCCCTATTAGAGAGAAAGAAGTTAATGAAGCCCGGCCCTGCGATCTCAATTTTTTCTACGAAATCGGGAAGTTGTGCGGCATCGATAAATTCCTGCGCAATTTGCCGGGGCGGTTTTTTCAGCGTTCGGGCCATTTCCATAGCCGCATTGCATTGGTAATCCCCAAACTTATCATTATTCGTGGGAGTCACCCCAAGATGTATTCCAGCATCCTCCAGACCGAACATCGAATGCATGGCTTCGGTCGTCCACGCGGACAGGCGTTCTTCAAATGTGGCAAACTCGCGCATGTACTGTTCTCCGTAAAAGGCGCGAAGGTTATTTTCGCATCATAAAAAAAATCAACCCCCGATTTCCAGCGCATGGCAACCGGGGGTCGACTCGTTGGCTACAACGATCCCTCTTTACTGTTCGGATGAGTTTTCTTCAACGACCGCTGATTTCCCGCTGAAGGTCAGGGCATCCTTATCCTTGTTTACCTTCACCGTCACCAGAGAGTTGTTCTCGATGTTGCCGCGCAGGATGCCCTCCGCCAGTGGATCCTCCAGAAACCGTTCCACAGTACGCCGTAGTTGGCGCGCGCCGTAGGTCTTGTCGTACCCCTTCTCCAGTAGGAGCTCGCGGGCCGATTCGGTGATCTTAAGTTCGATGTTCCGTCCCAAGACGCGATTCTGAATGTTGGCCAACTCGAGATTGATGATGGTCTCCAGATCAATCCTGTTCAGCTCGCGGAAGACGATCATGTCGTCAAGCCGGTTGAGCAGCTCCGGCCTGAAGGTCTTCTTGGCGATCTGCATCATCAACTCTTTGAGCTTCTGGTAGTCGACGTCTTCATTGGTAGGTGAGAAGCCGAGCGCCCCCGCCTTCTTGACTTCATCGGCCCCCAGATTTGAGGTCATGATGACGACCGTATTGCGAAAATCCACGCTGCGGCCGAGACTGTCGGTCAGGCGGCCTTCTTCCAGAATCTGCAGGAGCATGTGCATGACGTCCGGATGCGCTTTTTCCACCTCATCAAACAGTACTACAGAATAGGGTCGGCGACGTACGCGTTCCGTCAGCTGACCGCCCTCTTCATGCCCTACGTAGCCGGGCGGCGAACCGACCAGTCGCGAAGCATTGAACTTTTCCATGTACTCCGACATGTCGATCTGAATAAAGGATACGGGATCGTCGAACATGAAGTCCGCAAGAGTCTTGGCCAACAGTGTTTTACCGACGCCGGTGGGCCCCAGGAAAATGAACGATCCGATCGGACGCTTGGGATCCTTGAGGTCGGCACGCGACCGGCGAAGAGCACGAGCCATTGCGGCGACCGCCTCCAACTGGCCGACCACCTGCTGACCGACCACTTCCTCGATCCGTAGGAGACGCTCCATTTCCTTTTCGCCCATCTTCATCACAGGAATACCAGTCCACTTGGAGACCACCACCATGATGTCCTCGTCGGTTACCACGCTCCGGTTCTCATCGCGCTGCTTGCGCCATTGGTCGAGTAGCTGGTCGAGCTTTTCCTTGGCTTGCCGTTCCTGATCGCGGAAATTGGCGGCATCCTCGAACTTCTGTTGATGGATCGCATCGTTTTTCTTCTTCTCGAAATCCTGGATTTCCTCCTCGAGCAGCTTCAGCTCCGGCGGCCTGCTCATGCTGCCAATACGGGCTCGCGCCCCGGCCTCATCGACCAGGTCAATGGCCTTATCCGGCAGGAACCGATCGGGCAGATAGCGCGCTGAGCATTCGACCGCGGTCTTGAGTGCTTCATCAGTAAACTCGGCGTGGTGGTGCTCTTCATACTTCGCCCGCAGGCCGTGCATGATTTCGATGGCATCCTCTACCGACGGCTCTTTGACGTGTACAGTCTGGAAACGGCGCTCCAGCGCAGCGTCTTTTTCGATATACTTCCGATATTCCTTCAGCGTCGTCGCTCCGATGCACTGCAGCTCACCGCGAGAAAGAGCCGGTTTGATGATGTTGGCAGCATCCATGGTTCCTTCGGCCGAACCCGCACCGACAATGGTATGCAGTTCGTCGAGGAACAGGATGATATTTTTTTCCTTGCGAATTTCATCCATCACCGCCTTGATGCGCTCCTCAAACTGGCCGCGATATTTTGTTCCGGCGATCATCAGGGCGAGGTCGAGCGTAATCACTTTCTTGTCGAACAGAAGATCAGGTACGCTGCCGTCATTGATGGACTGTGCCAGCCCCTCGACAATGGCGGTCTTGCCTACGCCGGCCTCTCCAAGCAGTACGGGATTGTTTTTCGTGCGGCGGCAAAGGATCTGGATCACCCGTTCAATCTCGTCCTTCCTTCCGATAACCGGATCCAGTTCACCAGCCTTGGCCAGCTTGGTAAGATCCCGTCCAAAGGTGTTGAGCGCCGGCGTCTTGGACGCCCCTTTTCCGCGCTGTTGCCCGCCCAACGGGGGGGCTTCGCGCTCCTCATCGCCCTCGTATTCACCTTCGGCGCTGGGATCATAGTCAGGGTCGAGCGTTTTCATGATTTCATAGCGCGTTTCATCGAGATCCACACCCAGGTTTTCCAGCACCCGTGCCGCGATCCCCTCCCCTTCACGCAGGAGGCCGAGGAGAATGTGTTCGGTTCCAACATAGCTATGCCCCAGCCCACGCGCTTCGCTGGCCGACAGCGCCAGCACTTTCTTGGCGCGCGGTGTAAAGGGTATGTTCCCGATGGTTTTGGTTTCCGGACCGGTCCCGACCGCCTTTTCAACCTCCATGCGGACGGATGCGAGATCGATACCCAAGGTCTGGAGCGCATTGACGGCCACCCCATGCCCTAGGGCAATCAGGCCCAACAGAATATGCTCCGTTCCCACGTAGCCGTGGTTGAAGCGGTCAGCTTCTTTCCGGGCCAATTGAAGAACCTGTTGAGCGCGTGGTGTAAAGTTGTCCATAAAAAGCACCTTATTTTTGTCTGCCTTCTTTCGTAGCATTTTCCATGTAATCGCGCAACATCTCGGCGCGCACAACATCCCGTTCGTCCGCATCGAGGGTCTTGTTTTCCAATCTCTGAAGATGGGCCGGCTGGATCGATATAAAGAGGGTATCGATTTCTCGCGAAGAAAATCGGCTCACGATGCCAAGATCGAGCCCCAGTCGCAGGGTTGAGAGCAGGTTTAATGCCTCCCCGCTGGACATCAACCTGGCTTTCGAAAGTACGCCGTATGCCCGTTCAACATGGTCTTGTACTAGAATCTTTTTCTCGGTCATCAGCCGCATACGGGCATTGTTCTCATGTTCAATGAGTTCCATCACGATCTGCTCGAGGTGGGCGATGATCTCAGATTCCCGGCGGCCGAGGGTAAACTGGTTCGATATTTGGAACATGTTGCCGGCCGCTTCGGTTCCTTCGCCCCACATTCCTCGGACCGCCAGTCCGATTTTTGAAATTCCATTGATAACCGGATCCATTTCCTCCATCAGGACCAGACCCGGAAGGTGCAGCATGACCGATGCGCGCAAACCCGTACCGACATTGGAAGGACAGGATGTGAGGTAACCCAACTTCGAGGAGAAGGCATAGGAAAGTTTGGACTCCAGCATGTCGTCGATTTCATCAGCCATTCTCCAGGCTTCCTGGAGATTGAGCCCGGATTGAAGTGACTGAATGCGGATATGATCCTCCTCGTTCACCATGATCGAAAGGCATTCATCCGGTGTAACAAATACGCCGCAACTATCATCCTGCTGCGCCAGCTCCTGGCTGATGAGATGCCGCTCAAACAGGATTTCCTTGTCCAACAGGGGAATATCCGGCATTCCCCACGACATAAAAGGAAGGTCCAGTGATTCAAAGATGGCGGCAAGTCGCTTCCACACCGCACTGTTTTCCTCATCACTCGCCCACCCGGGGAAGGAATGGTCGTCCAGATTTCGAGCAAGCCTGATCCGGCTGCTAACCACCGGTCCCTCGGCACTGCCCGCTTCCAGCCAGCTACCGTGGCGTCTGACCAGATCATCAAGTGTCATGGACATCTCCATCCTTCGAAATAGGGTTGCCTTCTTTCAGCACGCGGATTTTATCACGCAACTTTGCGGCCATCTCGTATTCTTCTTTAGAGATAGCGGTTGCAATGTCTTTCTGCAGTGCAGCGACCTGAGCCGTTATCCGCGCCTCGACGCCCTGTCGGGCCGGAATCTTCCCGACATGCTGCCTGCTATGGTGCATAGCCTGCATCAGAGCATTCAATTCACCCATGAATGAGTTGTAGCACTCCGGACATCCAAGGCGCGCATTGGTCTTGAACTCAGACCGGGTCATCTGGCATCGACTGCAGCTCAAATCGAGCTCGGACATCATTGACGACCCTTTTTTCATACCGACCTGCGAACCCAGCCCCAGTAAGACATCGGTGATCGATATCGGCGAGTTCAGGTCGATGCCGTTTTTCTGGGCGCACGCCTGACAAAGATTCAGCTTCTTGACTTCTCCATCAATGACCTGAGTCAGGTGGATGGTAGCCTCTATTTCATGGCAGCACTCACATTTCATGGTAATTCCCGTTTGCTCTTCAGACCACTGAAAAGATATTTCGTTGGGATATCGGGGTGCAATCTTTTTTGCACAACGAGAGTCGCAACCCACGCCGCTTATTCGATCGGAGTGCCTTCGGCATTGGCGCAATCGGAATACAATTTGGCCAGTTCTGCGGTAATGAATCCCGGTTTCCCGTCGCCGATTACCCGCTTGTCGATATCCACCACGGAAATGATTTCCGCGGCCGTCCCCGTCAGGAAGACTTCATCCGCAACATAGAGGTCATAGCGGGCCATCGGCACCTCACGCACCTCATACCCCGTTTTTCGAGCCAGCTCGATCACCTTGTTGCGAGTAAGACCTTCCAATGCGCCGCAGGTACTCGGCGGAGTGGTGATGACGCCATGCTTGACTCCGAACACATTATCGCCGGAGGCTTCAGCGACTTCACCTTTGTGGTTGAGCATGAGGCACTCCATGCAACCAGCATTGATTGCCTCAATCTTCGCCATGACATTGTTCAGGTAATTCAGGCTTTTGATGCGCGGGTTGATGGCCTCCGGATGATTTCGGATGGTTCCGACCGTGACAATTTTCAAGCCATTCTCGTAGAGTTCCTGAGGGTAAAGCTGGATCTTGGCGGAAATAATGATCACCTCCGCCTTGTTGCACAGATACGGATTCAAGCCGAGCGTGCCCGTGCCGCGAGTCACGACCAGCCGTATATAGCCTTCGTTGAGTTCATTCGCCTTGCAGGTATCGATGACCGTCATGGACATTTCCGCCTTAGTCATCGGAATCTCGAGTGCGATCGCCTTGGCCGAGTCATAGAGACGGTCGATGTGCTCGTCCAGAAGGAACACGCGACCATTATACGCCCGGATGCCTTCGAAAACACCGTCGCCATACAGCAAACCATGGTCGAAAACCGATACGACCGCATCTTTCTTATCCACCAGTTTTCCACTTAAAAAAATCTTCATTAATACGATCCTTGATTACTTAACACGCCGTCTTTCAGAAACAGCTCACGCGTGCACCGCGAGGCCACGTCCTGATTATGGCTAACGAGCACGAGAGTATGCCGTCTCGCTTCGACCAGTTGAAACAAATAATTCAAAACTTTATCACCCGTTTTAGAGTCCAGATTTCCGGTCGGTTCATCGGCAAAAATGATGTCCGGTTCGTTCATCAACGCCCGTGCGATCGCCACACGCTGTTGCTCCCCGCCCGACAATTCCCGCGGCCGGTGGCCTATGCGCTCCGCCAGTCCTACCTCGGCGAGAAGCTCCTTGGCGCGGGCCTTGGCCGCTACTTTACCCGCTTTTTTTGCCATAGATGGCAGGGCGACGTTTTCGACAATATCGAGCTCCGGCAGCAGGTGGAACGACTGGAAGACAAAACCTACGTTTTCAGCCCGAAACCGGGCGCGGCGGGCCGCTGACATACCATATACGCTCTGCCCCTTGAAATGGACCTTTCCCAGCTTCGGCGTGTCCAGTCCCCCGAGAACATGCAAGAGCGTACTCTTTCCCGAGCCGCTTTCACCCATGATCGAGACCGTTTCACCGGCATGGACCTCCATGGATACGCCTTGGAGAACATTCAGCGTCGTTTTACCGATCGTATAAACGCGTTCGAGTTGATTGGCTTTCAGGATAGCTTCCATATCAACCTATGCACTCCTTAACCACCCCAGCGAGACGCTCGGCAATGGTCTTGGTCTGTTCCTCAGTTGGACCCTCGACCATGACCCGGCACATAGGCTGCGTGCCCGAATAGCGGATCAGGATACGTCCTTCCTTTCCCAGCTCGGCCTCCGCCTCGGCAACGGCTCCGGCAATGCCTTCAACTTGGTCGACCGGTGGTTTTTGCCGTACGTCAACGTTGATCAGCTTTTGCGGATAGGGTGTCATTACTTTTGCAAGATCAGACAAGACACCGTCCGATTCCTTCAGCAGCTGCATCAGCTTCAGTCCGGAAACAATGCCGTCGCCGGTGGTGTGGCAATCCAGAAAAATCATATGTCCCGAGTCTTCGCCGCCGAGCACTGCCGCTTTCTGTTGCATGCGCTCGAGCACCCTGCGGTCGCCCACATCGACCGTCTCCGTCTCAATGCCGAGCGATTTCATTGCGACATGAAATCCTATATTGCTCATGACGGTTGCCACCACGCAATTGCCGGCTAAGGCTCCCCGTTCCTTATAGGCCTTGGAGCAGATGGCTAGGATCTGATCCCCCGATAGTTCTACGCCCTTTTCATCGACAGCGATCAGGCGATCCCCGTCGCCATCGAACGCGAGGCCCGCATCGGCCCCGGCATCCACGACCCTGACGCTTAGCTCCTGCGTATGCTGAGAGCCGCATTGGTCGTTGATGTTGATTCCATCCGGATCATTATGAATGGTTTCGACCGTTGCGCCCAGACGCTCGAAAATGTGCCCGGCGCATTCACTGGTTGCACCGTTGGAGCAATCGAGTATCAGTTTCAGACCGTTGAGCGGGCCGCCTTCCGGAAGCACATCCACGCAGAAATCGGCATACATATCAGATGCATTCTCCATCGAAAAAACCGTTCCAACATCCGCTCCGGTCGGAAGGTCAACGGAGTCAGCCCGAAAGAGGGTTTCAATCTGTTGTTCCTCGTCGTCGCTGAGCTTAAATCCAGTCCCTTTAAATACCTTTATGCCATTATCGTAGAAGGGATTGTGCGATGCCGAAACCACCATGCCCGCTACCGCGCCGGACTGGATAGCAATCAGTGCGACAGCCGGTGTTGGAACGACGCCAAGCAGGCGAACATCCACTCCGGCCGAACAGATCCCTGCCGCCAATGCGGCCTCCAGCATGGATCCACTCAAGCGCGGATCACGACCAATTACAATCGTTGGACGCACTTCGTCATCGGCATGCCCCACCCGGAAATACAACGCAACAGCCCTTCCAAGCTGTAAGGCCGTTTCAACCGTCATGATTCCCTGATTCGCCTTATCGCGAACACCGTCGGTGCCAAAAAGTTTTCCCACTATTGCTCTCCCCACAATTTCTCGATGCCGTCTACGATAGATTGTAACCAAAGGCGTCCGGCTTCCCGGATGTCAGGCGGCAACGATCTGATGCGAGCAAGGTAGTCCCCGTCGCTCAAAGAGCCAATAAGAATGTCCCGGCTTGGGATATCCTGCTCGATGACCTCACCTTTGATTTTTTTTTCAAGTTCCGGCCATACCGAATGAAAGCGTTTTTGGGCCGCAATGACCTCAGTGGAGCCGTTGTTTTTGGATAGCCATTGAAAGGAGTATTCCATCTTTCCAGCGAGATCACCCAGCCGCTTGATTCGTTCGTCCAAAATGAGAGTCAGGTTTTCCACGCCCCCATCGAGAACGGCCAGATCAAACCGGTCGCGCAAGAAGTAGCACCGTACATTCCGGTACCATTCGCGCAACGCCATGATGTTTCCAATATAGGAGATATTGTTTTTCAGGATCCGGTCGATGTTGCCGTATGCGCCGATTTCATAGGGGCGAGTGTCCTCTTTAGGGGGCGCAGGAATATGCAGTTGGTCGGGTTCTGTAATGTCCCGTCGGCAAACGCCTCCTGCCGCAACCACGGTGCCGTAGGCAATGCGAACCGGCCCCACCAATGCCCCCTGCCCGCCAAGGAAGACAGGAGGATTGTCCAGAAAGACCCCGTTGGGCACATCCCCCACCAGCGAGGCCGTAGCCTTGTCCTGATGCGGCGTAAAGTTAAAGTGGACGTATGACGAACCGATTTCGCTATGATCCTTCCGGCTCGTGCCCCCGGCCATCAGTGCATCGCAGAAATTAATAAGACTGCCCGCAGTTACAAACGGTAGCAAAACGGTCTGCTTTAAACCCACGGAATGCGCTCCGCTGGCTTCCTCCTCCAGGATGGTTCCAGCCCGTACATGCGCTCCGCTACCCATGGTGGATCCGTCGAGAAACGTCGCCCCGGAATAGAACCCGCCCTTTAGGTGCACATTGCGGCCCAGCTGGCAGTTCTCGAGCGTGGCGGATGCTTCCGCGCCTATGACGCAGCCGGAACCGATAGAGGTTTTGGTTCCCTGAATACGGCTTCCTGAATGGATAACTACATCGGTTGCGATGTTCTCAGGATCGACGTCTTCTCCGACAGTGACGCCCTCATTCCGCCAATCCTCTCTGGTGCGCTGCGTCATTCAACAAGCTCCAATCAGGGTTTATACACGTTAAAAATGGAGGTTGAATCTAGCAAAGTACGGGGAAATGTCGCCCTCTTTCTCCAAAGCATTGCGGAAATCAATCTTCTTCGTAGCACGCTGAATACAGCCAACTGAGAAGCGATTCGAACCGTGGGTCAAGATGAAGGTCGTTGAGGTCCGGGTCGGCCTTCATCCAGTCATAGTCGCCATAGCCCACTTCCACCGCTTTGGTCAGCGCCTCGAACGCTTCGTCGGGATGGTTGGTCAGCGCATATGAACATCCGAGGTTGTACCAGACCAGATCATCGTTGGGCAACTGCTGGCTCAGCATCTGATCGACCTTCAGTCCCTCCTCATAGTTGCCGGTTTTGGTGTAGAGATCCGCAAGCGCCTGTAGAACCTCGATGTCTCCAGGTAACCGGTCGGCGATATTTTTTAGAAACTGTAGCTCAACCACGTTGTGTTTGGCGTGGCTTTGTGATCTATCCTTGCTCATGAAAACCTCAGGTTAGTTTATCGACGGCACCGTTGGGCCGGTGTAGCTCTGGTGGAGATGTCCGATGCGATCGTTCTTTCGCCCAACGCACGTCTGGCTGTTCCCAAATTGATTGGCTCTGCCATATAAAATCTCCTTGTGATCACTTTAATATCCTACGATATGCGCTTGAAAATACGGTTTGTCGCCGGCCATTCAAGACTAAAAGAAGTAGACGGCCCAACAGGTTCCGGTGGAAGGCCTGTGAAATCGCTTGTTTTTTTAATCATTTAGTATTGCGCGAGCCACCTCGTTTATGTTTTATCCACGGGTCTTTCAACAAAAGGAATAAACTATTTATGGCTAAGAAAAGCACAATCGTTAAGAACCAGAAGCGTATCGAATGCGCCGCCAAATACTACGCGCGCCGCATCGAGCTGAAAAAAATAATCCGGAATCCGGAATCCGATCCGGAAGACCGCATGATGGCTGTTCGCAAGTTGCGCAAGCTACCGCTCGACGCCAACCCCAACCGCATCATGAACCGCTGTTCGGTGACCGGCCGTCCGCACGCTGTCTACCGCAAATTCGGCCTTTCCCGTATCACCCTGCGCGAAATGGCATCCTGTGGCCAGATCCCAGGCATGACCAAGGCCAGCTGGTAAACATACCTTTATTTGTTGAAAGCATTCACACCCCGCAACCGCGGGGTGTTTTTTTTTGCAAATGATTTGCTGCCGGAGTGAAACAGATTTATCCAGAAGGGTGCTGATGCTCTCTCTTCGGTGTATATCCCCTTTAATCTGTATCGACTATCTCTATATATGAGAATAAAAAAAAACCGACCCGAACAGGGACGGCTTTGCTTTTCCTAAATGCCAGGAAAAATTAGGCTTTGTTGATCTTGCCGGACCGTATCGCCTTGGCGGAAACCCAGATACGCTTGACCGTGCCGTTTTCATCGCGAACGCGAATACGCTGCAGGTTCGGCTTGAAGGTACGCTTTGTAGCGCTGGTCACGTGAAGACCAATGCCGCCTTTTTTCTTAGCCAAACCCTTGCGGACGATGCGACGTCCACTGATGGTTTTCTTTCCGGTCACTGCACATTCTCTAGCCATCGTAAATACCTCGGTAATGTTTCAATCAAAAAATTTCTCGCTCAACAAGAGCATGGGAATTTACGCATTCCCGTCTGCTTTACAAGTACATTTACCTATTTTTTAACTACCAATCTACACCAGTTCCGAAAAGACCGAATTGCAGACAAACAGCGCGTCGGGTGTCAGTGCCAGTCGGTTGCCCGCCCGCTGGAGCAGCCCTTCCTCCATCATCGTACGAACAGCGTCCCCGCAAAGAACGTCCATGGAATGCCCCGTGAGCTTCTGAAAGTCGTCTATGTTCACGCCCTCGGTCATGCGCAACCACATAACCAATGTTTCGCGCGCCTTATCCTCAGAAAATAGTGCCTCCACTTCATTAAAAGGCCTCTCGTTATTCTTCATCCGTTCGCAATACACCGGCAGATCCGGAATATTGCCAAAGCGCTTCCCGCGCCAATGCGAATGGGCAGATGGTCCGCAGCCGAAGTATTCCCCGCCTTGCCAATAGAGCACATTATGCAGACACGGTTGTCCTGCCTTGGAAAAGTTGGAAATTTCGTAGTGGTTGTAATCAGCTTCTTCCAGCAGGGCCTTTACCGCAAAATAGTTGTCTGCCTCCTCGTCGTCGCCCGGTGGAACAATTCGTCCGGCATCGCGGTCTCGCGTCATCGGCGTTCCGGGTTCATAGATTAGATTATAATAGGAGATATGATCCGGCCCCAGTTCGACCACTCTTCGGGCATCATCCAGCACATTCTCGGGCGTCATGCCTGGAATACTTTGGATCAGGTCGATGTTCACATTGTCAAAGCCGGCCTCGCGCAGCATGTGGT
>CAXMPN010000005.1:0-4714 GCA_964195195.1 Pontiella sp. | reverse complement strand
GGAGAGCTTTCTCGTTGAACGTTTGCACACCGATTGAAATGCGGTTGACTCCCCCATCCCTCATCACCGCCAGTTTATCCTTTGTCAACGTACCCGGGTTGGCTTCACTCGTAAACTCCACCACGTTCGATAGGTCGATCCGCTTCCGGATGGCGTCGAGCAGGTCGGCATAGGCATCCGGTTGCAACGCCGTCGGGGTGCCTCCGCCAATGAATACCGTATCCGGCGCAAATCCTTTCGGGAGTCGGCCCAGCTCGATGTTGAGGCATTGGAGAAACAATGCCACATCATCCCACTCATTCGGTGTCATCTTGTAGAAGTCGCAATAGCGGCAGCGCGCAATACAAAGCGGAATATGGATATAGAGACCGGTCATGAGTGGATAGTTGTTAGAAGTCAGTGGTTTATAAAAGGGAAAGATGGGCCAACACACCTATTCCGCCAACAACAAATTTCAAAATAAGACCAAAATGGTAAATATTCAAATAAACCGTTCGACACCCTTCCTTACCCCTGATAAGGATACGCGCTCATTGGTAATCGGCTTTTATGGGTTTTACTATGCAGCAAAAGAAAAAACAGGTCGTCGTGGTAGGGAACGGAATGACCAGCTTGCGCTTTTGCGAGAAGCTACTGGAATACGATGCGTTTCATGAATACCAGATGACGGTACTGGGCGATGAACCGGTACCGGCATACGACCGCGTTGCACTCTCCTCCGCTTTTGATGAGAAATCTGAGAAGGAGCTCATACTGGCCAAAGCCCGCTGGTATACACAGAAAAAGATCGCTCTACGGCTTGGAGTGCGCGTTGTAGGTATAAACCGTACTGACCGATTCGTCACCACGAACGCGGGCAGCAATGTCAACTACGACATCCTTATTATAGCTACCGGTGCTCGACCGCATATTCCTGCCATCCCCGGAACCGGTCTCAGCGGCGTACATGTCTACCGTACGCTTGATGATATTGAAGCCATCCGGCGGGATAGTCAGTCGGCATCCAGCGTAGTGGTCATCGGTGGTGGTTTACTCGGCCTTGAAGCCGCCGAGGTCTGCAAGAAAAAGGGACTGCAGACAACGATCATCGAACGTGCCTCGCACTTGATGGCTTGCCAGCTGGATTCCGCCGGCGGGCAACTGCTCCGAAACAAAATTGAAGCCCTGGATATTGCGATCCGGACGGGCGAACATGTGTCAGGGCTGGAAGGCGCTGAGTCTGTTGAGGCCGTGAAATTTGAAGATGGTGAATCCATTTGCGCTGATCTCGTAATACTGGCCACCGGCATACTTCCGAATGACGGCCTTGGTCGCGAAGCGGGATTGGAGATAGGTGCCAAAGGGGGCGTTGCAGTCGACGAAACAGCCCGCTCTTCTGATCGAAGCGTCTATGCCATCGGTGAATGCGCTTCATACAACGATATCACGTTCGGTCTGATTGCCCCGTGCTACGAAATGGCCGAGGCTGCGGCCGCACACCTCGGAGGGATTAACAAAACGTTCCATGCCGCAGTGCCGGCATCTCAACTCAAACTGCTTAATCTGCAGGTCGCCAGCATCGGCAATCCGCTCCTTAAGGAGCCTTACGCCCATAGCATAGTCAGTCAGGACGCCGCTCGCGGAGTTTACAAGAAGCTGGTTACCGATCCCGAAGGTAAATATTTACTAGGCACCATTTTGATGGGTGAGACCTCGGAATTCAGTCGCCTGCAGAAGAGGATCGAAGATCAAACGGAGCTGCCGGACCATCCTGAAACCCTTCTCGCCCCGATCGGCTCGCCCTTTGAAGCGGAAGTCGACATGGAGGACGATGATGTCGTCTGCTTCTGCCACTACGTCACCAAGGGTGACATCTGCCGGGTCATTGACCGCGACAACCTGAAAACGACCAGCGATGTCATGGGGGTCACCTATGCCGCCGGACTGTGCGGAAGCTGTCTGGATACGGTCAACTCTGTCACGCAGGTCCATCTTTCCAAACAATAGCGTGCAGTATTGGTATAGCGGCATTCCTAGCGGGCACAAAAAAAGCGCCCTTGCAGGCGCTTCCAATAAAGCTATTGTCTAGCTCGTCAAATTACATCGGAACGACGTTCGTGGCGCAAGGACCCTTTTGGCCTTGTCCAACTTCATACTGGACCTTCTGGCCTTCATCGAGAGATGCATAACCAGAGACCTGAACTTCGGAATGATGAACGAACATATCCGTCCCACCTTCGTCCGGAGTGATGAAGCCGAAACCTTTTTCCGAACTGAACCATTTTACTGTGCCTGTATTCATACTATGTACTTCCTTAATTTAATGAGCCGTCTGTTTAGACTGTTCTGAAATATTTATCTAGAGAAATCATTGAAAATAAATAGACCTGTACATATATGCGGCCCCGACTGGGCGCAGGCAGTCTACCCAAGGCCGGGGCCACGACCGCCATGAGGGCTTCGCAATTGAACCGGAGCTTCTTTGAATACCCGGGAAATTACAGGCCATTTCTCCGTCAGGACATACGCATAGGTTCCCTCACCTTCGACCAAGTCAGTCATCACTTTATACTTCACCGGCCGCCGTATGCTCTAATTCTCCAACGGGTCTGGATAGCGGTATTCCTTCCCTTTATAATTGAGAAACACGATATCGTCGCCATCGCGCCGTGTCTGCTCGGTCCCCAGCAGCGGCACCTTTCCGCCACCGCCGGGCGCGTCTATAACGTATTGCGGAACAGCGAGGCCTGAAATATTACCGTGCAGCGACCGGATCAGCTCTATCCCCTTCTCCACCGAAGTACGAAAATGCTTCGAACCCCTGACGGGATCGCACTGTAGCAGGTAGTAGGGTTTGACGTTGATTTCGAGCAGGCCGTAGAACAGGTCTACGAGTGTTTGGGTATCGTCGTTGATCCCTTTGAGAAGCACGGTCTGGCTGACCATTCCGATGCCGTAGTCCGACAACTTCCTGCAGGCGTCCTGCGCTTCGGCTGAAAGTTCCGCCGCGTGTATAAAGTGCAGGCTGAGCCAGACGCGATGTCGCCGCAGGAGGGCGCACAAATCATCCGTAATTCTCATTGGCAACACAACGGGCACCTTAGAGCCGATACGGACCATGCGCACGTGCGGGATTTCCCGAATCCTTGTAAGCAGTTCGTCCAGTACGGAATCGGTCATCGTAAGCGGGTCGCCTCCGGAAATGAGCACATCCCGGATTTCGGTATGCTCCTTTATATACGCGAAGCTTTCATCCAGGGAGTGAAAATCGGCCGGTTGCTTACCAACGATGCGGGAACGGGTGCAGTAGCGGCAATAGGTTGAGCAGAAGGTAGTGGCCAGAAACAGCACCTTGTCGGGATAGGTGTGGATGAGATGCGGCGTGGCACGGTGTTCCTCCTCGCCGAGAGGGTCGACCAGCTCGCCGGTTCCCACACGGTTTTCGTGACGGGTCGGAATCACGGTGCGCCGTAACGCATCATGTCGCAGCAACTGTGCATAAAAGGGCGTTACGGCGAATGAGAGCGGTATCTCCCCGTCAAACACCGATCGTTCTTCATCGGTGAGCTCGATGTGCACTTCAAGTGCCTCGATCGTCGTAATGCGATTGGCGATCTGCCATTTCCAGTCAGTAGAATCATGGGCCATATGGATCTGTTTCCTTTAAAAAAGGTGGTCGAATTTCATTTGGAATCTGTATCACGCCACCGCACCAAAGAATGGAACAAACTCCGTTGTTGCTGAAAGTTGACATGAGCAATCTGGTCGGCATTATACGCGGATGTTTACGGATCGAAACCAAATTGAAAAGCAACTTAAGAAGGTACAGTCGACCATGTTCGATTGTCTTCAAGACACCAATCTTGCCAAACTCCTTCCCGGAAACAAAAACCTGCTAGGCAGCGGAAAAATGCTGCGATCCAGACTCGTGCTGGCCATCGGCGGTGCAAACGGCGTTGACGAGAACGTGCTGATTAAGGCGGCGGCCGCCGTTGATATCATTCACGGGGCGAGCCTCCTGCACGACGATGTGATCGATGGCGGGATACTCCGACGCGGCGCCCCGACCTTCTGGAAAAACTACGGCACCAACGGCGCAATCCTCTTCGGGGATCTGCTGGTCTTCAAGGGATTGAACCTGCTGATCGAGGCGGATCGCCTCGATCTGCTTCAGGAACTCATCGACATGTCCACCCATGTGTGCCGCTCAGAAGTTGAACAGGAACTTATCCTGCGCGGTTCACCAGGGTCGTGGGACGAGTCCGAGCAGATCGCCCGGGCCAAAACGGGTTCCCTGTTCGCTTTCGCGGCCGTGGCGGGTGGCGCAGTGGAGTCTGGACAAGCGGAAGCCCTGCGCGAAGCCGGTTTCATTCTGGGTACGGCCTACCAACTGGCCGATGATGTGCTCGATGCCTCCGGTAACGAAGCGGTTTCGGGAAAGACCTTGGGCACCGACTATAAACGCGGAAAAACCACAGCGATTACGGCTACAAAAAATGCCCCGGCCGATCCCGTCCATTATATCTATGCGCTGCTCGACCGTTCGGCCGATCAACTGGCCCACTGGCCCGCACTTTTCGATGCCTGGCAGGATTTTTTAAACGAGACCATCAAGCCCGTGCTTAGTAAACATCTCGCTTTATAATGACCGTTTGCGATGAGCATCCGGAAGCGCTCATACATGAGTGAATTTATAATGAATTGTGCTTTTAACGATAGGTATGAATCGGTATAG
>CAXMPN010000004.1:16425-30693 GCA_964195195.1 Pontiella sp. | reverse complement strand
CTTCCGATCTGGGCGATCGGGCGCAAGGTCCTTCATTTGCGCAACACTGTTCGGATTGAACGACATGACTGCGACGTCGCCCATATACCCATCCAAAGCCACCGGCGTCTTAAGCCTGATCACTAACGGTGATCCAGGGGTTCTGTGGGAGAGCAGATGCTGGACGAGTCCTCCCTCTTCCGGTCTATACCCACGTTCCTCGGGTTTGTTCTCCTGCTCACAGTACTCCCGGGAATGACTACTGGGGGGCCGCCGCGATTCCATGCTGTTGGCCCGAACCCTGCTGAATTTGACCAATTTAACTTCATCGTTCTGCTCCTTTCGTTAACTGCAATATATGAATACGAGTATAAAAGTATTATCGTTACCCTAACTTTTATTTAGAATATGATAACCTTTAACGCGTATTGGGCTTAAATCCCTGTAAATACAGCATGAATAAGGACAGGCCGGGACCTGTCCTTAACACAAAAAAGTCTAAAAAAAATCTGCTTATTTAGTCGTGATGTTGAGCAATTCATGGATTACCGGGGAGAATTTGACGACCACTGGGGTGAATACCACGCCGACCATCGTCATCAATTTGATGAGAATGTTGACCGAGGGGCCGGAGGTGTCTTTGCAGGGATCGCCGCTGGTATCACCGACCACACCGGCCTTATGCCTTATGGGCCTCGGCACCCTTGCCGCCGTACACGCCTTTTTCGATGTTTTCTTGGCGTTGTCCCACGCGCCATCGGCATTGTTGAGCATGGTGGCCAGTACCAAGCCGGTGGTGAGTCCGCCCGCGAGGAGGCCCATGCTCTGGGGACGCCGAGGATCAGGCCGGTGCCACCTAAAGAAGGATGCCCAGTAGGGGTAGAGTCTGGTCTGTTCCAAGGCCACTCCCTCTAGTTATTTAATGCCAATATCATCCGCGATTTGAACACACTTTTGAAAATCCCACACGGCGGTTCAAGGTGGATTGCCGTCATCCCATGCTGAAATCTACCCAATGCCGTCCGTATCACGGGCTGCGCCGTGTGGTTCAGCAGGGTCGACGGCAGAGAGGTATAGAAAGCAAACTTGACTTACCGGGCATTTCTTTTAACCCTCTTCCCTATGGAATGCGTTTCTGAATCGACCCCGCCATACAGAGCCCCCGATCCATTGCACAGCAGTTCCACCCGATTTCGCGCCGGTTTGTCCGATGAAAATTCAGGGAAACTCGCCAAAGCAGAACAAACCAGCCTGCGGGAACACACCGCCGCCAGGAGAGGAAGATAGATGAATGTTTTTAGTTGGACGCTGCTGTTTGTCGCAGGAGGAAGCGTGCTCGCATTGGGCTATGCGGGCCATAAGGCGCGGTGGATTTTCAGGCTGCCGGTCGAGGACCCGAAGCTCATAAAAATCGGCGGATTCGTTTCCGACGGCGCCATGGCTTTCTTGACCCGGGAATACAAAGTCCTGATTCCCTTTGTCCTGATTGTCGCCGCGTTCCTGGCCACCGCCAACCAAGGCGTATTGCGCTGGCAGGCGCTGGCGTTCGTTGTGGGTGCCATGGCATCTGCATTGGCGGGCTTTATCGGGATGAAGGTTGCCACGGCCGCCAACACCCGGACCACCCACGCAGCACAAGCCGGCTTGATTCCCGCCCTCAAGGTCGCATTCTCGGGTGGAAGCGTGATGGGCATGAGCGTTGTCGGGTTGTCCATGCTCGGCTTTTTTATTCTTCTGTTTCTCGGCAGGCATTTTTTTGGCTCCTCCATTGACGTCCTCGCCGACCAGATATTGCCCGTAGTCACCGGATTCAGCCTCGGAGCAAGCTCAATGGCTTTGTTTGCCCGGGTGGGCGGGGGTATCTTCACCAAGGCAGCCGATGTCGGCGCCGACCTTGTGGGCAAGGTAGAGGCAGGAATTCCCGAAGACGATCACCGGAATCCGGCAACTATCGCCGATAATGTGGGTGACAATGTCGGCGATGTGGCCGGCATGGGGGCCGACCTTTTCGAATCATACGTGGGATCGATCATCGGGGCCATGGTACTGGGCGTCAGTATTGCGGGGAGCGATGCGCTGCGGTTGAAGCTGGTGGTCTTCCCGCTGCTTCTTGCCGTAGCGGGCATCGTTGCCGCAATAATCGGTGTGGGGCTTGTACGCGTGAAGGAGGGGCAGTCGCCGCAGGCGGCCTTAAATAAGGGAACCTTTGGCGCGGCCGCCATTGCCGCTCTATTCTCTTTTCTTCTATGCCACTGGTTTCTGGGCAGGGACGGTGACGCAGGCCACCTTCAGCTCTTTTTCTCCTCGGTCCTCGGCATGGTGGCCGGAACGTTGATCGGGATGATTACGGAATACTATACCGGGACGGACACAGGCCCGGTAAATAAAATCGTGAAAGCCTGCGAAACCGGTCCGGCCACGACCCTGATAACCGGAATGGGCGTAGGCATGGCCTCGGCCTTTGTTCCGATCATAATCATCGTGGCAACGATACTTTCCAGCCATGCGCTATCCGGCCTTTACGGGATCGCTATCGCCGCGCTAGGTATGCTGATGACGCTGGGCGTGCAGCTTGCCGTCGATGCCTATGGCCCGATCGCAGACAATGCCGGCGGTCTTGCGGAGATGTCGGAATTCCCGCCGGCGGTACGGGAAATCACGGATGAGCTGGATGCCGTGGGGAATACCACCGCCGCCGTCGGAAAGGGCTTTGCCATTGGCTCGGCCGCCCTTACCGCGATCATTCTGTTCACGGCCTTCCAGCAACAGGTCGGCGTGGGAGCGATCAACCTGATGGACCCGAAGGTCATTGCCGGTATTTTGCTGGGGGCGGTTCTTCCCTATCTCTTTTCTTCCATGGCCATGAATGCGGTTGGCCAGGCCGCCTTTGCCATGATCAAGGAGGTGCGCAGGCAATTCAGGGAAAAGCCGGGCATACTGAAGGAGACCGAGGAGCCGGACTACAATCGATGCGTCGATATTTCCACCGCCGCCGCGTTAAAGGGTATGGTTGTTCCGGGTGTCGTGGCGGTGGTGACACCCGTTCTGGTCGGATTTACCGGCGGACCCGCCATGCTCGCGGGAACCCTCATTGGTGTGACCGCCTCGGGGGTGGTCCTTGCCATCTTTATGTCGAATGCCGGCGGCGCGTGGGACAATGCCAAGAAAATGATCGAGAGCGGTGCCAGCCAGGGCAAGGGATCGGAGGCCCACAAGGCGGCGGTAGTCGGCGATACCGTCGGCGACCCCTTCAAGGATACCGCAGGCCCGTCGCTGAACATTCTGCTGAAACTGATGGCGATCATCTCGCTGGTGATTGCCCCGATGCTAAAGAACTTCTGGGGGTTGTGATATGAACTATGAAAATCGAATTTATATGGTGCTCTACCCGAACGCGACCCTGATTGCCTCTCAGTTCGATCCCGAAATGTTTGCGCGGCACTACACGTCCGGCTCCAGCCGGCACTATTCCGGCAAGGTGGTCTTTGCGGAAGTGGATGCGGACTATCGCAACGACTTCTTCGACATTGAAAATATCCTGAAGGATCTCAGGCCCCACGGCGACGGGAGCCCCAAAGCAACCAAGTTCATTGCGTCCTACCGCGTCCTCGAGCATGTGGACCTATCGGCAATTGGAAAACTCTACCTCACGACGCAGGAAGGCCACTGCCTGGCTCTTGAACGAGGTGAACACGGTTCAACGGGAGAAGAGGCGATCCGGATCTACGATGAAATAGAGCCGATGCACATGCTGGTGATGTCCAGATTAAATCCCCAGGCTTTCGGGGCATACATTACCGATCCCGGCAACCACAAGAGTGCTCCGAAGCAGTTCTACACCCAGCTCAACATCGATATTCCGGATTTCCTCGAGGAGTTCGAGCACAATCCCTTCCAGCCCTCACCGGTGGCGGCCCTGCACCCGTCCACCATCCGGGACGGGTACCTCGAGCTGATGGCCAAGCCGGACAAGAAGAGCAAGGGGATGGCATTGGACAGCAATCTGGATGGCATCTCCTACCGCCTGCTGAAGCATGGCTTTACCTTTGCCACAAAAGGCGACAGCATTTTTTTCCCCCTGCCGAGCCAACAGGCCATCGAAGCCGAAAACCTCAAGTTCTGGCGGACCATGTAGCCGAGTCTCGGGACAGCGGGAATAGCTAGGGATGATGCCCTCCGCCGCGCACTGGGCTCCATCGGCCTGCAACAAGTAGCCGTGGCGGTTTGCAGTGGCCGAAACTCGGGAAATGCAGAGGCGTATTCCGACATGCGGCACTCGACGATCAAGCCTCCAAGTCCGAACAGGTTGCCAGATCGATGCTATAGAACTCCGGAATGGCGGCCTTCTCCCATTTAAACATCAGGTGACCGGAAAAAACGGTGACGAATTCCCCATTGTAGCGCATCAGGTCGCAGGGCCCGGCCGAGGGGGTTCTTCCCGTCTTCTGGGCGCAGGATATCGTGTCCTGTGCGAGGGGCCGCATTTCGGGAGGAAGGATCAGTTCGAATAAATTCTGGTTTACCGCCGCGGCTTCGCTGTAGCCGTATAGATGGGCCGATGCATCGTTCCAGTAGAAGATTTTCCCATAGGGATTGTATCCCTTGACCGCGAGGTGTGGATTCGTATCCAGCCGGGCCATGAATTTTTCGCGCGAATCGTATTCGCCGGCCACCGCCGCGCGGCAAATGCCCAGAATCTCTTCTTTTGCCTTCGTGTAGGGATGTTTCTTCATGAAGCTCCAATGCGTTTTGTCGAAGACGTTCTAGAGGACCTCCTCCATTCTGTCAAAAAGTTTTTCACCTTTTATATAGGTTATATAAAGAAATAGAGGGTTCTAAACCTCTTACCGTTCTGTACTCGCAGAAAAATCTATAGCCCGAGCAACTGGATCGCGAGACCGGAACAGCAGATGGCGCCGCCGGTGAGGCAAGGCAACACCGGCCAGCCCCAGCAAGTTCGAGCCGAGCATGTGCCCACGTCCGCACAGGAAGGTCATCAAATAGTTTTCCCCGAATCCAGTGGCGGGCTTTTCTGATCACAATAGAGGGCAGACTATGATCGGGGTCACATAATGTGTGGCCAAACCTAGCAGTCGGCTGTGCCCGCAGAGATGGTTATGGTGTGGGTCCAAGCGCGGGCCGTCGGGGGCCTTTATTAATCAAAGTCCGCCGCATAATTCACTTTGCGGTAAAGGATAAATAGATTTTAGTAGGAGGCATGACAAAAGCGCGGGAAACCAGGATCGGACTGCTGACGGATCTCCATTATGACGGGAGCGCGCCCGCCATGAACCGGCTGTACGAAGCGGTCTCGTTGCTCAATCAGAGTGGGGCGGGGGAACTGCTGGTAATGGGCGATCTGGTTAACGGGAAGAGCGACCTCAACACCAAGCGGTTACTGCGTGAAGTTGCAGCGCTGTGCGAGGTTTTCACGGGGCCGATCCGCTATATCCACGGCAACCACGACCTCGACCACATTTCCAAGGCGGAGTTCTATCATGCTCTGGGTCACGCCGACGCGGCCTCCCGGTTCCATTTCGAGTTCAGCGGCCACACCTTTATCTGTATCGACGGTAATTTTTCCCCCGATGGAACCGCGTACGACCGGGGGAATTTCCGATGGCAGGATAGCTTTGTGCCTGATGAGGAGCTGGAATGGCTTCGGGCGCGGCTGGCGGCCTCGCTGCTTCCCGTGGTAGTGGTTTCCCATCAGCGAATCGATTGTGCCGGTAAGTATTCGGTCAAGAATGACGCCGCCGTGCGGGAGATTGTCTCGTTGTCCGGGAAGGTGATGGCGGTATTCCAAGGGCACCGGCATGAGGATGACCTGAAGCAGATCGACGGCACATCCTATTACACGTTGGGGGCGCACGTCGATGAAGCCGGCCCCGCTGTAGTCACGTTGGACGGCAAGGGCGTGCGCCTGACGCGCGATTTCAGCCCCATGGAAGAGGCTGCGCCATGACCGAATGCGCGCTAAACGATCATGACTTTCTTCATGGTCATGAGCAGGGGGAGCAGCGGGTGTACCTGGTGTTGGCGCTCACAATCGTCACCATGGTGGTGGAAATCGGTGCAGGCCTTATTTTCAATTCCATGGCATTAACGGCCGACGGCTGGCATATGGGCACGCATGCCGCCGCGTTCGGAATCACGCTTTTCGCCTACCGCTATGCCCGCAAGCACGCTAAAAATCCGAGGTTCAGCTTCGGCACGGGAAAGGTCAGCGTGCTCGGCGGCTTTGCCAGTGCCATTGCGCTCAGTGTCGTGGTGGTGCTCATGGCGGCCGAGTCGGTCCACCGCCTTATCGACCCGCGTGATATCCGTTTTAATGAAGCCATCATCGTGGCCGTGGTCGGACTCCTCGTCAATCTGGCGTCGGCTTTCCTCCTTAAGGGGAACCATCACCATCATGGGCATGAACAGGGGCATAGCCACGATCATGATCACAATCTGCGTGCGGCCTATTTTCATGTGCTCGCGGACGCGCTTACTTCTGTGACCGCCATTATCGCCCTTGTTTTCGGGCGGCTTTTTGGTTGGGTGGTGCTGGATCCCATCATGGGCATTGTCGGCTCGCTGGTCATTGCCCGGTGGGCAATCGGATTGTTGAAGGATACCGGCGGCATTCTGCTGGACGGCAGCGTCGGTGCCGAAACACGCGAAGCCATCCGGTCCGCCGTCGAAAGCCGGTCGGATTGCCGTATATCGGACCTGCATGTCTGGGCGGTTGCGCCCGATCACCTGGCCGTTATCCTTGCGGTCGAGTCGGATAATTCCTGTACACCCGCCGACATAAAGGCGCGGCTATCCGGCATCCCGCACCTGTTACACATCAATGTCGAAGTGCATTGTCCCTAGATTTGCTTTGCCTCCATTACGCCTTTGGGCAAGATTGCGGACCGAATGAAACGCGTTATAAAATTGGTTGCCACAACCTTGGTGCTGGCCCTGCTGGCGCTGGTTGCGGGTGCGTTATTCTACGGAACCAAGACCGTGCACGACCTGCTGGCCAGCAATGAAAAGCTTAAAAAAGCGATCACCACCCTTACCCACGAGGATCAGATCGGTTTCGCCAAGGTGATGAAGCAGGAGACGCGCGGCGGAACGCTCTACACCACGGTCCGCTTTGTGGAAACCGCGCGCGACGACATCCTTCATAAGCTGCTCGAAAGGGAATACGAGATCGAAGGTGATATTGTTCATTTTGATGCCTTGATTGTCACCTTCGACGATGAGGCCGTCATGGACGGGAAGGCGCGGTCGCTCTATATATGGCGGCGTGTCTATGGCGAAAACATGACGCCCGCCGAGGGCTTCGGCATCGAGTCGCCCGATACCATTCCCGTACGCTATGCCGAGCTACTGAACGAACTGAAGCTGCCCGAGCAAAAGATGTTCTGGGACGCCATCTGGGATCTGGCCAACCATCCCGAATCCCTTCGCGATCACGGCATCAAGGCGATCTATGGCAACGCCGTCTACAAGCGTCTACGCCCTGGACTTATCTATGTCTTCAAAATCGGCACCGACGGCCAGGTCTATCCCGAAACTGTGCTGGACATGTGATTATCCACGAAGGCGCCCATCTTTTCTTCGTGTACTTCCACTCTTCGTGGTAAAGAAATCGGATGTGGGGAATCATTTATAGCGATGTAGTATTTCTGGCCGTCAATAAGCCGACCAATCTGCTGTCCGTTCCCGGCCGCGGGCCGGACAAGCAGGACTGCCTCTATCATCGTGTACTGGAGCAATTCCCCGAAGCCTTGATGGTGCATCGGCTCGACATGGATACCTCCGGTCTGATGCTTTTCGCCCGTTCTCCGGAGGCGCAGCGCAACCTGTCCCTGCAGTTCGAAAAGCGCGAGATCTTAAAGACCTATGTGGCCCTCGTCGAGGGCGTGATCGAACAGGATGAAGGCATGATCGACTCTCCCATGCGCAAGGATATGGAACAGCGCCTGCCGCCGAAGCATCTGATCGATTATTTGCACGGCAAGAAAGCCATCACCGAATGGCGCGTCCTGGAGCGCGGAGAAACCACGACGCGCGTGGCGCTGTTTCCGAAAACCGGCCGTTCGCACCAGCTGCGCGTCCATATGCAAAGCATCGGCCATTCCATCGTCGGGGATCCCATCTACGGCCAACCCGCCGAGCGCCTGATGCTCCATGCGGAATTGCTCTCCTTTCCTCATCCGATGACTGGAGACCCGATTCGGCTTGAATGTCCGGCGCCGTTCTGAAAAATGCTCGGACGGTCAGTGACAGAATAAATTCCGGTAAGTAGGTAATACGACTTAACACTTAATAACTTAACCACTTAAAACTCTAAACTCATGAACGATCTACTTTACAAAGGCCATTTCAAGGGACTCGATATCGCCTTCACTTACGCCGTAACCACCTCGGCAGTGAATGAAGCCGTGGTGCGGCACGACTGCGACCCGGCCGCGGCGCATGTGCTCGGCCGCGCGATGACCGGTGCGCTGCTTGCCGCCGCCGTGTTGCCTGAAGGCCAACGGTTGAACGCCTGCTGGAAATATCAGGGAGCACTCAAAACCATCGTGGTGGATGCGGGGCAGGACGGCACGGTTCGGGCATTGATTTCTCCGGAGCAGCTGGGGCCGCTCGACGATGCGCACGAAGGGCTCTATGGCGAAATAGGCGACCTGCAGGTGATCATTTCCAAGGATGGAGCCATCGCCAGCTCGGGAACCACCCCGATCTCGCTGCACGATGCGGTAAGCGATCTGGCCTATCACTACTGTATTTCCGACCAGATTGAAACCGGCATGAATGCCATGATCGGCTTCAATCCCGATCCTGCCCGCCCGATACACCTCTGCCAGGGCTGGATGATCCAGGCGCTGCCCAACACCGATCTCGAGCGCTTCGACCGCATCCGCAAGCAGATGGACCAGGCGGGCTTCCGTGAGCTACTCGGCCATGAAAGCGAATCGGAGGGGTACTTTGAACAGATTGCCAAAACGCTGATTGGCGATGAACCCGGTTTTGAGGGCGTCCAGATGGAGGCCTGTCCCGTTCCGAGATTCGAATGCACCTGTAGCAAGGAAAAGATGGGTGCCGTCCTGCGTAGTATTCCCATTCCCGACCGCATGACGATTGTGAAGCGTAACGAGCCCGTAGGCATAAACTGCCAGTTCTGCAACGAACGCTATGAGATGACGATCGAAGAGTGCATCGTCGCCTGGAATAAGAAGCCGGAGTAGTTAATTTAGACAGGATTAACGGGATAGACTGGATGATATTTCCGGGACTCCATCATGTAAATCCTGTTAATCCCGTCAAAAAATGCAATTGCCACCGATTATTTTTGGCACGTTGATCAAGCGCTATAAGCGGTTCCTCGCTGATGTGGAGCTGGAGAATGGCTCTATTATTACGGCCCACTGTCCGAACACCGGGCGCATGACGACGTGTGCCGAGCCGGGCTGGCGCGTGGCGCTTTCCGACAGCAAGAACCCGAAACGCAAATACCGCTACACGTTGGAACTGGTGCACAACGGCGATTGCTGGATCTGCGTCAATACCGGCCGTGCGAACGAAATGGCATTCGAGGCGGTGTCGCATGGAACCATTCCCGAGCTGGGCGGTTATGCTGAGGTGCTGCGCGAACAAACCTTCGGGAACAGCCGCTTTGATCTGATGCTGCGCGATGGCGATAAGCGCTGCTATGTGGAGGTCAAGAACGTCACCCTGCTTGCCGACGATGGCTGCTACGCCTTTCCCGATGCCGTTACCGAGCGCGGCCGCAAGCATCTGCTCGAGCTGATTAATGTCGTCAAGTCCGGTCACCGCGCCGCCATGCTCTATGTCATTCCCCGATCCGACGGAACGGGCTTCCGCGCCGCCCGCGAGATCGATCCGGCCTATGCCGGCGCCCTTCTATCCGCCGTCTCCGCCGGCGTCGAGGTGTATGCATGGCAGGCGACGGTATCGCCATCGGAGCTTTACCTATCGATGGCAGCGGGTATGGTCACGCGGTAACGTGACCATTCAAGGCATGCGTTTGGAACTGGAGTTGAGATAGATGGGAAACGAAAAACAAACCGTGGTTGTGCTGGGAGCAAGCCCCAAGCCAGAGCGCTACTCGAACAAGGCGGTCCGGCTTTTGCTGGAACATGGCCATCGGGTGATACCAGTCCATCCTGCGATCACAGAAATCGAGCACCTGCCCGTAGTCCGTGCCTTGGAGCACATTGAGGGCTCCGTGGATACGTTGACGGTGTATCTTTCTCCCGAACGTTCAGCGTCGTTGCAGGCGGATATACTCAACCTGAAGCCGGAACGGGTCATCTTTAATCCGGGAACGGAAAATCCCGAATTGAAGCAGGCACTTGAGCGCGATGGGATTGCAGTTGAGGAAGCCTGCACCCTGGTGCTCTTGAACACGGGGCAGTTTTGAAAACCGTGCCGGAATGGATCGAGGAGCTGCAGTTGGCCCGCCACCCGGAGGGCGGCTGGTTCAGGCGGGTCTATGAATCCGAGCTGACGGTCGATGGCACGCGTCCCGCCATGACGTCGATCTACTATCTGCTTGAAGGCGAGGACTTCTCGGCCCTTCACCGCCTGAAACAGGATGAGCAGTGGCACTTTTATCAAGGATCGCCCATCACCATTCACGAAATCGACCCCTCCGGGATCTATGTGGGCACAACGCTTGGAGCCGGCGGGTTTCAGCACACGGTGAGGGCGGAAAACCTGTTCGGTGCGACGGTGGAGGAGGGCTATGCCCTCGTCGGCTGCACCGTGGCCCCCGGGTTCAATTTTGCTGACTTTGAGCTGCCATCGCGGGCCGAGCTGCTGAGCGGCTATCCCCGGCATGCGGAAGTGATTATCCGCTTAACCCGCTGATTATTCGATGGATTTATATCAATCGATGAGCTTTGACTCCCTCGTTTCCGGGCCTAAAATAATCGTAGAAGGAAAGGAGCTATACCATGCCGTTTGACCAAACCAAAGACGTACTTAAACAGGCCCGTAAGTTTCACCATAAGCTCAGCGAGTTTTACGAAGACCTCAAGGACTCAACCGATAAGGAGCGAACACGCGCCTTGCTCGACTACCTGAGCCGTCATGAGCAGTATCTCGAAGACTGTCTCGAGGAGTTTCAGAAAGACGTTTCCAAAAACGTACTGGACTCGTATTTCCAGTATGGATCTGATGCCTCGAATCTGAGCGGGATCAGTGAATTCGTAATCAAGGACGAGATGAGTGTCGAAGATGTCGTTGCCGCGGCAATGTATTTCGACGCCTGTCTGATTAAGTTTTATCGCGAAATTGCCCAGAAGGCGCGGTCGAATAAAGTCCGTGAGGTTTTTGAGAATCTGCTGGTTATGGAAGAGCATGAGCAGATCGAGCTCAGCAAGACCACTCTTGAGCTGGGATTGATTCATTCCAGCTAGCTGGAAAGGGTTCCAATCACGGAAAGGTTCCGTTAGTTTCCTGCCATGATCTACCAATTTGAAGACCGCAAGCCGGTCCTGCCGGAAGAATATTATGTGGCGGACTCCGCATCGGTCATCGGCGCAGTAACACTGCACAATCAGGCCAGCATCTGGTTTGGAGCTGTGCTGCGAGGTGACATTGAGCGGATCATCGTCGGCGAGCGCAGCAATATTCAGGACAACTCCGTCGCCCACACCAGCCGCAATCAGCCCGTGATTCTTGGCGATGACGTGACGGTCGGGCACAAAGTCACGCTCCACGGCTGTCGCGTCGGAAACAACTGCCTGATCGGCATGGGATCCATCCTGCTCGACGGCTGCGAGATCGGTGACAACTGCATCATCGGCGCCGGCTCGCTCATCGGCATGGGCAAAAAAATACCGCCCGGCTCGCTCGCTGTCGGCTCCCCGGCAAGGGTGATACGCAAGCTGGGCGAGGAAGATTTGGTCAACATCCGTGGTTTTGCCACGCGCTATGTGGCTCTTCAGACCCGCTACCGCGCAGGTGCGTTGAAGTCGGTTTGACGCCGGATCTTTTGTCAGTAAAAAGATCAACCGGTGTCATAACGGTAACATCTTTCCCTCATGTTTATCCCCGAACAAACGGGATTCCGCTCGTTTGTGGAGAATAGAAACCTTAACGGGGAAAGATCATGTACATAAATACAAACAGCACATATCACAGGATAGGCGGATTTGGAGCGACGGCGTGGTGTCGAGATGGACAGCCCTTGGTTGTCCGTCGGATGCGTCGCTCTCATGACGGACGTACGGCCGAAAAAACCAGGAAAATCGATAAGCCATCCCAAAGCGCTTCGTAGGATACATGACCATCAAAAAAGATTCAGAGGAGAGCGATGCTGCGTTTCTTGAGTAAATGGATGGGAGTCATTGCCAAGCCGCGGCCGTTCAGGCGGGGAAGCAATCCGGAGCTGAAGATTGAAGCCACGTTAAATCCGTAGTAATTTGTCGGCAATAGGATCGAACCGTAACGCACCGGTAACATTCCTGCCGTAGGTTCATATCCGAATCAAACGGGAATCCGCCCGTTTCGGTGAATGGAAACTTTAATAGGAGATAGACTATGAAAACACAGGGGAACATCAGAATAATGCGTATCCTCGCAGCGGTTACATTGTGTTGCGGGGCGGTCAGTGCCGTCCCGACGGGCGAACTGCTGCAGCAGGCGCTCTATGCAGAAGAGATCGAAGGCGATCTGCCGGCGGCGATTGCCAGCTATGAAGAAATATTGAACGACGCGTCGGCGCCGGCCAACCATTTGGCCCAGGCCCTGTACCGTCAGGGAATGTGCTATGTGCGGTTGAAGGAGGATGCCAAGGCGGCTGTCGCATTGACCAGACTGGTGAACGATTATTCCGATCAGGCGAACCTGGTGGAAAAGGCCAAACCGGTTTTGGCCGACCTGCAATTCTTTGATCCGGCCGCTCTTATGCCGCCCGAAACAGTGGCCTATCTGGAGCTGGGAAGTCCGGGCAGGCAGATTGAAGGCTTCCTTGACACGCTCAAGGGCACGCCTTTCGAAAATCCGTTGGATGCCTTGGCCCAAATAAACCCGGACGCTATGAACGGCCCGGGACCGGGCATGCTAATGGCTAGTTTTTTAAATCCGAGCATGATGGCGGAGTTCGAGAAGATCCGGGGCTATGCGATCGGCCTCGTGGATATTGGAGACGACGAACCAACCGCGGTGGCCGTGCTGCACCCCGGCGACAGCGATGCCTTGCGCGGCATGATCATTGCCGGTCTGGGTATGGCCGGAACGCCCTCGGATCCCATTGAAGGCATGACCGTCCTGCAGATACAGAATGGACCGAGCATCGCGTATGACGACCAGGTTGTCTTAGTGGCCAATCCACGGGAACAGCTGATTGCCTGCATCAATCTCTACAAAGGGGTGGGTTCCAACCCGTCGCTCGCCTCCGACAACCCGACCTTCCGGAAAATCTACAAGCTCGAGCGCCAACGCAATGCCGCTACGCTCTGGCTGGATGCAGACACCCTGTATGGCCAGGTACTACAGCAGATGCCCGATCTTCCGCCGAACGTGCGGATGATCGCAGGCATGCTTGGTGTGGCGGGGATCGATGACCTGCTATTGACTCATTCCATCGAGCCGGACGGCCTCGGGCTGAATGCCCTGGTGAACCTTAAGGAAGGCGTCCCGAACATGGCCTATGAGCTGATCAAGACTCCAACCCTTGGCAAGGACGGGCTCGAAGGGGTTCCTTCCGAGGCGTTCTTCCTCGTGAGCATGGCCCTTTCGACCAACAATCCTGCACAGATCCAGATACTGCAGCAGCAGTTGCAGCAGATGCTGAAGATTGGAACCGGGGGCCCACTTCCCGCCGGATTCCTTGAGAACGTTGAGCAGGTGGCGCTGTTCGCGCTGCCCGGCAAAGCGACCACTCCTGAGGGAATGCCGTTTCGGCCCGGTGTGGTTCTCACCTGCCGGGACAAAGCGCCGGTGCTCCAGATGCTTCGGCAGGGGATGGACGAGTCGGCTGGGTTCCCGCCGCTGATTATCGCGGAAACAAACCGATCGGTGGTGATTGCCCTTGAGCAGGAGGTTATCGAGGCATCCATGGCGGCACTGGGGAGCGGACCTTCGGTGCTGGAAAATGGGGTGCTGAGCCATGCGGTTCAGCAGCAGATCGGCACGGCACAGAAAATCGTGCTGGTCAACGCGGAAGGATTAGCCCGGGTGGTTGGCATTCAGGCCGCGTTCAATTCCGGAGCCGATGCCGAATTGGCCGAGCAGTTGAATGTCGCGTTTGGAAAACTGGCCGAGCAGGTTACATCG
>CAXMPN010000004.1:380-16415 GCA_964195195.1 Pontiella sp. | reverse complement strand
CTGACGGTTTGTACCGACGAGCGGCCGGAGACCCTGTCGCTAACGGCCAAAGTGAGCGGGATTCCGAGAATTGATATGATACTGGAACCGATTCAGGAGATTGTCCAGCTCCGGGAGCTGATCGGTGAGGAGTTGCAGCGAAAGGAACGCACTGAACGGCTGGCAAAGCTGGTGCCGGCCAGAATCATGCAGACGCAAACGGTTCCCGCACTCGACGGCGAGCTGGATGGGTGCTGGGACAAAGCCACGGTCTATCCCGTTGCGAAAATCTTGACGGGGATTCAAGATGTAGAACAGGGAGAACCGATTCCCGGGAATGCGTTTTCCGCTGACTTCCGGATGCTCTGGGACGCGCAAAACCTCTATGTCTTCATCGATGTAACGGACAGCACGCCGAATCGCAATCCGAACCTTCTTTGGCCGTATAGTGACAACACGATTCTGTACATTGATGCCACCGATGGCAAGCGTGAGCAGTTCGGTGCTACCGATTATGAGTATGCGTTCTGCTGGGATCCAACCAATCCCTTCATGCAGGAGAATAAGCACGGGCGGACGCAGAACGTTAAATACGAAATTAAAACCACGGAAAAGGGCTATCAAGTGGAAGCCGCTTTCCCGTGGGCCGCATTGGGGACTCCGAACCCATCCGCCGGAACCATCATCGGCATGGATGTGCAGGTGAGCGATAATCAGGCCGGGCCGGAACGCAATCTGGTAATCGCCTGGCAGGATGAGACCAACAACACCTGGCAGCATCCGGTCCTGTTTGGTCGTGCCGAATTAGTAACTCCTCAGGATTAAACCGTGAATAGCGGCTCCATTAACAAACGAAACCAGCTGCAATGGATAGGGCTTCTATCCCTCGCCATCGTGCTGCCCACGGTCAGCCTGCTCTGGTTCATGAGCCGGGTGGTAGCCAACGAGCGTCTGGTGGTGCAGCAGAAGCTGGCCACCATTTATCAGGCAAAGCTTAAGGATGCGGGAGAGCAGGCCCGGCACCGGTTCAATACCCGGTTTGATGCATATCAGAATACAAACTGGGCGTTGAATCCCTATGGTCTCCTGCGCGGGTTGGTGCTGGAGGAAGATTTTCAAGGGGTGGTGATTTGGGATCTGGATGGAACGCGGGTCTATCCCTCGACCGGTGTTCCATCTTTTTCCAATGACCCGTCGTTCGATAGGTCCATGGCCTTAGCCTGGCAGGTGGAATTCGTCGAACTGGACTATGCGGCAGCGGCCGGACAATATGAACATCTGGCCGCTGCCGCCGACCCCCGTCTTGCGCAGACTGCGCTGGCGGGGCAGGTGCGCTGTCTGTCCCGGCTGGAGCGCTGGGAGGGTGCCATTGACGCGGCTGTGGGCCGGAGCGATCCGTGGGCTGCTTCGGTGCAGCTACTGCTTCTTTCCCTGCTTCAGAAGGCTGAAGTGGAGGACGTGCGGCAGGAACAGATGGCTCTGCTCTGTCGGGAGGTGGCAGGGGACCTTTTCAATGGTTCCGGAAAAGAGAGGTTGCCGACGGCGCAAAACGTGGTTCTTGCCCGGAAGTTGCAGGAACTCATTCGGGATATTGAGTTCCCCGAAAGGGACGCACTCTCCGAAAGATTGAGCCGTTTAATCGCAGCGGAAGAGCAGTCGATGGCAGCGCTGGAGTCCTTCTCCGAGCCTACGGGCCCGATCGATACCCTGGTACCGGTGCTGATCGGAGGGGAGCGTCGGTATGTCGTCCGCCATCCAATGCCGTTTGGCGAAATAATGATTCTAATGTCTAATGAAGGGCTGGCCTCCGCGCTGGATGTCTATCGGGCTGAATTGGCGGATTCGGATGCGCAATTCCGCGTTTTTGATGCCGATGGACAGCGTATTGCCGGCGAACCTGGAGAGGGATTCCCGTCCATTGCCTCAGCGCCGCTGCCTCGCGGGTTTCCCGAAGGCCGCGTGGAGCTGTTCTTTGCCGACGGCGATATTTTCAACAAGACGGCCGGCCGGCAGATTGCCGCCTATATCTGGACGGCGGTGCTGGTGATTCTGCTGATGCTGGTTGTCGGGATACTTGCCTTCTATGCCGTCGGTCGGCAGATTCGCCTCAACCGGATGAAAAACGATTTTATCGCCACCGTTTCGCACGAGCTGAAAACACCGCTGGCCTCGATGCGCCTGTTGGTCGACACGTTGCTGGAGGGCCGCACCCGGGACGAGCAACATGCGGAACAGTATCTGCAAATGATCGCCCGCGAAAATGAGCGCCTGACGCGAATGATTGAGAACTTCCTGTCGTTCTCCCGAATGGAGCGCAACAAAAACGCCTTTACAATGACGTCGTCATCGCCTGCAGCAATTGCCGCCGAAGCGATCGACGCGGTCTGCACGAAATTTGAAACCAACGGTTGCAAGCTGGCTTCCCGCTTTGCCGACGGTCTTCCGGAAATTATCACCGACCACGATGCGATCACCACGGTCCTGATCAATCTATTGGACAACGCCTGCAAATACACCGACGCCGACAAGCGGATCGAATTGGCGGTTTTTGCCGAGGCGGGTGAAGTTTGCTTCGCGGTTTCGGACAACGGCATCGGCCTGTCGCGCAGGCAGATCCGGAACATTTTCGGTAGTTTTTACCAGGTCGACAATTCATTGGCCCGCACCACCGAGGGCTGTGGACTGGGATTGAGTATTGTCCAATTTATCGTAAATGCGCATAAAGGGCGCATTGATGTCGAAAGCGAGCCGGGTCAGGGAAGCACGTTTACCGTACGGCTGCCGATAAGCCGAAAGAACGGAGCATAGATACCATCATGGAAACGATACTCATAGTTGAAGACGATCCCTCCATGCTCACTGGCCTGAAGGACAACTTCGAATTCAAGGGGTACAGGGTGCTGACGGCGGCCGACGGCGAAAAGGGGCTTGATGCTGCGCTGAACGCCACGCCCGATCTGATTATTCTCGATATCATGCTTCCGAAGATCAACGGCTATGAAATCTGCCGTCTGATCCGGGCAGAGGGACTGGAAATGCCGGTCATCATGCTCACGGCCAAGGGCGAAGAGTCGGATGTGGTTCTGGGGCTGAACATCGGCGCGGACGACTATGTCACAAAGCCGTTCAGCATCAGCGAACTGCTGGCCCGTTCCGCCGCCTTTCTGCGGCGCGCGAAAAAAGAAGTCGAAGATGTGGTCGAATTTGGTGACCTGCGGCTGGATCGGGCGGCCCGGCGGCTGACCCGCGCCGGCGAGGAAATCGAGCTTTCTCCCAAGGAGTTCAGTCTACTCCTCTATTTCGTTGAAAAACCGGGGCGCGCCCTAACGCGCGATGATATCCTGAACGCCGTCTGGGGTTACGACTGCATCGTCACCAGCCGCAGCGTCGATCGGTTTGTCACCACCCTGCGCAACAAGATAGAGCCCGATCCGGCAACCCCGGTTTTCATCCATACCGTCCGGCAGGTCGGCTACCGGTTCGATCCTACGCAGGCCTGATACCTCCATCCCGGCGGCAACCGTCCTTGCGCCTTTCCCAGTTTTCCGGCACTCCCGCCACCGCGGGAACCAACACGTTTCAGGTTGGGGTCCCATTCACGGAGAATTTTTTGGTATGCGACAGTTCTCTTTTATGACGGAGCCATCCGGAAACTGTCCGACGAAGATATTGCCGATATTCGGAAATTTGCCTATCGCTACATCGTCAAGATGAAGCAGTATCGCAGCGGGGCGCTAAAACCCATCCACCCCGAATAACCGCTTTAAACCAGCTGTACATCAAACAAGACGCAAAATCGGCAATCCTGCCATCTACAAGCGATTTGCTCTCAAAAGCCGAATTTGTCGGTTTTTAGAGTTTTTAGGGAAAATAACTGCCATTTAGGCACCTTCTTTCGTTGTGTCGAAATAGCGGCTTCTGCTAGTCTGTTTCGATCAATGTCACTTAAAGGAAAAGGACAGATATGTCTGACTTACAAAACGACTTAACAGCGGATGAAAATACCAAAAACAGGGCATCGCTGAACCCTGATGCGGCGGGATACGGTGCCGATCATATTACGGTTTTGGAGGGCATCGAAGCCGTCCGGAAACGCCCCGCCATGTATATCGGCGATACGGGCTCGCGCGGCTATCACCACTGTGTCTACGAAGTCGTAGACAACTCAATCGACGAAGCGCTGGCAGGCTACTGCTCCAACGTCGAAGTCTGCATCAATGAGGACGGGTCGCTATCCGTCATCGACGACGGGCGCGGGATTCCGGTCGACATGCACCCGACCGAGGGCAAGCCAGCCGTAACCGTGGTGCTGACCGTCCTGCACGCAGGCGGCAAATTTGACGACGACTCCTACAAAGTTTCCGGCGGCCTGCATGGCGTCGGCGTCTCATGCGTAAACGGTCTCTCCGAGTGGCTGGAAGTGGAAGTGAAGCGCGATGGTCAGATTTACCACCAGCGCTTCGAGTGCGGTGTGGAAGTCACCGAGTTGGTCACCATCGGAAAAACCACAGAAACCGGCACGAAGGTCACCTTCATGCCCGACCACACCATCTTTACGCATGATACCGGTTTCCAGTGGGATATTCTTTCCGCCCGTCTGCGCGAGATGGCCTTCCTCAACCGCGGCATCAAGATCACGCTCAACGAAGAGGCCACCGGACGCGAAGAGATCTTCCAGTACGAGGGCGGCATCATGGAGTTTGTCCAGCATCTCAACCGCAACAAGTCGCCGATGCACCCGGATGTCATCTACTTCGAGCGAGAGAAGGACGACGTGGTCGTCGAAATCGCCATGCAGTATTCCGATGCCTACAATGAAACCATCTTTACGTTCGCCAACAACATCAACACAATCGAAGGCGGCACACACCTTTCCGGCTTCCGCTCCGCGTTGACCCGTACGGTCAACGCCTACGCGAAAAACAACAAGCTGATCAAGGATGATAAACAGGCCATGGGCGGCGACGATATCCGCGAGGGCATCACCGCCGTCCTGAGCGTTAAAATTCCCGATCCGCAGTTCGAGGGCCAGACCAAAACCAAGCTCGGAAACGGCGAAGTCGAAGGCATTGTTCAGCAGATTGTGAACGATGAGCTGGGAACCTACTTCGAGGAAAACCCGGCCGTTGCTCGCACGATCATCGAAAAGGCCGTCGTGGCGTCCCGCGCCCGCGATGCCGCCCGCAAGGCGCGCGATCTGGCACGGAAAAAGGGCGCACTCGAAAGTGGTGGACTCCCCGGTAAACTCGCCGACTGTTCCAGTCGTGATCCGGCCCGCACCGAATTGTTCATTGTCGAAGGGGACTCTGCGGGTGGATCCGCAAAGCAAGGCCGCGAACGCGAGTATCAGGCCATTCTTCCCGTTAAAGGTAAAGTGATCAACGTTCAGAAGGCCCGCCTCGATAAGGTGCTGGCCAACGACGAAATCCGAACGATGATCACCGCCATCGGAACCGGCATCGGCCTCGACGATTTCAATATAGAAAAGGCGCGGTACCACAAGATCATCATCATGACCGACGCCGACGTCGACGGTGCGCACATTCGCACGCTGCTGCTGACCTTCTTCTATCGCCAGATGCCGCAGCTCGTCGAGCACGGCTACATCTACATTGCCCAGCCGCCGCTCTATAAAGTGACGCGCCGCAAGCGCGAGGAATATGTCGAGTCCGATGCCCATCTGACGCAGATCCTGCTCGACCTCGGTGCCGACGGCATGCTGCTCGAAAAGCTAGACGGCACGCAGCTGCTCGACACCAAGGGCCTGCGTGAGTTGCTCGAAAGCATCGTCGCGATCGAGGGAATCGCCGATCAACTCCGCCGACGAGGTATCTCGCTGACGGATTATTTGGCCCAACGCGATCCCGAAACCGGCGCATTCCCGCTCTACTGCGCATACATGAACAAACTCGGCGAGGATCTCGATATCCGCTTTGCGCTTGATGACCATGGTCTACAAGCCATATTCGCCGAAGTCGAAGCCGCGATGGCCCTAGCAGCGCCCGAGATCATCGAAGAAGCCCTCGTGGCTGAAGAGGTCGCGGCAATTGCAGAGGCCGCGGAAGGCGAAGAGCCTGCCGAAGCCCCCGTTGAAGAAGCCCCCCCCGCACCGACCGTGCGCTATAAGGAGCTCTTCTTCTCCCGGACGCTTAAGAAAATCGTCGAAAAGCTTGAAGCAGATGGATTTTCCTTCGACCAGTTGATGGGTGCCGAGAATCCGCAGTTCAATCTCGATGACAAGGGCACCAAGACAGCGGCAAACTCGCTGATGGAGCTGGCCCAGGCCATCCGGATTGCGGGCCGCAAAGGCATGACCATTCAGCGCTATAAAGGATTGGGTGAAATGAATCCACAGCAACTGTGGGAAACCACGCTTGATCCTGATTTCCGGCGGCTTACCAAGGTGGTGCTTGAAGACGTGGTGAAAGCAGACGACATGTTTACCATTCTCATGGGCGACGAAGTCGAACCCCGCCGCGAATTCATTCAGGAAAACGCGCTGAACGTCACCAATCTCGATATCTAACGGAAGCTCTATTATGGAAAACACGAATGAACGTATTGACCTGATTAATATAGAAGATGAGATGCAGCGCGCATACATCGACTATTCAATGTCGGTGATAGTCGGACGCGCCCTGCCGGACGTACGCGACGGGATGAAACCAGGCAATCGCCGCATCCTCTACGCCATGAAAGAGCGCGGCTGGACGCACAACAAAGCCTATGTGAAATGCGCCAAGGTCGTCGGCGAAGTGATCGGCAACTATCATCCGCATGGCGACACCGCGGTATACGACACGATGGTGCGTATGGCGCAGGACTTTGCGATGCGCGGCATGCTCATCGACGGCCAGGGTAACTTTGGTTCGATCGATGGTGACCGCGCGGCCGCCTATCGTTACACCGAGTGCCGTCTCCGCCCGCTCGCCGAAGAAATGCTGGCTGATATCGACAAAGAGACCGTCGACATGCGCCCGAACTTCGACGAATCGCTGATGGAGCCTACGGTATTGCCGGCGCGGGTGCCCAACCTGCTGGTGAATGGCTCGACCGGTATTGCGGTCGGCATGGCCACCAACATTCCACCGCACAACCTGGGCGAAGTCATCGATGGCACCATCCTGCTGATCGATAATCCCGATGCCACGATCGACGAGCTCTGCGAGCTGGTCAAAGGGCCCGATTTCCCGACCGGCGGATCGGTCTACGGGTTGAAAGCCGTGCGCGATTTCTACACAACGGGCCGCGGCAAGATCAAAATGCGCGGCAAGGCCGATATCGAGGAGGATGAAAACGGCAAGGCGCGCATCATCATCACCGAAATTCCGTACGCGCTGAACAAGACGCTGCTGATCACTAAAATGGTTTCGCTCGTCCGTGACAAAAAGCTCGAAGGGATTTCCGACATTCGCGACGAGTCCGGCAAGGAAGGAATCCGCCTCGTCATCGAGCTCAAGCGCAACGCCGTGCCGAATGTGTTGCTCAACAACATTTACAAGCATACACAACTCGAATCGACCTTCGGCTCCATCATGCTGGCGATCGACAAAGGCAAGCCGCGCGTCATGAACCTCAAAGAGGTGCTCAAGTGCTTTATTGATCACCGCTTTGAAGTGATCACCCGCCGTACCCGATTCGATCTCGACAAGGCCGCCGCCCGCGCCCATATCCTCGAAGGCTATCTGCTGGCGATGGATAACATGGACGATGTGGTTCGCATCATCCGCGACTCGAAAAACCGCGACGAAGCGCAGGATCGATTGATGGCCAAGTTCGGCTTTAGCGAAATCCAGGCGAAGGCCATCCTCGAAATGCGCCTCTACCAGCTCACCGGGTTGGAACGAGATAAGGTCGAAGCGGAATATGCCGAGCTCAAAAAGCTAATGGAATACCTCGAAGACCTGCTGGCGCATCCGGAAAAGATATTTGCCGTCATCAAGGAAGACCTGGAACAGATCCGTGCAAAGTATGGCGAAATCCGCCGCACCGACCTGCGCATCGACGAAGGCGAGATTGACATAGAAGACCTGATCGCCGATGAGCCGTGTGTCATTACGCTTTCGAACACAGGCTATATCAAGCGCGTTCCGACCGATACCTACCGCCAGCAGCGCCGCGGAGGCAAGGGCGTGGTCGGCATGAGCACCAAGGACGAGGACTTTGTGGAGCACATCTTCTCGGCCTCCACGCATGACTATCTGCTCTGCTTCACCGAAGCGGGTCGCATGTACTGGCTCAAGGCCTACTATGTGCCGGAGGGCTCCCGCCAAAGCCGTGGGCGTTCGCTGGCCAACGTGCTCCAGATGGCGCAGGACGAAAAGCTCGCCGCCATACTCTGTGTACGCGAACTCGACGACGACGCGCACAACCTGATCATGGCGACCAGGAAGGGCGTTGTGAAAAAGACCGTGCTTTCGGCCTACAAGAATGTTCGGGTGGCCGGCGTCAAGGCAATTAATATCGATGACGACGACCAGTTGATCGGCGTCCAGCTGACCAACGGTGAAAACGAAATCATCCTCAGCATGAAGAACGGTAAGGCGATTCGCTTTAAGGAAACCGATGCCCGTCCATTGGGCCGCGTTTCCCGCGGGGTGCGCGGCGTGCGGCTCGAAGGGGAAGACGAAGTCGTCACCGTCGAAATCGTCGATACCGAATCAACCATGATGGCCATCACCGAAAACGGATACGGCAAGCGCACCAGCTTCGATGAATACCGCACGCAGAGCCGCGGAGGCAAGGGGATCATCAGCATCCAGACGACCGACCGCAACGGTAAGGTCGTCAGTGCCCACGCCGTCACCGACGAGCATCGCCTGATGCTTATTTCCGAAGGCGGGCAGATGATCTGTATCGGCGCGAGCGACTTGCGCATCATCGGCCGCAACACCCAGGGCGTTCGCCTCTTCAAACTCAAGGAAGGCGATAAACTCGTTTCTGCAGCGGTCCTCGATCCCGAAGAAGAAGGTCCGGAAGAGGATGTTGCCGTCGAGTCTGTCGAAGGCGGAGCCCCCGCTGCTGAATCTGCGTCGGAAGAATCCGCTGAAGAATAATTGAGGATCGCACGCTGTGCGACCGGGCGGACAGCATCCGCTCCTCCACCGCTCATGAAAACCACCGCCAAACAGACTGTCGTCATCTTACTGGCCAGTGCGGTCTTGGCGGTGGTGGCAAACCGTGTCCACCCGCGGCGGATACCGTGGGTGCAGGACTGGACGAGGCAGGTGGAAGATCAGGCGGTTAAGCAGAACATCAAAGTGATTCCGCTAACCGTTGCGCTCGGGAAGTTCCATTCCGGCGAAGCCCTGTTTGTCGATGCCCGCTCCGCCGACCATTTTGCTCAGGGGCATATTTCCGGCGCGGTTTCCGTTCCCTTCGAACGGTTCGATGAGCTTTTCCCTTTCATCGTCGATTTAATCGATTCCGGCAGAGAGCTGGTGGTGTATTGCACAAATCGGGAATGCGATGATGCCTTGCTGTTGGCATCCATGTTAAAGGAGCTCGGGGGCTCCAATACGGGGCTCTATATCGACGGATTCGAGTTCTGGCAAAAACATGGAGGGGCGACGTCCTCGTCGCCCGTGGACCGCGAGGACGCGGTTCCGTCGGGGGGAGATGGTCTGTGACCCGGGACCATAAAATCTATCAGCTCGCCTACGGGATCGCCTTGTTCATTATTGCGGCGGTGTTGCTTTCCGGCTATCAGAAGACCCTCTTTCCGGACGATTTTGCGGTGTCGGTCTACCGCTTCCATTTACTGCCCGGCTTTCTGGTAAACTTTGCGGCACTCTATTTGCCGTGGCTGGAACTCGTGTGTGCCGTCTGCCTGCTGTTTATCCCGCGCTACCGAGGTGCCGCCCTTTGGATCGTGCTGATTCTGCTGGCGGGATTCACTGCGGCCATCGGGATCAATCTATGGCGCGGTTCCGTCTACGGGTGCGGCTGCTTCGGCCGCGGCGCAGCGGATCAGCCGTTGAGTTGGTTGAGCGTTGCCCGCAACACTGGACTCATTCTTCTCGTCACATTGGCGCTGGTAGCAAGGAAGAGAATGTAGACGGAGCTTCCAGCTCCGTTGCGGTTGTGCAACGCGCGTTGAGTTGCCCAACGGAGCTGGAAGCTCCGTCTACGATTAATCAACCATACAGGTCGGTGTAATCTTCCAGCGATGCTTCGATGACCGCCAGCGCATGTTCCCGGTTGTAAATCTTTTCGATTTGCACGTCCGAAGGCTGGCCGGGTACGAGTTTGTAGGTGGCAAAATAGTGGCGCAGGCGCTCCAGAAGGGCCGGCGGAATGTCATCCACGTCGTTGGCGGTTTTCCAGAACTGGTCGTTGTCGAGGACGGCGATGATCTTGTCGTCCGCTTCGCCGTTATCGACCATCTGGAGTCCGCCAATCACCCGCGCTTTCAGAATGACCTCGCCGCGGTTAATGGCGCGTTCGGTAATAACGCAGATATCCAGGGGGTCGCCATCACCGCATTTGGAGGTGGGAGACATTGCCTGGACGCGGGCGGCACAGTAGGTCTGGGGAATGAAGCCGTAGAGGGTCGGGGTCATCGAAGAGGTCAGCTGGGGGCGGTCCACGCGCAGATATCCGGTCGTTTTGTCGACTTCATACTTAACCGCGTCGAAAGGCGTCATTTCGATATAGGCGTTGACGATGCGGGGAATGTCTTCACCGGCTTCGAGGCCATGCCACGGGTGCGGGCGCCAGCGGTAGAATGTCTTGGGGAATTCCATCTTTTGCTTCCTTCTGTGGGCGAATCACTAATCAACGCGCACGATATCCGCACCAAGCGCGGCAAGTCTATCTTCAATTGCCTCATATCCACGATCGATGACCTGCGCGTTTTTGATGATGCTTTCGCCTTCGGCGCAACAGGCGGCGATGAGCATGGCCATGCCGGCGCGGATATCCGGGCTGGTGAGCGTGCTCCCGCGCAGACGGGTCGGGCCGATGGCCACCACGCGGTGCGGATCGCATTGGATGATGTTGGCACCCATAGCCATGAGGTGGTCTACAAAATACATGCGGCTTTCGAACATTTTCTCGAAAAAGAGGGCCGTTCCTGTGGTCTGTGTCGCCAGAACGATGCAGACACTCATCAGGTCGGAGGGGAATGCGGGCCAAATGCCGTCTTCGATCTTCGGCGTTGCGTTGCCTTCGTCCGGACGAATACAACGTTCAGTTTGGTGCGGGACAATCAGGGTGCGGCCATCACGCGTCCACTCCACACCCAGTTTTGAAAACGTACGCTGCATAACCTGCAGCGTCAGCGGATCGCCGGCATCCGGAATGGTCAGTTGTCCGCCGGTCACGACGGAAGCGGCGATGAAACTGCCGACCTCGATATAGTCCGGTTGGACGGTATATTCCGCACCATGCAGGTTTTTTACACCGTGTATGGTCAGGTTGTTCGTTCCGATGCCGGAAATATCCGCTCCCATCTGGTTCAGCAGGTGCGCAAGGTCCTGCACGTGCGGTTCGCAGGCCGCGTTATAGATCGTAGAGGTGCCTTCAGCCAGGGTGGCTGCCATCAGGGTGTTTTCCGTAGCGGTCACGCTGGCTTCGTCGAAAACCATTTTCCAGGAGGTGAGCGGCCCTGCTTTGAAGCGGTAGGCCTGGTCGATGGAGATTTCCGCGCCAAGGGAGCGCAGCCCGTAGAAGTGCGTGTCGAGTCGGCGGCGGCCAATCACGTCACCACCCGGTGGATGGATGATCGCTCCGCCGTGCCGGGCGGTCAGTGGGCCGGCCAACAGGATGGAGGTGCGAACCCTGGCACAAAGCGTCTGATCCAGCTCGGTCGTGCGCAGGCTTCTGGCGCAGAGTGTAGCGGTGTGCCCTTCGAGATTCACTTCGACCCCGATGCTTTCGAGTAGCTCGAGCATCACCTTGACGTCATTAATGAGCGGGACGTTTCGAAGGACCACGGGCTGGTCGGTCAGCAGGCAGGCTGCGAGCATCGGCAAAACAGCGTTTTTATTTCCGCGCGGCAGGAAGGTTCCCCCTATGGGATTCCCGCCTTGTATGATGAATCTAGCCACTGCATTACCCCCTTGAAAATTCAGAAACAGAATGTTTCAAACCATCCCTCGAATGGAAAGCACATTTGATGAGGGTGAAATGAAAAAGCCCGCTTTTTTGCGGGCTTCGAAAATGATCGGTTAGTAACCGGGGCCTGAAAGGCCGGGAATGCTGGGAGATCCCTCCCATTGCTGGGGGGTGTTCCACGGCATGTTCGAGTATTCCTGTTCGTCAACGAAAGCATCATCGTTGGTCGCGCATCCTCCAAGCGCCAGAGCGGCGACGGCGGCGAGGAAACAAGGAATTTTTGTTAAATGTTTCATATAAAAAACAACCGCCCCGACTGGCGGGGCGGTATGCCAAAATCCGATCGTGATTCTAAAGTACAGCGTCCTTGGCTGCCTTTGCGATGCGGAACTTGAGGACGGTCTTCGCAGGAATATGTATGGTTTCGCCGGTGGCCGGATTGCGGCCCATGCGGGCGGCACGGTCAACCTTAACAAGCTTGCCGATTCCAGGAATGGTAAACCCGTCTGCGGCACCTTCGTAAGCGAGAGTGGCGAGAGCATCTAGTGCATCTTTTGCCTGTGCTTTGCTGATGTCAGATTTTTCTGCAACTGCTGCGATGATCTGTGATTTGGTCATGGGTTTTGCCATTTTATCTACTCCTCATGCTTTCCTGGTTAATGCATCAACTTCTATCCGACTCCATATCGGTTCAGCGATTTAAAATTACTATGGTATTGAGTGGGGAATGGCAAATGTAAAATGTCCAAAAAATCCAATGTTTACGGGGATGGAATCGACATTTGATTCTTGCCAATCGGGATCAGGATAAAGCGCACATATTATGTGCGCATTTGTCACCTTGCGCCTTGCTCCTCTCCATATGATCTGATTTCATCTCGCAGACGGGCGATAATATGGATACTGCCGGCAGTGATGTGGGTGTAAAAAAATAGCAAAAGGTTCTGGAGTAAAGAGAGCGGATGCAGAGGTTCAAGCGATCTTTATGCCGGAGGATACGGTGCAACATGTTTACATACAGTAAGATACAAGTAGCTTAATAAATAATTCCTTATGCTGAGTCTGATCTCCATCTGTTTCCTGGCCGCCCTGCTCGCACCGTGGGTCTATCGCGCTGTCCCAAAATATACCGGCATCCTTCTGGCGTTTGCGCCCGGATCCTTTTTTGTCTGGCTGCTGATACAAGCTCCTGAAATCATCCATGGCCATGCCATGGAACAGAGCTTTCATTGGGTGGAAGGCCTTCGGCTGGAAGCCGCGTTTCGGCTGGACGGTCTTTCGCTTTTGTTCGCCCTTTTGATCAGCGGGATCGGTGCGTTGATCATTTTGTATGCGCAAGGCTACTTCAAGGGGCATCCGCAACAAGGGCGATTCATGATGTACATCATCGCCTTCATGGCCTCCATGCTGGGTGTTGTGCTGGCCGACCATCTGCTTCTCGTTTTCATTTTCTGGGAACTGACCAGCTTTACCTCGTACCTGTTGATCGGGTTCAATCACGAAAGTGAAGAGGCGCGCAAAGCGGCACTGCAGGCGCTGCTCGTCACCGTACTCGGAGGACTGTTCCTTTTGGCGGGATTGATTCTGATGGCGCAGGCTGCCGGAACCTGGCGCTTGTCCGAGCTGATGCATTGCGGGGCCGAGCTGCAGGCGCATGCCCACTATCTGCCGATCCTCATTCTGATATGCATCGGTGCCTTCACCAAATCGGCTCAGTTTCCATTCCATTTCTGGCTCCCCAACGCCATGCAGGCACCGACACCCGCCAGTGCCTATCTTCACTCCTCGACGATGGTAAAGGCCGGGGTCTATTTACTCGCCCGCCTGCACCCGACTCTGGGAGGAACCGAAGAGTGGACCGTCCTTCTCACCACCATCGGCGCGACCACCTTCCTGCTGGGTGCAATCATGGCAATGGGCCAGCATGTGCTGAAGCGGCTGCTGGCCTACACGACGGTCTCCGCCCTCGGCGCGATGGTCATGCTATTGGGCATAGGAACCGAGGAAACCATCAAGGCCATGCTGGCGTTCATTCTCGCGCATGCCTTCTACAAGGCGACGTTGTTCCTGATTGCCGGAGGCATCACCCATGAAACCGGCGGCGAAACGTCGATCGACAAGCTGGGCGGTCTGCGCCGGGCGATGCCTTTCACTTTTGCCTGCGCCTTGCTGGCAGGACTTTCCATGGGCGGCTTCCCGCCCTTCTTCGGCTTTGTGGCCAAGGAAACCTGGCTACACGCATTGGGCGAGTACCCGCTCTTGATCATCGCCACCATGATCGGTGGCGCGGCCTATGTGTTGGTCGGCCTGTCGGTCGGCTTCAAGCCATTTCTGGGGAACGTGCCGGAAGGGCTTCACGCCCACGAGATGCCCTGGTCGATGCGCATCGGTCCGCTGGTGCTCGGGCTTGGATCGCTGGTCTTGGCCTTTTCCAGCGGCTTCATCGGCCATGCACTTGTGGCCCCCGCCGCAACCGCGGTTGCGGCGGAAGAGCTGCAGGTTCATCTGCACCTGTGGGCGGGCTTTAATAAATATCTGGTCATCAGCCTCATCACGTCGGCGATCGGCATCGGCTTGTATTGCGCCCGTCCGCTTTTGCTGAAAACCGCCCGGCGGCTCGCTATACTCGGCCGGGTCGGGCCGGACGCGACCTATCAATGGCTCCTCTCATCGGTGCTCAAATTTGCCGCTTGGCAGACGCGCACCCTGCAGACCGGAATTTTACGCGACTACATCCGCGTGACCATGATCTGCGCCACCGCGCTGTTGGTCACCGCATTTGCTAGGGCGGGGGGCCTTCAGGGGCTTGACGATTTGTCGCCGCTTTCCTTGCGCGTCGGATTGATTGCCGGGCTGATGATTTTGGCGGCGTATGCCACCGTACACTCCAAATCGCGCCTGGGTTCGATTCTTTCGCTGGGCGTGGTCGGCTACGGCATGGCGGTTCTCTTTACATTTTTCGGCGCGCCCGACCTTGCCATGACGCAACTAGTAGTTGAAACGCTGACCGTGATTCTGATGGCGCTGGCATTCTATCACCTTCCTCCGTTTAGCCATGGATCGTCGAAGCGCACACACGGCCTCGATCTGGCCATTTCTATGGGTGTCGGCGTGGTCATCACCCTGCTGGTGCTCGCCGCGCTCGATGTGCAGACGCCCACCGCCGTCTCTGACTATTATCTGGAGCACAGCTATAAAGAAGCCCACGGGCGCAATGTGGTGAATGTCATTCTCGTCGATTTCCGCGCGCTCGACACGCTCGGCGAAATTACGGTGCTCACTATCGCCGCGCTGGGCGGGTTTGCCCTGCTGAAGCTACGGCCCAAAAAGGGGGAGGCCGCCGAATGACTTCCCTTATTTTCAGAACCGCCACGCGCTATATGTTTCCGCCGTTGCTGGTGTTTTCAATCTATCTACTGCTTCGCGGCCACCACTATCCCGGGGGTGGTTTTGTCGGCGGACTGTTTGCCGGCTCGTCGTTTGCCCTCTATGCGCTGGCCTTCAAGGTGGAGGCCGCCCGCAAGTTGCTTCGTTTTGATCCGCGCGATATCACAGCGGTCGGTCTGGCGATTGCCCTGCTCAGTGGCATCCCGGCGCTGATGAGCGGCGCGGCCTTCCTGACCGGGACGTGGTGGGAACTGCATATTCTGCCGGGTGCGGTAATGGAGATCGGTACGCCGCTCATTTTTGATGGCGGGGTGTATCTCGTCGTGCTCGGTGTTTTGCTGACGTTAATTTTTTCACTCGGGGAGGAACGCTAGTATGGAAGTGGTCCTCGCACTGGTGATTGGCATGCTCTACGGCAGCGGGGTGTATCTGATGATGCGCCGCAACCTGATCCAGCTGATCATCGGCCTCAGTCTACTCAGCCATGGGGCCAATCTGCTGATCTTTACCGCCGGCGGTTTGCGCAAAGGCGGTGCCCCCATTCTGGCCGAAGGCGAAAAAGCCTTCGCTACACTCCCGGCCGATCCGCTGCCGCAGGCGTTCATTCTCACC
>CAXMPN010000004.1:0-370 GCA_964195195.1 Pontiella sp. | reverse complement strand
TTTGCCGTGACCGCTTTTGCGCTGGTGCTGTTTCTGCGGACCTATCAAACCGTCGGCACCGACGATGTCGATGGACTGAAGGAGAACGAATCATGACCCTCCTGCCTGTATTACCCATCACGATTCCGCTGGCCGGCGCGGTGCTTTGCATGCTCTTCCGCAGGAGCCTGACCGTGCAGAAATGGATCACTATTGCATTCTCGTTTCTCATTCTGCTGACGGCGCTCTGCCTGATGGTGCATACCTGCAACGGCACGATTGCAGTGATGAATGTCGGTAACTGGGACGCGCCGTACGGCATTACGCTCGCGGTGGATATGCTTTCGAGCGTGATGCTGGTGCTGGTGGGTGTGCTGGCGGTGGGCGTTTC
>CAXMPN010000003.1:26912-33751 GCA_964195195.1 Pontiella sp. | reverse complement strand
GAATGCCATGTCGTCCGTTCGGTCCGGCATGGGTGCCTCCGAGGCAGCAATCCTTTTCGAATCCATCATTGAGTCCAACTCGAATCTACAGGTTTCATCGATGGCCTCCTACGAGCTTGGCCGACTACAATGGCAGCTTGATCAGCCTGGCAATGCCCTCGAATGCTTTTTCTTCGCCTTCAATAACACCACGAACAAAACACTTTTTCTGCATTCCTCCTGCTCCATGTTCCTCCTGTTCAAGGAACATCCCGACCTCAAGGACGGGAACGAATCTCTCGTCAGTCAAATCAGCACCTCGCGCGATCAGTGGTATGGCGCGCTTTTTTCACAGTGCGCGAAACCCGATCCGGGCGGCGCCACCACACCGAACTGGATTATCCGCTTCTATCGCGCCCAGATCAGCCCGGCCATCGGCGAACGGTGCACCCTCGAACCCAGCTGCTCGGAATACTTTCACCAAGCATCCGGCAAGCATGGAATTAAATCCATTCCGATGATTGCCGACCGCTTTTTCCGCGAACCCGAAGTCAGCAACCAAAAAGCAGATCCCGTCATCATGGAAGATGGACAGATCCGCTACCGCGACCCCGTTGAAAACCACGATTTCTGGATGAAATAATGAAGCGATCCCTGTTTATCATTACGCTGTACCTAATGCCGGTCCTTACTGCCGTAGCCGATAAAACCACCTTGAAACTGGCGAGCGAACTCCTCGCGGAACAGGACTATACCCTCGCCGCCGTCGAATTCCGCCGCTTCGCCATGGAATCACCGAAACCCGCCTCACAATCCTCGGCCTATCTTTACGCCGGTTACGCCTACCTCATGAATCACAGTTATGTGTCCGCCGGCGAAATGCTGGATCGCGCCGAAAGCACGGATGCGTCGTCCGCCTATTCTGCCGAACTGATCCTGCTGAATGCCGAAAATGCCCGAATGGCGAACGATACGGATACCGCCCTCTATTTTTACGATGCGCTTACGGCCGAAAGCGATCAGTCCGCGTTCCAAACCTTCTCCCTTCGCCGCTCGGCCGCGATTCACCTTGCACGCGGCGACCCGGGCGCGGCACAGCAGAATCTTGAGCGCTCGCCCGTGGATGAATCCCGCTCGCTTCAGGCGCTGGAAACCTATGCCAACGGCAAGGAGAAAAGCCCGCTGGCTGGCGGGCTCTGGGGCCTGATTCCCGGCGCGGGCTACTGGTATTCGGGTGAAATCGCCAACGGCTTCCGCAGCCTGATTCTGAACAGCCTCTTCATCTACGGCATGGTCGATACGGCGCAGGATGACCAATGGGGCGCGTTTGCCATCATCTCGTTCTTCGAGCTCACCTGGTATTCGGGCAGCATCTACGGCGGAGTGGATGCCGCACACCGCTACAACCGGGATCGTCTCGATTCCGCGGTCCATGCTATTGAAAGCGACATGACCTATCGCCCTGATCCATCGCTGGTCATGCCCCTGTTTAAGATCAACATCCAGTTTTAATGAAATTATTCACCGGCATCCTGGTATTGCTGATAACCGCCACCCAAGCGGCGGCGGAATACCGGTATCCAGTCGGAGAACAGGCCACTTACAAGATCGCATGGGGGCTACTCTCTTGCGGCACATCGACCATCGGCTGCGAAGAAGTCGAAATGGACGGTAAGAACCTGATCCGCATCCGGATTCGCGTAAAAAGCAACTGGCTTGTCTCCACCATCTACCCGGTCGACGACACGGTTGACTGCTACATCGATCCCGTAACGCAGCTTTCCGTCCGTGTGGAAAAGAACACTTCCGAAGGCGGCTTCATTTGCCGCGACGTACTCGAAATCGACCGGGAAAACAATACGGCCTCATGGACGAGCCATAGCGACAACATCAGCACCAACTACCCTATAGAAGCCGGGGCCTGCGATGCGGTCTCCTTTCTCTATGACTTCAGGAAATACGACTTCGACAAGGGCACCTCGCGCAGCTTCAATATTGTGGTCGACACGGCCCTGCACGGCATAAGCATTACAGGCGGCAAGACCGATGAAAAAAAGGTCGGCGGGTCCGGAAAGGTGGAATGCCGCAAATATCTCGTTGAACCTAAGCGCGGGGATCTCTTCGTTCGTAAAATCCCGAAGGCGATCTGGCTGACCGAAGATGACCGCAAGATCCTGGTACGCATGGATGTGCAGGTTCCTGTCGGCAAGGCGCGCATCGTGCTCCACGAATACACTCCGCCACGACTATAGCGAATCTATCGGGTGCGCCGCCTTGGGGCGCAAAGCCGGGCCAGCAGCGTTTCGACCATGAGTTCATGGGGGATGGAGCCGCCGGAAAGCATCCGTTCGTGGGTATCGACCACCAACTTCTTGCGAGCGGCCAGGTTTTTTGACGAATAAGGCGCGGCCTGGTTGGCAATCTTGCCGGCACGGAACCAATGCATTTTGCGCGGATCCTCGGGCATGACGGAAAAATAGTCGTCGATCTCAGGATCGTCCGCCCACTGGATGCGGTTTCCATTCATCCGCAACCAGCCCGCTTCCATGTATTCCCGGAACCGCAACATGTTCTGGAACAGGCTTTCGATCTGGATAATCAACCCCACCGTCGTCTGCTTCTGGAAAAGAAGCTGACGAAATATCCGGATGGCGTCGCCTAAGCGCCCTTCGGCCACGGCATCGGTAAAATCCCATGCGATGGCCTCGCCCGCGGCCGAGGTGATGACCTGTACATCCTCGATCGTGATCGCCTTAACATCGCCCTTGTACAGCACCAGCTTCTCCACCTCGTTCATGATCTGGCGTGTCTCGAAGCCGGTTTTGTCGATAAAGGCATCCAGCGCGGCGGAATTAATGGTGTACGCCTCGCGCTTGAACAGCGTGGCGGCGCGCTGGAGGGCAACGGGCCGCGCCTCGTAGTCGCGTTCAGGCACGGAATACTCGGCCACCTGACCGGCTTCGTTGATGGCCTTGTAGAAGGCGGATCGCTTATCGATACCCGGCGCGGACAGGATTAGGAACTGGTCGGGCGCCAGGCCCGCCTTTATATCCTTGGCCAACTCCCCGAGCATGCGCTTGACCTGCTCGTTCTTCATGATCACGTTGTTGGAAAAGAACGAGATCTCACGAAACCAGACCACTTTCTTCCCGCCAAACAAGCCAACGGTACGGAACGCCGCTATGCACTGATCGATTGCCGCTGTGGCATCGTCGATCTTCGCTGCGCTCCCGTCAAGGATCTCCAGCGATAGCGCCTGCTCGGCCTCCGGGCAGATTTCATCCACCTTCTTGCGGGCATTCAGCCCCACCAGGTATTCATCGTTGCCGTAATACAGATATACGTTGTCCGCCATGTACTCTTCCTCTTCCAATCCGGCCAAGATATGATTTAATGCATCTGTTTGAAACCGAAAACCGTGCGGGGATATCAGATAGAATGATTTTGTGGCAGACACGAAGTGAGGCTGTCTCGAAGAGACGGCAGCGAAGCGACCATAATTTCAGGAACGGCTGGCGTGAGAAAATCATTTTTCCGCAAAACCATCCTGCCTAAACCGATACGGAAGAGAGGACGTGCAATGCCGAAAACAATCTGGGCGCCCTGGCGCATTGAATATATCCTGAGCGACAAGGAAGACGGCTGCTTTGTCTGCAAGCTGTGCGCGGAGGAAAACGATCGCGAAAACCTGTTGCTCAAGCGCGGAAAAACCTGCGGCGTGGTGATGAACCGCTATCCTTACACCGGCGGGCACCTGATGGTCGCCCCCTACCGCCATCTGGAACACCTCAAGGATTTAACTCCCGAAGAGCGGATCGAAATGACCGACCTCAGCATCGAAGCCGTGGAAATCCTGAAGGCGGAACTCAAGCCGGACGGCATTAATCTCGGCTACAATCTGGGTGCGGCCGCCGGGGCAGGATTGAAGGACCATATTCATCAGCATATCGTACCGCGGTGGATCGGCGACAACAACTTCATGCCCGTCCTGGCCGATACCCGGGTCATGCCACAGGCACTGGTGGAGCAGTACGACGTGCTCTATCCACTGTTCAACAGATAATTTAACACCAAGGCACGAAGAGCACAAAGGTGTAGGGCGCGATCCGTGACCGGGCCGTTCCGCGATCACGGATCGCGGCTACAGTTCCCGGATTCTATTTAAAAAGAATCTTTCCTTCGGCGGAGCTCGGCGAATTCCTCACCCGACTCGACGCGCAGGAAGGGATTGGTTTTCTTTTCTTCGGCCAGCGTCGCGAAAATCGCGGCGGAGGAATCCGTGCGATACAACTCCAGCCGGACTGCCGCATCGGCGTTTTCCGGCTCAACCGAAAGGGCAAACGCCATATTGTCGGCGAGGTAGTCATGACCGCCAAAGATGCGGGTGGAATCCGGCACCTCGCATATCTTCCGAAGGCTGGTAAAAAGCTGCTCCGCCGTTCCATCCAGAATGCGCCCGCAGGCACCGTTGATCAGTGCATCGCCAGTAAACAAAACTCCCAGCTCCGGGAAATGGTAGGTCTTATGCACCGCCATGTGCCCTGGCGTGGAGATGGATCTGCATACGGTTCCAAGCACCTTGAATTCCCGTTCCTCCACCGCGGGACTGGTTGAAAGCACGCCCAACCGATCCTGGATGGCGCGGCATCCGCCGACATGGTCGTGGTGCGTGTGGGTGATCAGAATATCCAGCAGCTGGAGCTGTTCCTGCTCCAAGGTTTCGAAAACCGGCTCAGCTTCGCCTGCGTCAATCAGTACTGCCTGGCCATCGCGGCCTATGAGATAGACAAAGTTATCGTGCAGTACCGGCACCGCCAGTACTTCGTAATCACCAAACTGGAACCGAGCCACTTTCATGTGGGGTATTTTACCACAGAGTACACAGAGGAACACGGAGGTTTTCTATGCTCTGTGCGCCTCTGTGTACTCTAGCGTAGCGGGTGGTGAAAAATATACGGCGAGCCAGATGGTTTTTTCCGTTTGCGAAGTCGACTCCACACGGTGGCGTTGGTGTGCGGGGAGAAGAAGATGGTCTCCGGGCTTGAGCTCGATTTTCTCGGCTCCCGATTCCCTTTCAATGGACAGCACAGCCGAACCCGAAACCAGCAACACCCATTCATTCTCTTCCTGATCGTACCAGAAGCCCTTTGGCGAAGTGTGGCCGTCGGAGACAATCCGCTCAATCCGGGTGCCGCTGCCTTCCGCCAGGATCGTGATCCATTCTTCCGGCAACTCATCAGGAATGTTGCTGAACAGGTTTTGCTTCATCCTCACTCCTCCGCAGCATACGGATCAAGCAATCGAGCGGCCGGCGTTAGAACGCCAGCAAGACGCGAAGTTGCAATCCACCGAAATCATAATCCTTTTCGCCGGGTAGGCCGACGCTCTTCACCGTAACGGGAAGATAGGTGTAGCCTCCCTCAATACGCAGTACATCTGCGATCTCAACCCCAATGTTGGCACCGAGTCCCAGACCGTTGTTTTCGAATTCAAAAAAATCGCTGCCGGTATCCGGTAATGGAAGGCTTACACCCCCGTTAATGTAAAACGTGCGCGCTTCTGTGAAGTAGAGCTGACCGTACACGGAAGGCACCACGAGGACATTGGCATAGGTTTCCGCCAACGGACCGCCGGAAGCATCGATCCCGTTTATCAGCAGGTCGAGGCCAAGCAGCACCCCGAACTGTGCTGCAGGTCGGATTTCAACCCCGGCATACAGATCCAGCCATCCCTCACCATCCGACGTGCTGAAGGCGCCGATGTAGGCATCATCAACAAAATCACTATACCCTGGCGACACGATGAGTCCGCCCCCGAATATCAGATCCACATTGTCTTCATTACGACTTTCGCCACGAGCTGTAACTCCCACCAACACCGCCATCATAACCAAATATTTTATGGCCATTTTCATAGTAAGCACCCTCCCTTTATCGTCCATACCCTATTTCGATTCTGCCCTCATGAATTTGATTCCCACGAAGAGGCCTTCAGCAACCGCCGACGCCTCTGGTAGCTAATCAAACGTGAACGTATAGTTCAGGTCCACCCGACTTCCGACCTTCATGACTCAATGCAGTCGGATCAATGAATCAACATTAACTTTCCAAACCAAGCAGGATTCGGAGCACCAGGTTGGCCTGCATGTGGGCAGCGATGCCAACGCGCGGGGCCATGAGTCCGCAACCGGGCTCGGCGCCGGTTTCGAGGTCGCCGACAATATAGATATTCCCGCCCATCTTGCGGACCCCGATGGTGTCGCCGGGGCCGTAGCCGGCCAGACCGGACGCGGCGACGATGGGTTTGCCCTCGAACGACTGCAGTAGCATGGCCTTCTGGTCAGCTCGATCGAACGCCTCAACCATCACATCGACCTCTCCGAAAAGTTCCGGAATATTTTCGGGCGTTACCCGCACGCACTGGGCTTCGCATTGCACATAGGGATTGATGCGGTTGAGGTTGGCTTCAAGCGCTTCGGCCTTCGTCATTCCCAACTGGTCGATGAAATATTGCTGGCGGTTGAGGTTGCTGGGTTCGACGACGTCGTAGTCAGCGAGGATCAGCTTGCCGATCCCGATACGGGCCAGCGCTACCGCAATCGCCGATCCCAGACCGCCGAGTCCGGCAATGCCGACGGTCGCGTTTTTTATCTTGTCATGTACGCCGGGCGTATGGCGGGCCACCATGAGCGCTTGCAGCTCATCGGCCGGCGGGATCTCTCCTCGTCGGATGAGATTAACGCAGTCGCCTTCCTTCAATACAACGTCCCCGGTCAATGCCGCGCCGTTGCAAATCAGCACATCGGCCGTCCGCTTTTCCCGATCCCGAAGCTGGACTAGCGTGGTGCCGTCCTTCACTTC
>CAXMPN010000003.1:20448-26902 GCA_964195195.1 Pontiella sp. | reverse complement strand
CGGCCTTTCGTTCAGCTTGATCTTCAAACGCACTCCTTCTGACAGAAACCCCAACAGGAAGGCATGTTAACCACGAAGGGGCAACGAGCACCAAGCTTTTCTGCTTTGTGTTCACCCTGTCTTCGTGTTTGATGGGCTCGATTCCAATCGGAGGTCATATGCTGTCGCGAACAAAGAACTTTTTCAGGACGACCCTGCTCGGCGGAGTGATTGTCATCCTGCCGGTCATCATCCTCGTCCTCGCGTTCAAATGGTTGTTCGGCGTTGTGGGAAACGCCATCGCGCCGCTGACGAATCTGGTCGTGGAGACGCTTCCGGTACCGCAGGAATATAATCGGTCCGTTGCCACGCTGATCGTGCTGGCGGTCATTATTCTTAGCTGCTTCTGCTTGGGTCTGTTTGTGCGCACAAAACTGGGCCTCATGATCTACAGCGCTTTTGAAAAAAGTCTCCTCAGCAAGGCCCCCGGCTATAAAATGATCAAGGAGACGGTCAACCAGCTCCTCGGCAAGAAGGCGTCCCCCTTTTCATCGGTGGCGCTGGTCAACATATACGGCAACAACACGCTCATGACGGCATTCATTACCGACCGGCACGACAACGGCAAGGTGACGGTGTTCGTGCCGACGGGCCCCAACCCCACTTCCGGCTTCATCTACCATCTGGAGCCCAGCCAGGTTCACCCCGTCTCCGTATCGGTTGAAAGCGCCATGCGCTCGGTGATCTCGTGCGGCGCAGGGTCGGGCGATCTCGTCAAAGGGCTCGCCATCGATGCCTAAAGTTGGAGCAAAAGCCATCTTGCTCGCCATGGGAAGTGCTTCCACTCGGGATCAAACCCTATATTGAAGAAGAGTTCTTTTGGGGCAAGGAGAGCCGGAAAGTCGAGATGAACTGGTTGAGCGGCGGACTCCACCTGTAAGCCGAGCCATTCCACTAAGCTCAAGCCAGGCTACCGCTGGATCGCGATCCGGGCGGGAATCAATGGGAAAACCGCAACCAGCTCGTCAGGGCCTGAACCTCTTTTTTAAGCCTCCGGGGCGGGGTGCGCGGAGGAGCCGCTCAGTTTCCAAGCGCGGGCAAACTCTGCAATGGGGATCCCCCACCTCCCCGCATGGAAGCGGAACCATCGGAATGACCCGTCTCGTCAAGGAGCACCATTGTCAATAGAGCCAGCGTCAGGCTCAGCCCTATGACAGCAAACAGTGTAATGATGATTACAAATCTCTTGTCGCCCATAGATATCCGATCCAAAGGATTGCACTGTAAGTTGATCCGTCGTCTCTGGCAAGGGCTTGATTTATTATTTGCCTGTAACGAGTCGGAGTGCCTTCTCGACGCGCACCACGAACGTATCCCCTTCCAAACTACGGCATGGGCAGGCCGCCCATTGCGTGCTCTGATTTCTCAAGCAACTCGGCGGGGAGCGGATAGTCTTTCAGGGTACCATCGAAGTAGGCATCGCAGCACCTCAGATCCATCAGACCGTGGCCGGACCACTTGACAAGAAGGGTCTTTCCCCTACACCGGTTCGGTGTCGCATTTTGGCTTCCCGAATAGTCTGGGCATGGCCCGCACGGTGTTGCTGATTTGCCCTTGACCAATGCGGGCGTTCTGTCACATTGTTTACTGGTTTTATTAAACCCAATTTTATAAGAAGGAATTTGCAATATGTTTAACCGGGCCATGGGAATGTTTTCCAGCGATATAGGAATCGATCTGGGAACTGCTAATACATTGGTATATGCGCGAGATCGCGGCATCGTGATCCGCGAACCCTCGGTCGTGGCGGTACAGGCCGGCACGAATCGGGTTTTGGCCGTGGGCGACCAGGCCAAGCGGATGCTGGGACGAACCCCCGGCAATATTGTGGCAATACGCCCTCTGAAGAGCGGGGTCATCGCGGATTTCGAGGTTACCGAGGCGATGCTCCGTTATTTTATCCAGAAGGTGCACAACAGGAAAAAAATGGTGCGGCCCCGGGTGGTGATTGCCGTGCCAAGTGGCATAACGGAAGTGGAAAAGCGCGCGGTTAAGGATTCCGCCATGCATGCGGGCGCGCGCGATGTATTTTTAATTGAAGAGCCAATGGCCGCAGCGATCGGGGTGGGCCTGCCTGTACAGGAACCCGCCGGTAATATGATCGTGGATATCGGGGGAGGCACGACCGAAGTGGCCGTAATCTCCCTCGCCGGAATAGTGTATAGCCGGAGCGTGCGCGTTGGCGGTGATGAAATGGATGAGGCGATAATTCAGCACATAAAGCGGGAATATAATTTGTTGATAGGAGAGAGAACCGCCGAAGATATTAAGATTACGATGGGATCGGCCCTTTCCACCGGTGACGAGAGCACCATGGAAGTGAAGGGTCGCGATTTGGTGGCTGGCCTGCCTCGGACGCTGACGATCAGCTCCGAAGAGGTGCGACAGGCCCTGCAGGAACCGGTAAATGCCATCGTCGAGGCCGTGCGCGTCACCCTCGAGCGCTGTCTGCCGGAACTGGCTGCCGACCTAGTGGACCGAGGAATGGTCCTGGCCGGCGGCGGCGCGCTGCTGCGCGGGCTCGATACGTTGATTTCGGAAAAGACCTGCCTGCCCGTACATGTGGCGGACGATCCGTTGAGCGCCGTGGCAGAAGGTACAGGCATTGTGCTGCACGAAATCAATTTCCTTCGTAAAATGGCGGTACCGAACAGCTAATCTTCTCTGATCGACATGCTCCTGCAGCGTGCTGTTGCGCCTGTCCACCCTGGTAGGGATGGATGGCTTTTAGGAACAAAAAACTAGTTTATGCTATAGCCGCAGTGGCGTTGCTACTGCTGGTGTTTGTTCCGCTTCCCACGCTCACCCTCAAGGGCAAGGGCGCGGTACGCGGAGCCATGGCACCGGCCGAACGCAGCACATCCAGCCTGTGGAAACGGCTTTCCGAAGCGTCCGCGGCCATTCGCGGGATGGGCGGAGCACTGGAAAAAAATCGCGAACTTTCCCACGATATCGTTCGCCTCCAGGCCGAGCTCAATCGCCTCAGCGACGCCGAAGACGACAATACACACCTGCGGCGCGCCTTCGGCTTCTACAACGAACAGCGCTTCTCGATGATCCCCGCCGATGTGGTCAGCCGCAACATCAGCGGCTGGTGGAATACGGTTCGCATCGGCAAGGGATCCAAGGCCGGCATTGAGGAAGGGCATGCCGTGATCAGCCCCGACGGCCTAGTCGGTAAAACCACCGAAGTCTCCCCTCTCACCACCGAAGTTTTGCTGCTATCCGATCCCGCCTGCCGGGTGTCCGCCAAGATCAAGCGGGTCGATGCGTTCGGTCTTGTGCGGGGCATGGGCACCAACCTGAGAGGGGAACCCAAGGCGCGCATCGCATTCGTCAACAAGGATATCGAGATCCGGGTCAACGACGAGGTCGTGACCTCCGGTCTGGGCGCCTTCCCGAAGGGGGTGCACATCGGCTACGTCAACAAGGTCTACCGCGACGACTCCGGCCTTTTCCAATATGCCGAAATTGTTCCCCGCGCCACCGTGGGCCTACTCGACTATGTCTTTGTCCTGTCGTCAATCAGGCAGGAGGAGAAGGAATGATGCGCCGGATCCTTATGCTCCTGACCATCGCCCTCGGCGGCTTGCTGCAACAACTCTTGCCGAGCTGGCCGCTATGCGGCGGAATCAAGCCGCCGGTCGTGGCGGCCATTGCACTTCACTATGCCCTGCGCTCGGACAAAAAGGAGATGTGGCTCGCGATCCTGTTCGCGGCGGTCCTGCAGGACGGACTTGACCTAGGCTCGTTCGGGCCCGCCCTGCTGGCCTTTCCCGCAGTGGGCCTTTTGGCCTACCGTATCCGCAACGAGATTTTCGCCGACGGATTGGTAACTCAACTCGCTCTTGGTGCCCTGTTGGGGTTCTTTACCACATTGGTCACACTGCTGGTCTATTCTGCAAGCGGACAGCGCGATGTCCCCCTGCTTACCGGATTCTTACGTCTGCTCAGTTCGATCGGACTCGGCATGGCCACCTTGCCGCTGGTTTCTCGAACCATCACCCGGATCGAGGCCTCGCTCCCCCAACGAAAGGCGTATGGTTGGCAATGAAGGTACGATTAAAAAGAGAAGCCAGCGTAATCGTCATCTGGTCGGTGCTCGGCCTGATGCTTGCCGGCATGGGAGTGCTGGTTGGCGAACTGTGGCAGCTGCAGGTGATGAACACTCGCGGCTTCGAGGAGGTCCGCCGCAACCAAAGCGTCCGCCGCGTCCGCCTCCCTGCCATCCGCGGAAAAATATACGACACCAACGGCGAATGCCTGGCCGACAGCGTACCCAGCTATTGCATCGCCATCTATACCGCGGAACTGCGGGCACCGCGTTCGGCCGTAGCCAACACCCTTGAACTGCTCCACGAAATCTGGGCCCGCGTGGGACACCCCCCGGACATCACCTATCAGGCGATCCGACGCCACATGGCGCTAACCCCCGACCAGCCGCTGCTGGCATGGAAAGATCTCGGCAACGATTCCATCTCCCGTTGGCGCGCGGAATTCGAAGAATGGACCGCTCCGCCAAAGGGGTCGCTCCGTCGCCGCACCATCCCGGGACTCAATCTAGGCAAACCGCTCGAAGGCCGCTCCATCGTGATCAATACGGGTGATCTGCTGCGGCGCGGCACCTCGACGGCGGCCAACACACTGGAGCTGGTCTACCAGATATCCGAACGGCTTGATATCCCGCGCGAAATCACCTTTCAGGACATCAAGGACCAAATTTTCGCCCGCCGGCCCCTTCCCCTGCTAGCGTGGAAGAATATCGACGACCGCACGATGGCCACGTGGGCCGACACCTGCTCCGGACTGGCCGGAACGGACATCTACTACCGGCCGGCGCGCACCTATCCCGAAAGCGAAACCCTGGCCCACCTCGTCGGATACACGCTGGAGGCCGGCGCCATCAGCGAAGCGGCTGGCGAACGCTTCCACTTCGACCTGCGGGGCATCGAGGGGAAGAAAGGGATGGAAAGCACCTACAACGATCTGCTTGAGGGAGAGCCGGGCCACACCCTCGTCCAAATTGATGTATCCGGATTCCACCACCGCGACCTGCAGACCAAACCGCCGCAACCCGGCGGCGACCTGCAACTGACCATCGACAGGAACATTCAGCGTTTTGCCGAGGAGGCGCTAGCCTTGCAACAGTCGGGAGAAGACCTGGACCTTCCCGTACGAGGCGCCGTGGTCGTACTCGATCCAAACAACGGGGACGTGCTGGCGATGGCCAGTTCGCCTTCCTTCGACCCCAATGAATACATGTCCTCCAAATCGTATCGTCAGGGTCTGCTCAAGGACAAGACGGCACGCACCTTCAACCGCGCGGTCTTCGGTCAATATCCGCCGGGGAGTATATTCAAGCCGATTGTCTCGCTGGGCGTGCTGAAGGATCACCCCGACTATGGCAAAACCCGTCATAACTGCCGCGGGTCACTGGTCGTAAGCAATCGGAAAATGAATTGCTGGGCCCACCGGAGCGGAGGACACGGAAAGATCGATCTTCGTGAGGCACTGATGCATTCGTGCAATGTCTATATGTTCGAAATGGCACAGGAAACTGGCTTCGAATCCATCCACAACATGGCGGAGCAGTTTGGCCTAGGCCAGTATGCGGGGCTTTTCCCGAACCTGGAAGAGACCCCCGAGCAAAAAGATCTGAAGTACGGGAACCTGCCCGATAGCGCAGTCAACGCCATCGACCTGTGCAACATGTCCATCGGCCAAGGGGCCATTACCGCCAGCCCGCTGCAGATGGCCATGGTGGCGGCCACTATCGCCAACGGTGGCACACTTTATCGCCCGCGACTTGTGAAGAAATGGCGCACCCACCCGGACAACAGCTATAACCGGAATCCAACCTGGGCCATCCGCCGGATCGATGTGCCGGTCGAGGCACTGGAACTCGTACGCGGCGGCATGTACGACGTGGTGCAGGATCAGGAAGGCACCGCGAAGCAGGCGCGGGTTGAGGGGATTGATATTGCCGGGAAAACCGGTTCCGCCCAATATCGTAAGACGGTCGACGGCGAAGTGGTCAACAGCGTACACACCTGGATGATCTCCTTCGCCCCATTCGACTTTCCTCGCTATGCCGTGGCCATGGTCGTGGAAGACGGCGTATCGGGAGGCAACACGATCGGCCCCCGCCTGAGCGCGCTGTACACGAAATTGTTTGAATACGACGGAACGCTTAAGAGGAGGGAGAGCTGATGAACGGCATCACCCTCAAGCGCATGGATTGGGCCATGCTCGGCACGATCCTGATTCTGATCGGGCTGAGTGCGGTGTTCATTTACAGCGCTCAATTCAAATCCGACGCCGATCCCGTAGGCACCAACTGGATCAAGCAGCTCGCGTTTGCCGGCATGGGGCTGTGTGCCTATATGGCGTTGGTCTGGTACGACTACCAGAGCGC
>CAXMPN010000003.1:15699-20438 GCA_964195195.1 Pontiella sp. | reverse complement strand
TATCCTGGTTCATCTATGGAGGCGCCATTTTCCTGCTTCTTCTGGTATTTGCCTTTCCTGAGGTGAACGGGGCGCACCGCTGGATACCGCTACCGGGCTTTACCCTGCAGCCGTCGGAACTGGCCAAGATCGCGGTCATCATTGGTCTCGCATCCTATCTGGGCGCGCCGGACCGCGACATGGACGAATGGAAAACCTTCTTCGGATGCGCGGCGATCACCGGCCTGCCCTTCCTGCTGATCGCGGCGGAGCCGGACTTGAGCACCTCGCTGATACTAGCCCCGATCTCGCTGACCATCATGCTCTATTGCGGCGTCCAGCGCCGGCTCCTGCTGATCGCGGTGGCGGTCGTATTCCTTCTGGCCGCCCTGCTCTGTTTTTGGATCAAGTATGAGACCACGCCTAAGATTGAGGAACTGCCGGCGACCGATCGCCCGACGCTGGTTCTCCCGAAAATGCCCCTGCTGGAAGACTACCAGAAAGGTCGCATCAAGGTGTTTCTCACCCAAGACCACGATTTGGCCGATGCGGGCTGGAACAAACTGCAGTCACAAATTGCCGTGGGCTCCGGCGGACTCCACGGCAAGGGCTATTTGAACGGAACGCAAAATATCCTGGGATTTCTACCCCGGACGGTTGCGCCCACCGATTTCATCTTCTGCGTGATCGCGGAAGAAACCGGATTTTTGGGTGGAGTATGCTTCGTACTGCTCTACGCCATGTTATTGGTTAGATGTATGCGGGCCTCGCTACGGGCCCGCGAAGAGTTTGGGCGGCTCATGGCGCTGGGTATCGGCGTCATGTTGTTCTGCCATGTGTTTGTTAATATTGCGATGACGATCGGCATCCTGCCGATCACGGGACTGCCGTTGCCGCTCTTGAGCTACGGCGGCTCCTTCATGGTCAGTACCATGATCGCACTCGGCCTGGTGCAAAGCGTATACCACCGCCGCAGAATCAGATAAGGAGAGTAATCATGCTGAAAAAACTAAAGAACTTTGGCGCAGGCAAGCGCGAGAAGAAGGAAATTATCATCAATATTGAGCCGCTCGAAACGCGCGTCGCCGTGCTGGAGGACGGCCGGCTCGATAATTTCCACATCGAGCGGAAGGAGGACAACCGCATTGTCGGCAGCATCTTCAAGGGCAAGATCCAGAACCTCGAGGACGGTCTTCAGGCCGCCTTCGTCGACATTGGCCTGAAAAAGAACGCCTTCATCCACTATTGGGATATGATTCCCGAGGATGCCGCACGCCTCGAACGCGAGGAAGGCATCCGCGCAAAGAGCTCAACCTCCCGGCGAAAAAAGTACAAGCCTGGCGACATGGTAAAGATATTCCCGGTCGGATCGGAAATCATCGTACAGGTCACCAAGGACGCCATCGGCACCAAGGGGCCGCGCGTGAACGCCAACCTGAGCATTCCGGGCCGCTTCCTGGTCATGATGCCCGGCACGCACCTGAAGGGCATTTCGCGCAAGATCGACGACGTTAAGGAGCGCAACCGCCTGAAGAAGGTTCTCGCGCGCCTGCCGGTTCCGGAGAACATCGGCTTGATCGTCCGTACCGCCGGATCCGGGACACGCAAGGTAAGCTTTGCACGCGATGCCCGCACGCTGTTTGAAATATGGAACGATATCGAAAGTGGCATGAAGGAAACTCCGGCACCCTGCTGCCTGTATTCGGAACCCCGACTCGCCGAGCGCGTGGTACGAGACTATCTCACGGAGGACATCGACCGTATCTATATCGACAGCCGCGATATGTACGAAGCCACTCGGCAGATCATCTCCAAGTTCTCACGCCGGTCGCGCAACTGGGCGCAACTCTACGGCGGCGAGGAACCCATCTTCGACTACTTCGAAGTGGAGAAACAAATCGAATCCGCCTACCGTCGCAAGGTCTGGATGAAATCCGGCGCCTACCTCATCTTCGACGAAACCGAAGCCTTGGTGGCCATCGACGTCAACACCGGCCGTCACAAGGGCAGCAAGTCGCAGGATGAATCGATTCTTGAGGTTAATCTGGAATCGGCCGAAGAAGTTGCCCGGCAGCTGCGGTTGCGCAACGTCGGCGGCCTGGTGATCGTCGACTTCATCGACATGAAGGCCAAGCGCGATCAGAACGCCGTCTACCGCTGCCTCAAGGAAGCGCTGAAGAAGGATCGCGCTCGCACCAACGTGTTGCAGATTTCCCAACTCGGGCTGCTCGAAATGACGCGCCAGCGCGTCGAGGAAAGTATCTACACGTCGGCCTATACCGACTGCCACTACTGCCGCGGACGCGGCCAGGTGAAATCGACGCTTTCCATGAGCGTCGAGATTCAGCGACGCGTCAGCGAAAGCATGCGCAAGGACCGCAATGGAACGCACTCCATGCGCATTACCGTCAATCCGCAGGTCCTCGACCGCCTCCGCAAGGAGGATGAACAGGCGCTCATCGATATGGAACAGCAGTTCCAAGGGCACCTCACCTTTGTGTCCGACTCGCATTTCCACATCGAGGAGTTTACCATCACGAACGACGACAACGGCAAGGTACTCTTCTCCAGCATCGAAAGCTGAAGCATCGTATCCGGAAGCTTTTAACTGAACAGGCCAATGCCATGAGCGTAGCACGAGCAGCCTTCGGGCCTGCCGCCGACGGACAGGACATCGATGAATATATACTGGGAAATGCCAACGGCCTGAAGGTCGGCATCATCAGCTATGGTGCGGCCATTGTGTCGATCGAAACGCCGGATAATCAAGGACACATGGCCGATGTGGTGCTGGGCTTCGATAAAACATCCGACTACCAAAGCGCAGAAAACCCCTATTTTGGTGCCTGCTGCGGGCGGTTTGCCAACCGCCTGGCAAAGGGCCGGTTCTCCATAGACGGGGAAACGTATTCGGTGGCGGCCAACAACGGCCCGAACAGCCTGCATGGAGGGCTGGTCGGGTTTGACAAGAAAATCTGGAGCGCGGAAATCATTAACGACCACGCTGTCAGTATGTCGCTGGTCAGCCCCGACGGCGAAGAGGGCTATCCCGGCGCACTGAAGGTACGGCTGGTCTACACGCTGACCGACGACAATGAACTGAAGCTCGAATATACCGCCGCCACAGACAAGAAGACCATTCTCAACCTGACCAATCACAGCTACTTCAATCTGGCGGGAGGCGGCTCCGTCCGCAACCATGTGATTCGCATCAACGCCGACCACTGGACGGTGGTCGACGAGCATGCCACGCCAACCGGCGAACTGCGCGCCGTGGTCGGCACCGAGATGGATCTGCGAGAACCGACGCCGATCGCGAGGAACGTCGATGAAGTGCAGGGACTCGGCTACGACCACAACTACTGCATCAACCAAATGGATCCGGGCGCGCTAACGCTGGCGGCTTCTGTGGTCGAACCCCAGAGCGGGCGCGCCCTCGAATGCTGGACCACCGAGCCCGGCATCCAGTTCTATACCGGCAACTTCATAGATCACATCAAGGGCAAGGGCGGCATGGCCTACCGCAAGCAGGAAGGGTTCTGCCTTGAGACCCAGCACTATCCCGACAGCCCCAACCATCCGGACTTCCCCGGCACGGAGCTTTCCCCGGGAGCAACCTATACCCAAACCACGATCTACCGATTTGGAGTGGTGAAGTAGGTGTTTGGCCGGCGCAGCGCTTCGGTCGGTTTACTTCAAATACTTTTCGGCGGGCGTATCTTTCAAAAACCTGCTTGTTTCGAAGTGGTAGCAAAACTAGTCTGGTAGCGATGAAGATCGGATTTTCTACATTTGTGCTGCAGGGGGGAAGATCGGGAGTTTCGACCTACATCCGGGATCTGTTGCGCTTTCTCCAGCTGGAGGACACTGAAAACGAATACCGCCTGCTGATGGCCCGGAGCGATGCCGATTTGGTCCCGCTGACTAACCGCAATTTCAGCAAGAGAATTTCACCGTCTTTCGCCAGCCAACCGCTGTTGAATCTGGCGTGGCACAATACCGTGCTGACCGGACTCGAGAAACAGTTCGATCTCGTCCACATCCCGAGTGCCCGCCGTATTCCAGTGGTGAAGCGAACCAAGATCGTGGCCACGGTGCATGATATGGCGGCCTATTCGGTAGAGGCAAAGTACGACCGCGCACGGATGTGCTTCAACCGCAGCATAGTGCCTGCCATGATCCGCAACGCCGACCATGTTATTGCGGTCAGCCAGTTCACCAAGAACGACATCGTTCGACATGCAGGGGTCCCGGAGGACCGGATCTCGGTGGTCTACTCGGGCATCAACCACGATTTTTTCCGCCCCTTGCCAAAGGACGAAGCACGCGATCGTCTTCAGATGCAGCACGGTCTGAACAAACCGTTTTTTGTCTATGTTTCGCGGCTGGAACACCCCGCCAAGAACCATGTCCGCCTGATCGAGGCGTTCGAGCGTTTCAAGCTGGAAAACGACAGCGCCCATCAGCTGGTATTTGCAGGGGCCGACTGGAATGGGGCGGAAACCATCCGGGCGCGCGCAGCAGAGAGTCCGGTGAAAGACGATATCCTGATCCTCGGCTTTGTTCCGCCCAAGTCGCTGCCCCTGCTCTACAGCGGGTGCGACCTGATGGTCTTCCCCTCGTTATTCGAGGGATTCGGCTTCCCGATCATCGAGGCGCTGGCGTGCGGCGCTTCGGTAATCTGCGCAAAAGGCTCTTCAATGGGCGAGTTGGCGGGCAATCTCATCCCCACCTTCGACCCATTGGATCCGAATGATCTA
>CAXMPN010000003.1:465-15689 GCA_964195195.1 Pontiella sp. | reverse complement strand
ATCCTCATCTTTACTTTATTGCGGCGGAGCGGCTGCGCCACGGAAGAGGATCTGATGAAAAACGTCTTCCTGTGACCGGCATTTCTCAGGTTTCGACGAGTGCGGGTGACTCTTGCTGAGAAGTTTCGCTGGGCAGTCGGATTCATGTTCGCCAATACCAGCCCGGCCGGCGTGGTGATTTGGGCGGTAACATTGGCTGCTCCCTCGAAGTATCTCACATGGAAGGGGCGGTTTCCCGGGGGTGGAATGCGGAACAGAGGGCGCGCGGCATGGAATATGCTTTAACATTCGATTGGCGGAATACCGCCCGCAGTGTTATGGAGATTTACCGGTCGGTAGCCGGTTCGTTGTGAGAGTATGAAACGGGAAACAAAAATTCTCCTTTGGATTCTTCCGACCGCTTTGCTTGCGGCCGGGGCGGTCCTGTTTGTAGCTATTCCAGCTTCGGCACCCACCCCGGAGGAAATGCGCAATGCTATTTTTTCCAAGGCGGAACTCCAGCTGCTCAATACCCTGGCGAACTCCACCAATCTGATCCGGATCGGCCACATACCGGATTCTAGACCCATTGATTTCTTGAATGAGGAATCGAATCATCGCGATGGCTTGACCTGGAGCTATGTCGCCTTGATCGAAGAGAAGCTCGGCATCCGCTTCCAACGGGTCGAATGCGATAATTGGGAAGAGGATCTACTCAACCACCGGGTCGATCTCGTTGGATCCGTCCAGCGAACGGAGGAACGTGAACTGAATTTCGGGTTTACGAAGCCCTACGAAAATATTTCGATCGTCATCCTTGCGCAGAAGAACAGCCAGAATGCGCTTTATCTGGACAAAATGGACGGGGATACGCTGGCCGTGGTCACGGATTCCGCTATCCACAACAATTTGCGCACCCGTCAGGAATCCTTTCCCGAAAAATATCAGTACAAGCTGGCCCCTGTACCCACTACGCCCGACGGGCTCGTCGCGGTTTCCGAAGGCAGGGTCGACGCCATCGTCACCGATGGAGCGGTTTCAAGCTACTATATGGTAAAAATGGGCATCGACCTTCGCGTAGCCGGTACGATTCCCTCGTACTCATGGAACCTTTGCTTTGCGTCGAATACGAATTCTCCGCTCCCGATTTCGATGGTGGGTAAGGCGCTGGATAAGATTACAAAAGCGGAGGCGCGGGCGATCGACAGTCAATGGCCTACGCTCGGAAAAATCCGGCAGGTGGACGTCACCATCTATATCAAAACCGTCGGCGGCATCCTCATTATCACGATACTGGCAACAGGGTCGTTCGTACTATGGAACCGGACGCTCCGCAAGCAGATCACTGACCATTTGCGCGAACTCGGACGGGTTCGCCAAAGCCATGCCCAAGCCACCCGCGCTCTCGACGTCAGCGAAGAGCGCTTCCGTGTACTCGTCGAGTCTTCGAACGACATGATTTGGGAAATGGACCGCTATGGCGGCTATCTCTATGTCAGCCCGCGGGTCCGCGAGATTCTGGGCTACACCCCCGATCAACTGGTCGGGAAAAGCTCGCTATCGCTCATGATTCCGGAAGATGCCGCACGCAAGATGGAACAACTGCGCACCCGCAAAGTTGGCAGCACCATCGATTGCGAGATCAATACCTACCTCCACAAGAACGGCCAGCGCGTCATACTGGAATCGAGTGGCATGGCCTTCATGGACAATACCGGCGAATTAGCCGGTTTCCGGGGAATTTCGCGCGATATCACAGAGCGCATTACCTACGAAAACGCCCTGCGGCACAGCGAGGAGCGCTTCCGTAACCTGGTCGAAACCACCTCCGACTGGATATGGGAGGTCAATGTGGACGGTTGCTACACCTATGCCAGTCCCCAATCCTCCGAGTTGCTTGGATACGAACCGGAGGAGCTCATCGAGAAACACTTTACCAGCCTGATGCCGCCCTCCGAGGCGAGGGCCATGCAGACCCACTTCGGCAGAATCGTTGAAAAGGGGAAGCCGATGCATACCCTGGTAAACACAAATATTCACCGGGATGGACACAATGTGATGCTCGAAACCAGTGCGGTTCCGTTTTACGACAAGGAGTGGAACATCCAAGGCTATCGCGGAATCGGGCGCGACATCACAGAGCGCGTAGCGACGGAAGGGCAGCTCGCGTTCGAACGCAACCTGTTCCGGACATTTATGGAGCACGCACCTGATCTGATCTACTTCAAGGATGCCGACGGCCGCTTCATCGAGATCAACACCGCCAAGGCTGAAGAGCTCCGCCTACCGCCCGAAAAGATTATTGGCCGGACGGACTATGATTTCCTTCCCGCCGAACAGGCCCAGCAGAAATTCGAGGACGAACTAGAAGTTATGCGGACGCGCAAGCCGCTCCAGAAAGAGGAGTTCGCCACCACCCTGGACGGGACCCGCTGGTATCTTACCACCAAGGTTCCGCGCTACGATGAGAGCGGAAAGGTCGTCGGCACCTTCGGAACCTCCTGGGACATCACATACCGCAAACAAGCCGAGGAGGAGCTGCGGCAGCTGCGCGCCCTCCTGAGCAATACCATTGACTCCATGCCATCGATCCTCGTCGGCGTCGATGCCGAGGGCCGCGTCATCCAGTGGAACCGGCAGGCGGTATCTCATACCAATCTGTCACCGGCAGAAGCGGTCGGCCTGCATCTGCGCGACGCCTTCCCAGCACTGTCCAAGGAGATGGTCAAGGTGGAGCGCGCCATCCGCGAGCGCACACCGCAGCATGAAGAACATCTGCGGGTCGAACAGGGCGACCGCACGCGCTACAACGACATCACCGTCTTCCCCCTGCTCAGCGGGGAAACCGAGGGGGCCGTGATCCGCGTGGACGATGTCACCGACCGGGTCATGGTCGAAAACAGCATCCGTAATATCGTGGAAGGCGTCGCCGCCGTAGGACACCGCTTCTTCAACTCCATGGTCACCCAACTGGGAAAAACCCTGAATGCCGACTTCACCTATATCAGCGAGTTCGTCGAGGAGGAACACCGGACCATGCGCACCATTGCCGTATCAGACAAGGGCGCAATCGGATCCAATTTCGACTATGAACTGGCCGCCGAGCCATGTGGGCGGGTTCTCGATGGGAGCGGGTGCCTGTATGTTGAAAACGTGCGGGAGCAATATCCCGAAACCGAGATGTTCCAATCGTTGGAAATCGATGGGTATATCGGCATTCCGCTGGTTGATTCGGAAAACAAGGCGCTCGGCATCATGGTGGCGATGTACCGCAAGCCTATCGAACAGGTTGAGTTTGCCACGTCCATCATGCAGGTCTTTGCCGGACGGACCGCGGCGGAACTTGAACGCCTGCAAGCGACTAAGGACCTGATCGCGCTACGGAACCTGCTTGAAAATATTATCGATTCCATGCCATCCATCCTGGTCGGGATCGATGCCGAGGGACGGGTCATGCAGTGGAACCGCGAAGCCGAACAGATTAGTGGGATCGATGCTGCGCGTGCGCATGGACAGCCGCTCAAGCGTGTTTTTCCCGATTTCGGCAGCAAGATAAACCATGCGCTCAAAAAGTTCGGCGACCAGGGGAAACAGCACCACGAACGGATCAATTGCTCCATCAAGGGTGAGCCGCGCATGGTCGACGTGACCATATACCCCATCACGGCCGCCGGCTCCGATGGCGCGGTGATCCGGCTCGATGATGTGACCGACCGGGTGCGCATCGAGGAAATGATGGTGCAGTCGGAAAAGATGATGTCGGTTGGCGGATTGGCGGCCGGCATGGCCCACGAGATCAACAATCCGCTGGCTGGTATCCTGCAAAACCTTCAGGTCATTCACAATCGCATCATGCATCGGACCGAGCGCAACACCACGGCAGCCATCGAAGCGGGGACCACGCTCGAGGCCGTCCAGGCCTACATGAAGTCGCGCGACCTGATCAAGATGCTGGACTCGACCTCCGAAGCCAGCCGCCGTGCCGCGAAGATTGTAGACAACATGCTGAGCTTCAGCCGCAAAGAGGAGTCGCATTTCGAACCGAACGACCTGGCGGAGCTGATCGACCGAAGCCTTGAACTGGCATCGAACGACTATAATCTTAAAAAACGCTTCGATTTCCGGCATATCGAAATAGTCCGCGATTTCGACGTGCTGGAGGCCATTCCGTGTGAAAGCAGCCAAATTCAGCAGGTGGTTCTGAATCTTCTTTCAAACAGCGCGCAGGCCATGGCCGACCGCCCCTCCAATGCGCCAAATCCGTGCATCACGTTGCGGCTGAAGCGCGAACACGACATGGCACTTATCGAAATCGAAGACAACGGGCCCGGCATGGACGCCGAAACACGCAAACGCGTCTTCGAGCCGTTCTTTACCACCAAAGAGGTCGGCCATGGTACGGGACTGGGGCTCTCGGTCTCCTATTTCATCATTACGGAAAACCACGGCGGAGCAATGCACGTCTCGTCAGCACCGGGCCGGGGAGCACGCTTCAGCATCCGGATTCCTTTCGAGCACCGCATGGAGCGCTGGGGCTTGCGTATTTGATCTTTCGTTGGGGGGGTCGCTTTTGCGGATTGTACCGTACAGCCCCGTAAAACAGTGTGCATGTAAGGCTCTTTCCGCCCGCTCCAGGCACGCCCTCCGAATAATGCGACTATGGACTTGGGTTCCTGCAATCCATGATTGTAGTATGCCGCTTTTAACAAGGGATTCAAGATGTCGGACTATTCTTCCATTCATGTGCTGGTGATCGATGACGAGCCAGCCATTTGCGCCAGCCTGTCGGCCTTTCTGGAGGACTACGGCTTTCAGGCCTCCACGGCCGAAAGTGCCGAAGAAGCGCTCGATCTCATGAAAAGCAATGCCTACGATATCTGCGTTGTCGACCTGCGCCTGCCGGGGATGAGCGGCGAGGACCTCATACTGCAGGCGAAGGAGCGCTATCCCACCCAGAAACATATCATCTATACGGGATCCATCTCCTACAACCTTTCGGATAAACTCAAGGCACAGGGCATGCGCCCTGAGCACGTGTTCCTGAAACCGATCCGCGTACTCTCATTGCTCGTAAAATGCATCAAGGAACTCGCGACCGAAGAACCAGCTTGATGATTCCTTCTTCCCAAGCGCCCACGATCCGGTAGCCCGTCATGACACCGACCGTTGCCATCATCATGCGCGCTTTCAATGAAATGCCGCAGGTGCAGCGCTCGCTGGCCATGCTGGAATGCCAAACGTTCCGTGACTTCGACCTCTACACCGTGGATTCCGGCTCAACCGACGGAACATTGCAGACGCTGAAAGCAGCCTGCGGGGAGGCCGGGGTGAAACAGATTGAGCCGAAGGACTACCTGCCCGGCAAGGTGCTCAATGATGCCATCGCCCATGCGCACCATGAAATCATTGTATTGCTGAACGCCGATGCAATCCCCCTTTCCAATGACTGGCTCGAGCGACTCATCGCTCCCATTATCGATGGACAATCCGATGCCACTTTCAGTCGGCAAGTCGCACGGGATGATGCCCGCTTCATCGTCGCATATGACTATCAGCGAGCCTACAATCCTGCCAAAATTGCCCCTGGATTCTATTCCGCGGTCGCCTGCGCCTTTCGGCGCGATATGTGGGACACACGAAAGTTCCGCGAACACGGCTATGCAGAGGACACCATTTGGGCACGTGAATGCATTAAAACAGGATCGCGCATCCTGCTGGCGGCCGACTCCGCGGTCGAACACTCGCACAATTATACGCTGAAGGAACTCTTTGCCAAAAAAAGACGCCAGGCCAAGGCACTGGCTGAAAGTAAAGCCTGCGAACCCAACCTGGTTTCTGAAATATATGTTTGTGTCCGGGAAATAGGTCGTGATTTTTGTTATGCCCTCTTCCGATGGAAACTTGCCACGATTCCGTACAATCTGGCTTATCGCGTGGCAGCCCATGCGGGGATTCACAAAGGTTTGCGGGAGGGTTGTCCATGAGCAGATACACCGTCAAAGGTTCCGCAGAACTCGATGCCCGGATTGATGCCGATTTGGCGAGCATTGCGGAATATGCTGGGCCCTTCTGCGTTGCGGGCGTGTTGCTCGGCGGATATGGACGCGGAGAAGGCACACCGTTGATCAATCCGGGCGGATCCCAGTCCCCCTTCAATGACTACGACCTGATTGTGGTCGTCGAAGAACTAAACGGCAACGTCCGCCAAAAGTTCCAGGCATTGGAAGTTCAGCTGACCGATGCGCTTGGCCTGCCGGTCGACCTCTATCCCTATCTCCGACGCGACCTGCCAACCGCCGAGTTTTCACTGCTGAACTATGAAATGAAGTACGGGCACAAGGTCGTCTGGGGCGAGGCATCCATCCTCGACGCCCTGCCGGACTATCCGCACGAGGCGATTCCTCCCTATGAAGGATCTCGCCTGCTGCTCAACCGGGGCAAGCTGCTCGTCGATATCAAACAACGTCTGGCCAATCCCGAACCGTTGACGGACCAAGAACGTACCCGCTTCATTAAGTTCATCCATAAAGCCCTGCTCGCCTGCGGCGACTGCGCCCTGCTCGCCTCCGGCCAATACGATATTTCCTACACTACTAAAAAAGAACGCATTCAAAACATGGGCTCATGTCCCGATCGCGACTTTGTTATTGATGGATATCTGAAGGCCATAGCACTGAAGGAATGGGGCGACTTCCAGGCATTGGAAACGTATGATATCGCGGCGGAATTCAATCGAGTGCGCGAAGTCTTTCTACTTTTCCTCTCGTGGTACCGGAAACAGTATTCGATGAACGAATGCTCGGTGGCGAAAGCGATTGCACTCAACCTCCACGTGAACGGCCGTCCACTACCCCGACATCCGCGGCGATACCTTTACGATGCCCTTCCACTGTTGCTGGCGGAGGAAACCGACCTATACAAACTTAAGCATACGCTGTTTTGCACGGACCGGTTTGTTGAGCGCTTTTACGCGTTGCAACGGAGATTTTCCTGATGAAGAAGGAGAAGATCAGCCTCTTTATTTTCATCGATGCCTTCGGCTGGGAGCAAAAACAACGTCATCCGGAATTCCTGCAGGGCCTGATTCTAGACAGCAAGCCACTCGAAACCATTCTTGGCTATTCCTCGGCCTGCGATCCGTCGATCATCTCCGGTCTGACGCCCAGCGAACATGGACTGTGGTCTTCATACTATTACGACCCTGAAAACAGCCCGTTCAAATGGACCCGTTCATTGCAGGCGCTTTCCGGTTCCATTTTCCGGCGCGGCCGCGTGCGCAACCGGATGAGCCAATGGGTGAAGAAGGTCTGTGGCTTCACGGGCTATTTCCAGCTCTACGCCGTGCCGTTCAAGCATCTCCCGCTATTTGACTATGCCGAAAAGAAGCGCATCTGGGAGCCCGGCGGTCTGCCCTGCGGCTCGTCCATCTTCGACCGCATGGCCGAAAAGGGAATTCCCTACTATGTCCACGACAGCCGTGTTTCCGACGATATCCGCCTCGAACGGCTCATGGCTGACATCGGGAACCAGCGCATTGATTTTGCCTACTGTTCGCTTGGAAAACTAGATGGCCTCATGCATGCCGTCGGAAATGATCATCCGGACATTGGAAAACTCCTCCAGGATTACGATAAAAAACTGCGCGCGGTCATAGCCGCCGCGGAGGAAAACTATGAGAAGGTTTCTTGGTATCTCTTCACCGATCACGGGATGCACAACGTCGTAGAAACCCACGACCTGATTTCGGACATCGAAACACTCGGTCTCGAATGGAACAAGGACTATGTCGCCTTCTACGACTCCACCATGGCGCGGTTCTGGTTCCTCAACGATACCGCGCGCGATGCCATTACCCGCCGACTGTCCAATCATCCTAAAGGCCGTATTCTTTCCGAAAACGAACTCCGCACATTCGGGATCTACTTTGAGGATGGGCAGTATGGCGATCTGGTCTTTTTGATGAATTCCGGCATCCAGATTGTTCCCGGTTTCATGGGCATTAATCCAGTTAAGGGCATGCACGGCTACCACCCCTCCGATCCTGACTCATTCGCCGCCCTATCCTCCAATCGCCCCATTCCTGAAGCCGTCACCAAAATCCAGCACATTCACCAAATCATGCTAGCCGAGCTGGGTCTTGATTGATTACGCATTACCCGTTACGGATTCCATTCCATGGAAGAACTTACCCCCGATCCTGAATTCCTGCTCGAACTCGCCGAGGCCCGCATGCCGTTTGGAAAGTACAAGGGGCGGCTCCTCATCGACCTGCCGGAGCCTTACGTGGTCTGGTTCCGGCAAAAAGGCTTTCCCGGCGGCAAGCTAGGCACGCAACTGGAGACCGTCTACACCGTCAAAGCCAACGGCCTTGAGCCCCTCTTCGATCCTTTCCGGAATAAATAAACTAATGATTCTAAAACCGGCCCGCCCGGACTATGCTTCCCCGTATTATCCAGCTATAGAAAGGACTCGATATGGAATCACTCGAAGGAATGAAGGCGCCGGCATTTACGCTGGAGGGCAGCGACGGCAAAAAGCATTCGCTCAAGGATTATGCAGGGAAGAGGGTCGTGATTTACTTCTACCCAAGGGATAACACGCCCGGTTGCACCAAGGAGTCATGCGGATTCCGCGACCTGAACGAGCAGATCGACGACTTGAACACGGTCGTACTCGGCGTCAGCAAGGATAGCCTGAAATCACACGACAAATTCATCAATGACTTCAACCTGCCGTTTATACTCCTATCCGATCCCGATACGACGATGATGCAGCAGTACCGCGCGTTTGGCGAAAAGGTCCTTTACGGAAAAATCAGCATCGGTTGCATACGCTCGACCGTGATCGTCGATGAAAAAGGAAAGGTCATTAAGCACTGGCGTAAGGTGCCCAAAGCCGAATCCCATCCGGCAAAGGTGCTGGAGGTTCTACAGGGTCTGTAGGAACAGGTAACTTTTCGTAGACGGAGCTTCCAGCTCCGTTGGGCGGAACTCGGGGTATTTCTATTCTTTGCAAAGCTGGCTTGATCGCACAAGCCGATCCCAATGGAGCAAGATGCTCCATCCACGAAACGAAAACGCCGCCGGAATCCGGCGGCGTTTTTTATGTAAGCACTCGCACCGCGATCATGGATCGCGGCTACCTGTTTTAGAGCGACTTCATGTTGCCCATGGCGGCGCGGAGCTCTTCGCCGATGATTTCCACATCGTGGTAACGGATCTCCGCGTTCACTGCAACGAGTTGCTTGTTGTCCACGGAGTTATCGGCTAGCTCGAGACCTTTCCCGATTACGTCGGTGTCAACGCCTGCCATGAAATCCTTCAGCAGCGGAACAGCGGCGTGCGAGAACAGATAGCAGCCATACTCCGCCGTATCGGAAATGACGCGGTTCATTTCGTACAGTTTCTTGCGCGCAATCGTGTTGGCGATGAGCGGCGTTTCGTGAAGGGATTCATAGTAGGCGGATTCCGGCTTGATGCCGACTTCTACCATGGCTTCGTAGGCCAGTTCAACGCCGGCCTTAACCATGGCCACCATCAGAATCGCGTTGTCGTAGTATGCCTGCTCGGAAATTTCAACATTGCCGGCCGGAGTCTTCTCGAACGTCGTTTCGCCGGTTTCTTTCCGCCAAGTCAGCAGGTTGATATCGTCGTTGGCCCAGTCTTCCATCATGGTGCGGGAGAATTCGCCGGTAATGATGTCGTTCATGTGCTTTTCGAAGAGCGGACGCATGATGATCTTCAGATCATCGGCCAGATCGAATGCCTTGATCTTCGCCGGGTTGGAGAGACGATCCATCATGTTGGTGATGCCGCCCTGCTTCAAACCTTCGGTGATGGTTTCCCATCCATACTGAATCAGCTTGCTGGCATAGCCGGCATCGATTCCGTTTTCGGTCATTTTGTCGAAGCAAAGAATCGCACCCGCCTGCAGCAAGCCGCAGAGAATCGTCTGTTCGCCCATGAGGTCGGACTTCACTTCTGCAACAAAAGAGGATTCCAGCACCCCGGCGTGGTGCCCGCCCTGGGCAACCGCGAGGGCTTTGGCCAGCTCCATGCCGTTGCCATTTGGATCGTTTTCACGGTGGCAGGCGATCAGCGTCGGAACACCGAAGCCGCGCTTGTATTCTTCGCGAACTTCCGACCCCGGGGATTTCGGGGCCACCATGATTACGGTGAGGTCCTTGCGGATCAGCGTACCTTCTTCAACAATGTTAAAGCCGTGGGCATAGGAGAAAACTGCGCCGTCCTTCATCAGCGGAATAACGGTCTCAACCACGTTGGTGTGCTGCTTGTCGGGCGCGAGGTTCATTACGATGTCGGCGGTCGGCAGCATTTCTTCGTAGGTACCGACGTTGAATCCGTTTTCGGATGCATTGAGGAACGACTGGCGCTTTTCTTCAATCGCTCCGGCGCGCAGCGTGTAGGAAACGTCGAGACCGCTGTCGCGCATGTTCAAGCCTTGATTCAGACCCTGCGCACCACAACCGACGATTACGATTTTCTTGCCTTTGGCCGCGTCAACGCCGTTGGTGAATTCGGAAGTGTCCATGAAACGGCACGTGCCGAGCTCTTCGAGCTTCAGTTTCATTGAAAGTGTATTGAAATAGTTCTGAGCCATTTTCTTCTCCTAGTTGATTGATAAGCGGGGAACCTACGCCAACTTGAATGTTGCGTAAATTGAATTATTTGGGATACTATGTTGCGTTTTATGAAACATATTGCGTATTGCGTATTGCGTATTGCGTATTGCGTATGAAGTGTTTGCCTAATGCATTTGCTGATCAAGTAATACGTAGTACGAAATACGCAGTAGGAGCGAAGCGACTATGGACATCCAATCATTGGAAACATTTATCAGGACCGCGGAGCTGCTGCATTTCGGTAAGGCCAGCCGGGCTAGCAACCTAAGCCCTTCGGCTTTGACCCGTACGATCCAGCGGCTGGAGGAAGACGTTGGCCAGCCCTTGTTCCTACGCGACAATCGCAGTGTGGCGCTCACAGAGGCGGGCACACAGCTGCTGACCTATGCGCGCTCGGCAACGCAGGATTGGCATCAATTTCAAAAGTCGATCGCCTCGGTTCCGGCCGTTTCGGGGCCGCTGTCGCTCTACGCATCCATTACCGCAGTTTACAGCCTGCTGCCTGAATTGCTGGAGGCGTATCGCTCGGCGTATCCCGATGTTCAGCTTGAGTTGCGGACCGGAGCGGCGGAACGGGCCGTCGAACAGGTGCTTAGTGGCGAAATTGATTTGGCGGTGGCCGCCCTGCCCGACCAAAACCGGTCCCGACTGGAATTCATGCCGCTGGCCGAAACCCCGCTCGTTTTTATTGCTCCGAAGACGCCGGGATTCCCCATGCCTTCAACATCCCGTGCCCTGGAACTTGCACATGTACCGCTCGTGGTCCCGCAGTCCGGCACCGCCCGGCGGCGGCTCGATGCATGGCTACGGCACCATCATTTGATCCCGAATATCGCCTCGGAGGTCTCGGGCAATGAAGCGTTGATTGCCATGGTCCGGCTTGGAACGGGAATCGGTATTGTGCCGCAGTTGGCCCTGGAGCGAAGCCCTTTCCGCGATGAAGTATCGGTGATTAAAAACGCTCCTAAGCTGGATCCCTATGTGGTGGGGCTGTGTTCGAGCCGGCGCAATCTGAAGCGCCCTTCGGTCAAGGCCATGTGGGATTTGGCTAAGGCGCTCTAGGCAAAAAAAAGCGCCCGGCCGTCTCGCGACGGTCGGGCACATTATGAGGAGAGAACGTTGCTGCCTAGCCTACGGCGTCGGTGCCCGTCTCCCCGGTGCGGATCCGGATACATTCCGGCAGGTCGAGTATGAAGATTTTTCCATCCCCGATGTTGCCTGAACGTGCACCCTTGATGATCGCATCGGTGGTGGCTTCGACGTATTCGTCGTTCAAGGCGATCTCGATGCGAACCTTTTTAAGCAGGTTCACTTCGATGTCCGCGCCGCGGTAGGTTTCGTGATACCCCTTCTGCTGTCCGCACCCCATCGCGTTGGTGACGGACATTTTGTAGACCTCGGCGTCGTAGAGCGACTGCTTTACTTCGTTGAGGGCTTCCGGCTGAATGTATGCAATAATCAGTTTCATGATTGTAGTCCTTTCAGGTTAGACGTTCGTGAAGAACTGGAATCCGTGGTAGGCTTCCATACCGTGTTCGCCCAGGTCGAGACCCTTGAGCTCTTCTTCCTTGCTGACACGAATGCCAACCGTTTTCTTGAGTATGAAGAAGATGAGCAAGGCTGCCGGGAAACATACGGCGGCGTAGGCCACAACTCCAATGAGCTGAGGCATGAGGGTGTGATCCGGACTGACGGCCACGAACAGGGTACCGATGATACCGCAAACCAAGTGAACCGTGGTGGCACCCACCGGATCGTCGAGTTTCAGACGATCAAAAGCAATGACTGAAAGAACCGCAACGGTCCCACAAACCAAACCAATGATGATCGCCCAGGTGACGGTGACTACATCGGCACCGGCTGTGATGCCGACGAGGCCGGCCAGACAGCCATTGAGCACCATGGAGAGGTCGGGCTCTTTCTGGACAATCCAGGAAGTGGCCATGGAGCCGATGATTCCGGCAGCGGCGGCCAATGAAGTGGTAACGAGCACAAAGGAAACAGCGCCCGGATCCGCAGACAGTACGGAACCGCCGTTGAAACCAAACCAGCCGAGCCACAGCAGGAAGACACCGATGGTCAGCAGCGGCATGTTGTGACCCATGATGGCTTTAGGCTTGCCGTTTACATATTTTCCAAGGCGCGGACCAATTACGATGATACCGGCCAATGCGCCCCATCCGCCCACGGAGTGTACGAGGGTCGAACCGGCAAAATCGTAGAAACCAAGTCCGTCGAGCCAACCGCCGCCCCATTTCCAGGAACCGACCCACGGGTAGATAACCGCCACGTAGATGGTGCAGAAAATCAAGAACGGCCCAAGCTTAACGCGTTCGGCAACCGCACCGGAAATGATCGTGGCCGCCGTGGCAGCAAACATGCCCTGGAACAGGAAATCGGTCCAGTAGGTGTAGGACCCGCCCGCGTAATCAATCAGGCCGGCAGCGCCTTCGGGGGAGCTAATGCCAAAACCGGCAAAACCGAAGATGCCGGAGGAGCCTTCCGCAAACCCCGGATACATCAGGTTGAACCCGATCAGCGTGTAGGTCAGCAAACCAATCGCAACAATCGCGAGGTTCTTGAACAGTATGTTGACGGTATTCTTTGCACGGGTCAGTCCGGTTTCCACGCAGGCAAAGCCCAGATGCATGATGAAGACGAGGAACGTCGCAACCATCATCCAGGTATTGTTTACGGTAAACATGGCCTCCGCCGCGGTAATTTCCGGCGCGGCTTCTTCCGCCATGGTGGCCATCGGCAGAGCGAAGGCGCACATCGCGAGCGCAAGCATCGCGGTTTTCATTAATCTTTTCATAAGCATCCTCTCGGTTAATTACACAATTAATTGCCCGACCATACAGTTGGTCGAACAATGCCCTCTTTGCACGAGGTATGCCACCGGGATACATGTTCTTCATCTACTTGATGATGTGTATATTACGTAAATATATGAAACAGAACTATAAATTCATATACGACAGTCCTGTTCTATATATTAATATTAATACAATTATGTCTTAGAATAAGGAGTCGGAAAACGCATACAGGAAAGTTTCCACGCAATTTGAAATCCCCCCTCTTGGCAGACCCATAGAGAGCGGAAGTGCAATCGGTTCTAAGCCTCGGAAAAGGGCATTAGATCATGTTCGGCCAAGTAGGCTTCTATTTCGCTGATACGGCCAAGAGCAAGCATGCTATCCGCCATTTCCTTGGCATCCTGCAACGTAATGCCATTGACCATGCGCTGAACTGTGGGAGCATTGATCATATTTATACTGAATTTTTTCATCCCGACACCCAGCAGGAACGGCAGCATGTGCGGATCGGCCGCCACGGCACCGCAAATGGAAACATCTTTATTGTGTGTGCGGGCAGCTGCAACGATCCGGTTGATTGCCCGCAGTATGGCGGGATGATGCGCAAGGTAGAACTTGGATACGAGTTCGTTGGTCCGATCGACCGCCAGCATATATTGAATCAGGTCGTTGGAGCCGATCGAAAGAAAGTCCGCTTCCTGTGCCAGCTCCTCGGCCACTTCGACCGCCGAAGGAAGTTCCATCATAACGCCGAGCTGGGTATCACGATTGAAGGGCTGGCCGAGCTCCTCCAATTCGTCCATGCACTCATGAACGATGGCGCGAGCTGCGTCAAAATCATCCACGGAGGAGATCAGCGGGAACATAATCCGGGTGTCATGCCCGGCACCGGCGCGCAGGAAGGCGCGTAGCTGCTGACAGAATATGTCCTTATTCTGTAACGAAAACCGGATGGCGCGCATGCCCAGGAACGGGTTGGCTTCGTTGACGTTGGAATAGTATGACAGCATTTTATCGCCGCCGATATCCAGGGTTCGATACGTTACGGATTTGCCCTCCATTTCGTCGACGAGCTTTTTGTAGATCCCGAACTGCTCTTCCTCGCTCGGGAAATCATTTCTCACAATGAATGGAAATTCGGATCGGTAGAGCCCCACTCCTTCGGCCTTGAATTGCTTGGCAGGCTTTAAATCGCTGAGCAGATTGATGTTCGCAAAAATCTGGATTCGCTCTCCGCACTTCGTCAGCGTCTTGGGCTTTACGTTGGATGCGCTGTGCAATGCCTTCCATGTGGCCTCCAGCTTCTTGTACTGCTCATAGACTTCCTCACCCGGCTCCAGATAAATGATGCCCTGCTCGGCATCCATCAGCATTTGCTCTCCTTCTGCGATGCCATCCGCCTGTTCACGGCTGACCGCCACCATCGGAATACCCAGCGAACGGCAGATGATGGCGTTATGCGAGGTGACGCCACTGCAGACAATGAAGCCTTCCACGTTTTCGGCCGATAGCTTCAGAATGTCGGACGGCAATAACTCGTGGGCGATAATGATCTGCCCGCGATAATCGGACTCATCCGCTTCCTCGTTCAGCAGGTTCCGGATCAGACGGTTTCCCAGGTCCTTTACATCCAGCACCTTCTCGCGGATCAAAGGCATCTTGCTTTGGGAAAACACATCAACATGGTCATCCACAACGGTCGCAATGGCCTTTAGCGCCGGAGTGCCGGATCCGATTAGGTTGGCGATGCGCCCGGAAAACAGCTCGTCCTCCAGAATCAGCAAGTG
>CAXMPN010000003.1:0-414 GCA_964195195.1 Pontiella sp. | reverse complement strand
CAGCTTGTTGATCTGCGATGCGGTCTGCTCAATGGCCTTTAGAAAATCATCTAGGGAGTAGGTGTAATCGTCCTGGTCGGGCAACAGACCGCTCTCCAGCAGGCTCGAGTCCAGCGTCAAAGCCCTTCCAATTGCGGTTCCTGTACTGGCCGAACGTCCACGGATGATACTTTCCCGGGGAACAATCTTTTTAACCAAGTGAGCTGTTCCAGCGGTTTCGGCTTCATCCCGCACACCGCTCAGCAACCGTACGTTTTCGATCACCGAGGCCAATTGCGCAGCGATGGCCCGCAATGCTTTGGTGTCATTCGCCCCGAAATAGTTCGCAACGCCGTCCTGAACCACCAGGGCACCAACCCGGCGTAACCCGCGCAGGATCGGAACGGCAAGAAAGGCCTCGTATTTTTCCTCTTC
>CAXMPN010000002.1:10206-35026 GCA_964195195.1 Pontiella sp. | reverse complement strand
CCGACCAGCAGGACCATCGACTGGGTGCGGATGAACTAAAGATGCTCATCGACGCCACGCATCATGATCCGAGTTTCGGAAAGCAGGAGAAGGCCATCGTGGAAGATATCGTAAATCTTCCCGAAATACGGGTCCGTGAGCTGATGTTGCCCCGCGTACAGCAAATGTTCCGGCGCGCCGATGCCCCGTCGGGCGAGGCGCTGGCCGAAGCCGCCGAACAGCAGCTCGAACTGATCCCGGTCTACGAAGAGGAGGAAGACCACATTGTGGGGGTAGTGGAGGTGCGCGACCTTTACGTGGACGGCCATCCCGATCGCCCGCTTTCGGAGCATGCCCGTCCCGTACGATTCGTCCCTGAAACGAAACGCGCCGATGAAATGCTGCAGGAATTCCTTTCGGAAGACCTGCGTATGGTGTGCGTGGTCAATGAGTATGGTGGACTGGCGGGCACGGTATGCCTGGAGGAACTGCTGGAAGAGGTGGTCGGGGAATTCGATGTAATGGAAGCGCCACCGGTCGAGCAGTTGGGGGCATCGACTTATCGCCTGCAAGGCAGTCTGGGCATCCGGGAGTGGCGGAGCCTGTTTGTCGGCTTCCTGCCACGGGAGATGATGCAGGGCCTTGCACTGGATACCTTGAGCGGGCTGGTGGTTTCGCTGCTCAAGCGACTACCGAAACCGGGCGATGTGGCCCAGATGGGCAATCTACGCTTCACGGTCGAACAGGTACGCTCGAACCGCATTGAAACCGTGTTGCTGGAACTGGTCGGCGGAACGAATGGAGGCGAGGCATGAGCCTGGGCTCCGTGATCATTATCGTGCTGGCATTTCTGTTTAGCGCCCTGTTCTCGGGGGCCGAGACCGGCAGCTACATGGTCAACCGCATCCGCCTGCGCCATCGGGAACTCGACCGGCGACGCTCCGCGCTGGCCCTTGCGCGGCTCTTGCGATACCCCTACATCTTCGTCTACACCATGCTGATAGGAAACAATATCGCGGTCTTCATGGTTTCCAAGGAGGTGACCGACTTGTACATGGAGGCCGGACTCGACACCACCCGCATGCTGCTCGGTTTTATTCCGTGGACGGCCGAAATGGCCGCAACGCTTACCCTGATGTTTCCGCTGTTCCTCCTGGCGGAACTATGGCCTAAAAATCTGTTCCGGAAAATGTCCGACACGCTTATGTACCGCCTGGCCTGGTTGCTTCGGCTGATGGTAGTCCTGCTGCTGCCCATTACATGGTTGCTCAAGCAGTTGTTTCGTTTCCTGACCCACGGAGCGGACAGCGCGGCCGGTCGCGACCTGCACCGCCTGTCGCCCGATGCGCTGCGGGAATATTTCTCGACCGGCGAGAAGGAGGGTGTAATCACTTCGCACCAGAACCGCATGCTCGACAACGTTACCGCGATGCATCGGATACATGTGCGCGAAATCATGACGCCGATCAGCGACATTCCCTGCCTCCCCGATACGGCGACGGTGGCCGACTTCAAGCGCCTGATCGCGCGTCGGGAAACCACCGATGCGGTCATGGTTCATCGGCATTCCGTCGTGGGGCTGGTGTCCATGTTTCCGCTGGTGGTCCGCAAACTGGACAACGAAGAGTTGCTCAAACCCTACGTCGAAGAGGTATTGAACCTGCCCGAAAGCTGCAACCTGAAGTCGGCCTTCTACCGCCTGCGCCGCAATCCGCGCCACAGTGCCGTGGTGGTCGATGCACGCAGGCATCCTGTGGGTTTTGTCCGGCTCGAGGACATTGCCCGCTATATTGCCCGGAAGTAAATGGGCCGGGAGCGCCGTTCTCCTGAACGGCGGAGTTCAATTGAGAGAAGGGCCCTGCCGCCGAATAGATGTCGCTACTCCGCTCCATGGCCAATCTTTTGCGGAATCTACCAGCTTCGCCTTCACCGCATTGTTGAGGACATAGTCGATTGCTCCATGGAAGTGTTGTTCATTTCGGATAAACCGATCCCAATAGCCCCGCTGCCAGAGATGTATCCTGGAGCGTTGTTCTCCTGAACGGCGCAGGTCGATCAGGAGATCGACGCTCCCGGAAGCGTACAATGCGTTGATTCGGCGTGCTGTGAACTTTTTCCAGGTAGCGACGATGTCAGCCAATCGATAGCTGTCCAGTTGCTGTATCAGGACGTGTACATGATTCGGCATAACCGTCCATGCCATGAGCCTGTAGCGGGTTCCGTCGAAATGCTTCCATGCATCAACGACATGCCGGGCGCACGATGGATGCTTCAAGGCGCATGTCCCGTGCCCCGCATCGAGCCATTGTTCGATCCTTTGGCGTCGCTCGGCATCCATGTGTTTAGGGTCAACGGTTTTAAGTTCGAACTCAAACTGATCCAGTTTCGCTTTTGGCAGGCTATCGGCCAAATGGTAGGTAACGAGCTGGTAGACTTTTGCCGCATCAAAGTGGGGCAGGTGGCCGGGTTTGTACCAGCCTCGATGCGCCGTGCCTTCTCGGGGCTTGTGCAGGTAGGCGGTGAAGCCCATGGGAGTGTCGTTCTCCTGAACGGCGCAGGTCGATCGGGAAATCGACGCTTCCGGGTTCTTTGCACCTTCACTCACTGGTTACGCATTCCAGTTTTTCGATGGGCAGCCATTCCAACACTTGCTGGATATGGAGATCCGCGAATCCCCAATCATGATCGCCCGAGGATTCCTCGTAGGTGAGGTGGAGCCCCTTTGCGATGGCTAGGTCGCGGAATGTGACGGAGTCCTGATAAAGATAATCCTCCCGGCCAACACAGACAAAGAACTCGGTTTCGGGAATAAAGTCCAACTCCGTAAGCTGGGCAATCAGATCATGGTCTGATCCGGGTAGGGCGGCGATATCGCCGAACACCGCTTCGAACGTGCGCTGCCGCGAGGCATCCCATTCCTCATGGATGTGCGCGGCAATATCGAGCGACCCGAAGATCGATGCGGCCGCGGCATATTTTCCGGGATTGCCCAGCGCCAGCTTCATGGCCCCGTAGCCGCCCATGGACATGCCCGCCACGAAAGTCGCCTGCGGATCGGCGGACACGTTGAACCAGCGATGGATCAGCATGGGTAGTTCATCGGAGAGGAATTCCCAGTAATCGGAGCCGTGCGCCATGTTGCAGTAGAAACTCTTGTAGGCGTCCGGCATAACCACCGCAAGGTTGTAGTCGGCGGCATAGCGCTCGATGGAGGTGCGGCGGCTCCAGATAGTGTGGTCGTCGGAAAGACCGTGCAGCAGATAAAGCACCGCCGGTGGAGTGGCCCACGCCTGCGGATGTTCTGGCAGAATCACATTCACGCCTAACGATAGATCGAGGATCTGTGAGTCGAAGCGGGTTTCAAGCAGGGCCATGGCTATACTCCAATCAAGCTGTTAAACGCGTGTAGCTTGGAACAGGAGGCGGGGAGTGTAAAGAATTTCCCGTGATCGCGTTCTGGCGATAGGGTGTTTGTAGAGCCGGCGCGGCCTGAATATCGGAAATCAAAAACCGGCATGCGCAAATGATTCCAATCGGCTCTTTCCAAACACAAATCCTTTTTAGTAGCTTGGCCGTCGAGGTTTTATGCATCCGATCACTAGAAAGCTGTTTCTTTATCACATCGTCTTGCTCGCGGGATATCAGTCAGGAACCGTCGAGGCTGCGTCATCCTCCAGCGGAACGGTTTCGCTCTCGTACATCGCACGGCTCTACTCGATGCGTCTGTCGAAGGCATCGGACCGGATGCGGCTTGAAAACAAGTGGAACCGCATTGAGTTTGAGGTCAACAGCCGCCGTGCATGGATCAACGGGATTATGTTCTGGTTGCACCATCCGTGCCGCGGATCGGGCAACAGCTGGTCGATCAAGGAAGTCGATTTCAAGAAGGGGATCGACCCCGTACTCCGCTCCTATGCCTATATGCCCAAGCGGGTTCCGAAGCTGGTGGTGCTTGATCCGGGTCATGGCGGGAAGGATACGGGAGCGATCGGGCCGAACAAGGTTCGGGAAAAGGATGTCGTGCTCGACATCAGCCACCGCGTACGCAAGCTGCTGGAAGCCAAAAAAATTCCGGTGCGCATGACGCGCACCACCGACACCTTCCCCTCACTTCGGCAGCGCTCAGACTATGCCTACAAGATGGGGGCAGACCTGTTTGTCAGCATCCATGCTGACGGAGCGGGGGATTCCAGCGCAAGCGGGGTCGAAACCTTTATCTCCACCGCTCCGGGATGCGAGTCGAGCAATCACTATGGACAGGGCGGGGATATGTCGGCCCAGAAAAATAACCAGTATGATGCCGCCAACGCCGTACTCGGTTTTTCGCTGCAGAGCAACCATGTCAAGGCTACCCGCCGCAACGACCGTGGATTGCGGCGCGCCCGTTTCGCCGTGCTCAAGAACGCTCCGTGCCCGGCGGCATTGGTGGAGTGCGGCTTTCTGACCAACCCCCCCGAAGAGAGCCTGCTCAACAGCTCGAGCTATCGCGAGAACGTCGCTCGCGGCATTGCCAACGGCATCTTCGGTTATTGCACGCTGATCAAGCGCGCGCACAAATAGCCGAGTAACCCTGGTGCGAAGCGCGCCCGCGAATACGGCCGCACCTTCCTGTCGCCCGAAGAGGTCGATCAGGTCATCAGTCCGACTGCTCCATGCGCATCTCCGAGGCCATTCGCCCGTCGTAAGGTGAGCCATCAAAAAAAACAGCACCTCGTTACAAGGTGCTGTCTGGCGGGTTTTAAAATGGTGGAGGATAACGGGATCGAACCGATGACCTCGTGCATGCCATGCACGCGCTCTCCCAGCTGAGCTAATCCCCCGTAAAAGGAGGTGCTTTATACGTTCTGGGCAGAATCGAGTCAATCCGCTTTGTGCAGTTTTTTGATGCGTGTTCACGGTGGGGACGGAACGTGTGCAGAGGGCGCTTTGGGTCCATAAATGGGGAATATGGCATTTGCATTTCTTATCAGGGCGGGGCACAGTGCCTGCTCTTTGGAAGAAGAGATGCAAAAGCCCGTTTTTTTGGATTTGTTTGGGGTTGACAGTGCGGGGCCGATTCCTTAGTTTCCGCCCCTTGATTTTTTGGAAAGAAAACCCTTTGCAGGGTATAGAGGTAATTTATGGAAGCATATGCGGTAATTGAAACCGGCGGAAAACAGTATCGCGTTCAACAGGGCGACGTTCTCGATGTGGAATTGCTCAAGGTTGAGGCGGGTTCCAGCGTTGAATTCGACGTGTTGGCTGTTTCCAACGGTAGCGAGCTGTCCATTGGCACTCCGGTGGTATCCGGCGCCAAGGTAAAGGTTTCGGTTGTTGAAGACCTGCGCGGCAAAAAGATTTATTCCTTCAAGAAAAAGCGCCGCAAGGGATATCGTCGTAAGATTGGTCACCGTCAGGATCTGACCAAAATCAAAGTGGAAGAAATCAGCGCATAGTTTTGCGGGAGGTTCGTTATGGCTCATAAAAAAGGACAAGGTTCATCCAGCAACGGTCGCGACAGTAATGCACAACGTCGCGGTGTAAAGCGCTTCGGTGGCCAGAAAGTAACGGCAGGCAGCATTCTGGTGCGTCAGCTTGGAACCCGTTTCCATCCCGGCGTAAACGTGGGTTGCGGCCGCGACTACACCCTGTTTGCACTTAAGGACGGCGTCGTCGAGTTCGACAAGCGCCAGCGCAAGGTGCACATTCGCGAAGAGGTCACGGCCTAACACAGGCTCAACCAAGCACGCAAAGGCGGGTTCCGGCCCGCCTTTTCTTTTAGGCGGAACTTCGTTCGGCAGTTTTAAGTTTGGGGTGTTAAGTTTTAAGCAAGGTATCAAACACGAAATGCCAAGATGCCTAAAACTTGACCACTTAACACTTAACACTTAACCCCTTAACGCTTAAAACATCGGCTCATGAAACACGTCGTATTCAAGGATCGGGTCAAGCTGTACATCCGCGCCGGCAACGGCGGCAACGGCTGTGTATCGTTTCGCCGGGAAAAGTATATTCCCAAGGGCGGACCCGACGGCGGCGATGGAGGCCACGGCGGGTCGGTCATACTCCGGTGCGATGCCAACGAGGATTCTCTCCTTCCGCTTTACTACCAGCCCCATCAGCGCGCCAAGCATGCGCAGCACGGTATGGGTTCGAATTGCCACGGACGCAATAGCGAAGACTGCATCGTCAAGGTAGCCCCCGGTACGGTGGTATTCGATGCTCAAAACGATGAGTTTGTGGGCGAACTGATCCAGCCTGGCGAGGAACTGCTGGTGGCCAAGGGGGGGCGCGGCGGGATTGGCAATATCCATTACAAGACGTCCACCAACCAGGCACCACGCCAGTTTACCGAAGGTACGCCAGGCGAAGAAAAAGTGCTTTGGCTTGAATTAAAGCTTATGGCCGATGTGGGTTTGGTGGGATATCCCAATGCAGGCAAATCGACGCTGCTAAGCCGGCTGACCCACGCGCACCCCAAGATTGCGCCCTATCCCTTTACGACCATCAATCCCATCATCGGTACGATGGAGTATCCCAACTTCAGCCGTCTGCGTATCGCCGACATTCCCGGACTCATCGACGGTGCCCATGAAGGGGTGGGGCTGGGTCACCAGTTCCTGCGTCATATCGAACGGTCCCGGTTCATTCTGTTTATTATCGACATGGCCGGCACCGACGACCGCAATCCTACCGACGACTTTCTCCATCTGCGCGAGGAGCTGAAGCTGCATATGGAGGAGCTCTCCTGCACACCCTATCTCGTGGTGGCCAACAAGATGGATTCACCCGGCGCCGATACGTTCCTTAAGGAGTTCGAAGAACGCACACAGGAAACGGTGTATCCCATCTCCGCCGAGCTCGGCGAAGGACTGGAGCCGATCAAGGAATTCCTCTACAAGCACTTCTTCGAAACCCGCCGAATTCTCGAGGAAGATCAAGCGGATGCCGGATTTGATGCGTAGACGCTATGGTCCGCCGCGAATGCCGCGTTGGAAAAGGAACCGTTACGCCCTATAAGTCGTCACGGCTTTTTTTCGGCCGTGTCATAGGCAACATACCGGCTCATGATCTTGCGGACATACCCGATGATTTCCGGGCTGCGGCAGTAGCCGTATTTTGCGCGTTTTGCGTAGTAGTCTTCCGATAGAAGAGAATAGGCATGATCGACATTGCCCACCCAGACATTGGGATCACGGCCGAGCTGAGTAGCCAGCTTGCGGGCATCGATCAAGTGTCCGTAGCCCCCGTTGTAGGAGGCCAGCGCAAAGCACGTACGATTGACGGTATTCACTTCGGCGGGGACCCGATCATATTGTTTCTTCAGGTAATAGGTGCCGCCCCGGATGCTTTCGTCGGGATCAAACGGATCCTTTACGCCGACTTCCCCCGCAGTGGCCGGCATGAGCTGCATAAGACCCTGGGCCCCGGACCATGAAACAGCGTCAGGGCGGAAGCTGCTCTCCTGAAACATCAGGGAGCAGATGAGCGTCCATGGAAATTCATACGTGGCAGCATGCTTTTTAACCAAGTCATCATACGGAGAAATCTCTCCGGTGCCGTCCGGTATGAATTTTTCTTCGAGTCTGGAATTTCGGGCCAGATTGAAATAGCGGTTGTAGATGGAGTTGTAGGCAGAGCCGCCCAGTTCCTTTTTAAAGAATGTATCCACGGCCGCCTTCAATTGCGGCTGGTTATTCCGGGCGACCCACCCATACGGCCGGGGCGGGTTCAGCTTAAGGACGGGCCTGATTTGTTCTCCCATTCGCACGCTCTGGTCAAGAAGGGTCTGGTCGGCACATGTCAGATCATATTCACCGTTCGCTACTTTTTCGAGGATCTCATAGGTTTCCTCGTTCTCTGGAACCTGATGGATCCGGAAGTTCAGTTTTTTTTGCTTCTTCAGTTCCGTAAGCGACTCAAAATAGGAACTGGATCCGCGCACATGAATGGTTCTGCCGTTAAGATCTTCCGGGGATTGGATGGATTTGTCCTTCGCGCGGCTCACGATATGTTCATAGGATTCGCCGTAGCGGTGGCAGAACTGAAGGTCCCTTTTATTTTCGAACCGCTTCGATGTCATCGTAACCGTGGCCGCAATAAGATCTGCCCGGCCGTCTTCCAGCCACGTGCCCATGTCACTCCAGTTCTCCGGGACAATCACGACGACTTCCAGCTCATGCTGTTTCGCGAAGCGGTTGACCATCTCGTATTCAAAGCCCATCAGCTGTCCGTGATGCATGAAGTAGCACGCCGGATTGTTACGGGTCAGCACACGGATGAAGCCCCGTTCCTTGATTTCATCAAGATCAACCAGGGCCCCCTTTTTATTTAATTCCTCCATGCCGCGCGGTAAGCGGTCCAACGCGCCAAACGCTCCCGAGGACAGGAGGCCAACCGCTAGAAGAACGTGGAATCGGATTTTCATATCTTTACTCCCGTGACATTTTTGCAAGGTCTTCGAGTTTGGCTAGCGCCGCGCCCGATTCAATGGATTCAATCGCCATGGCGATGCCGGCTTGCGGGTTGTCGACTTTGCCGCTGGCCATTATGGCAAAGGCGGCGTTGAGGAGAACGATATCGCGCTTCGGGCCTTTTTCGCCGTTGAGGATGGCGCGGGTAATCGCCGCATTTTCGGCCGGTTCGCCGCCGACTAGATCTGCGGCGGTTGCCGTTGCAAGACCGAGCCCGACGGGCTGGACTTCATAGGATTCTATTTTTCCGCGGCGAATTTCGGTGACCATCGTCGTGGTGGTCGTAGTGAATTCGTCGAGTCCGTCATTGCCGTGTACGATAAACTGGTGATTCATCTCCAGCTGGGCGCAGGCATCGGAGACAATCGGGACCAGCTCGGGTTTGAACACGCCCATGATCCCGTTCCGGACGCCGGCCGGATTGCAGAGCGGGCCAAGAATATTGAAGATGCTCCAGATGCCCAGTTCCCGGCGGGGTCCTACGACGTGCTTCATGGCCGGGTGCAGTCCGGGCGCGAACAGGAAGGCAATGCCGAGCTCGGCGAGACATTCCTCCATGCGTTTAGGGGAATACTGGATATGGACACCGAGTTCAGAAAGGACGTTGGCGCTGCCGCACTTGCTGGATACACCATAAGAGCCATGCTTGGCCACCGTGACGCCTGCGCCGGCAATAACAAAGGCCGCCGTGGTGGAGATGTTGAACGTGTGGGCGCCGTCACCGCCGGTGCCGACAATGTCGATCGCGTTGGGATCGTCGCACTTGATCGGAGTGGCGTTTGCGCGCATCACTTCGGCGCAGCCGGCGATCACTTCCGGCGTTTCTCCGGTCAGCCGCAATCCCGTAATGAACGCCCCTATCTGCGCTTCGGTGGCTTCACCCGACATGATATCGGTCATGGCGGCGGAAGCCTCCTCGCGGGTGAGGGTTACCCTGGCAACCAGTTTGGCAATGGCTTGTTTAATCATTTCATGTGCTCCGATGAATTTCCAATGGTTGGAAACGATATTCTAAGGCTTGGACGAATGGAAGAAATAATATGGAGTGCGGCGGCTCGACGCCGCTTTAAAAGCGCTGTCGAGCCAGCGCACTCCCAAAAGTGCACAAAAAAAGACCGCCCATTCGGACGGTCTTTGCGAAGCATAGGAAGGCAGTCTAGCAAACCTTGGCTTTTGCCGTTTCAACCACTTTGGTGAAGCCGACCGGATCGTGAATGGCAATCTCGGAGAGCATCTTGCGGTTAAGTTTGATTTCGCATTTGTTCAGCCCGTCGATAAAGCGGCTGTAGTTGATTCCGCCCATGCGGCATGCCGCGTTAATACGGACGGTCCAAAGGCGACGGAAATCGCGCTTCTTGTGCTTACGATGCACATAGGCCATGGCCTGTGCGCGGTCGACGGCTTCCGTGGCTTGACGGAAAAGCTTGCTGCGTGCACCGCGGAAACCCTTGGCGAGCTTCAGGCGGCTGTTTCTTCTGCGGCGCGAGGCCGGTCCATTGGTTGCTCTTGGCATGATTCAGTTCTCCGGCAATTAGATGAACGGGGTGATGCGCTTCATATCGGCCTTATCGACGATGTCCTGACTGCGCAGTTTCCGTTTATGTTTACGATTCTTGTTCGACAGGATGTGGCTGCCGCCCATGTGATTGCGCTTCAACTTGCCGGTACCGGTTTTGCTAAACCGTTTGGCTGCACATTTTTTTGTCTTCATTTTAGGCATGATAGCACCGTTCGTTTAATAAAGTTATTCCAATGCGGGATCGGGGGATCGCGCAAAAGAGGTGGATTTATATGGGAACCCCTCTGGCAAGTCTAGTGTTTTTTCCGAATAAATGGGGGATTCTGCTATTTACGGAAATTCCTCGGCTTAGGTGTTTTCCGGCCCCTTTCCTTCGATGCACAGGGCCAGCCGTCCGGGAGCAAGCCGGTGTACGCGGCAGGAATCATTCCCAAGAGCTTTCCCGGCCAATGATTCCAGCTCGCAGACCCTGAATCCGCGCCGGATCGAGATGAGGCCGTCGCCGCGGGAAAAGCTGTTGCGGTAGATGTGCGCAAATAAGGAAAATCCAAGGTAGGATAATCGATTGCGCTCCAGATCGCTGAGTACCATGCGGTGTCGGACCTGCGGCTGCCAGAGGCGGATTAAATCAATAATATGGTCGTTTGAGAGATGGTGCAGAAAATGGTTGGCGAAGACAAAGTCGACCGGCTCGTCGAATCGACCGACCAGTACATCGGCCTGTCGGATGGTCAATCCGTCGATATGGCCATAGGTTGCGCGCGCATAATCAATGATGCGCTGATCGAGGTCGCAGGCGGTAATACGCAGGTTGAGTCCGAGCGTCCGGGCGGTATGGAGCAGCCAGACTCCGATATCGCAACCACCGGCACCCATATCCACCAGATGATAGGAGCGGTTCGGTTCCATGAGCATGTCGGCCAGAACCCACCGTTTGAGGATGGTCCGGTAGCGAGCGACCAGCCGGTTGATCGAAGCAAACTGTTTCACAGTGCGCAGCAGGAGCTCTTCCGAACAGCACGGATCGTCCATCAGCTCGGCCATACCGGAACGGGTGGAGAGATCAGGAAACATGGCCGCGCACCTTTGATGAGTGATCTAAGGGAGTATTGCCGGGGATGGTAAGCATGGCAAAGTAGCGGGCAAGTCGTTCACGTATGGTGGGACGGAATAAAACGTGGCCGATCAGTCCCTGCCGCAGAAAAGAGAGAATATGGCCCCTGCGGGTTCCTAACCACATCCCCCGTGCAGCGCGGTTGGCGGCCACATTGAAGGCGTGCCTGCGGGTAGTGGTATAAGTCCCGAACAGCTGGTTTGCGGCTTCCGGCGTTTCGAGTGCGCCAGTGAGTGTCCGGGCGAGGTGGGCGGCATCGGCAAATCCGATATTCATTCCCTGGCCACCGATTGGGCTCATGACATGGGCGGCATCGCCACAAAGTAAAACACGCCCCCGAACATAGGTTTCGGCCACATGGCGCTGTGGGCGAAAGAAGCTTTCAAAAACGGCATCATGGACGGAAAGGCCGGTTCCGATTCTCCTTTTCACCTGTTCAACTACCGTAGCTCCTATATTGGATTCATCGAGCTGCACCTGCAACGGAACCTGGATTATCCAGCGCCGCATTCCGGCAGAAAGAGGAAAGGATTCGACGGAGCCATGGACCCCGAAAAAGAGCCTCGCCTCCGATCCCCACGCCGTGTGGTCACGGAAGTCGGCCATGAAAAACTGCGAGCGATAGAAATGGCCGGGAAAGGGCATCTGAATATGATTCCTGACCGCGCTTCGATAGCCGTCGCATCCCACCAGATAGGCGGCGGAATAGTCCGAGTACGCCGATGTATTCACATCCTGCAGGCGCACCTGAATACGGTTCAACCCTTCTTTCTGTTCAATGAACTGCATGCCGTCGAGAAGGAGCACGGAGGGGACTTTCTTTAGCTGCTTTCGCAGGATAGATATGGTCGTTGCCTGCGGGAGCGAGAGAATGCAGCGGTGTTCCGACGGGAGCTTCGAAAAGTCTACGGAGCCCAGACGCTTGCCGCGCTCGAAAACGGAGGCGGTGGTAATGGGGATGCCGCATTCGATAAACTCATGGTCGAGGGCCAGTTCCTTTAGAATGCTCAGTGATGGCGGGGTAATGCCGATGGCCATCGAACTCTTGGGAGACTGTGTTTGGCGTTCGGCGACAATAACGCGCAGTCCACGCAGTCCCAGTAGATTGGCTAGTAACAGGCCCACAGGCCCGGCACCAATGATGATGGCATCAGCGTCTGTTTTCATCTGTACCTGAAGTTGGAGTTCATTTCCGATGGGTTGTGTTAGGTGGTGTTACTGCAGGTTGATATTCCATTAATGCGGTTTCGATGGTCAGGCCGGGGCCGAAGGCCATTGCGCAAATGGGGTGTTCCTTGTCCAGTCCGCTGCGGTTGAGAATTCGGTGAAGCACAAACAGCACGGTAACGCTGCTCATGTTTCCATATTGACGAAGCGTTTCGCGCGAGTCTTCCAGCTGTTCCGGGTTCAGGTTCAGTTCCTTTTCGACGCGGTCGACAATGGAGCGTCCGCCGGGATGAACCGCCCAGGTGCCGATATCATCCTGCTGCCATGGTGCCTTCCTGAGGACATCATCAACCATCTTGCCGATGTTTGCGGCGATGATATTCGGTACATAGGAGGAGAGACGGATATCGAAACCGCGGTCGCCGATCTCCCAGGCCATTTCGCTGTCCCCTTCGGGAGCCAGCGCCGATGCAAATGATTCGATCGACAACGCAGGTCGATTCTTTGCCGGACTACGGGCACTTACAAGGACCGCCGCTGCACCATCGGCAAACAGGGCGTTGGCCAGCAGGCTGTCGGCTTTCTCGCGGAACTGCAGATGGAGCGAGCAGAGTTCGAGACAGACGATCAGGACCACCGCCTCCGGGCGGGCCTGACAAAACTGGTGCGCCATGCGCAGGGCGGGGAAAGCGGCGTAGCAGCCCATGAACCCGATGTTGTAGCGTTCGGTGCTTTCCGCCAGATCCAGCCCCTTGATGAGGTCGAGGTCCGGTCCCGGGTTGTAGAAACCCGTACAGGAGACCGTGATCACATGGGTGACGTCGCTGGCCGAAAAGCCCTCCGCATTATCAAGCGCCTCGCGACCTGCCTCCACCACCAGTTCGCTCGCGCATTCACGGTAGTAGCGATTGCGGTCTCCGGTGGAAGGTTCGATGATCCGACCCTGTTCGTCTTCCCTGAACAATACGGGCTCGGTGTTGGGCCCGAAATCCGGCAGGACGCTGTATCGCGTCTCAATCCCGGAATGATCGTATATGCCCTGGATCAGGCGGCGGTTGCGCTTGCCCGGCATCCATCCAACCATGCGGTCGCGGGCGTAGTCCTGCTGGTAGGCGTGTTGCGGCAGTACGCGTTCAATATGGTGAATATAGATGTTCACAAGTCAATTTATTCGTCGATCCATGCGGCAGGATCGCGACGTTCCGGCTAGATGCCCGCGCCGGCGCCCGGTGTTTCCCGGGTCCGGACCACGACACCGCTTTCGGTGCGCGAAACCAGGCTGCCCGGCGGAATGCTCTGCATCAGGAAGACATTGCCGGCCACAACGGAGTCGCGACCAATCACCGTGTCGCCGCCAAGAATCGTGCTGTTTGCGTATACCACGACGCCGTCCTCGACGGTGGGGTGTCGCTGGATATGTTTGATGGGTCGCCCATGCTCGTCGAGCGGAAAGCTTTTCGCCCCGAGGGTCACACCCTGGTAGAGCTTAACGTTATTGCCGATATGGCAGGTTTCGCCAATGACTACGCCCGTGCCGTGGTCGATAAAGAATCCTTTGCCGATGGTGGCACCGGGATGGATGTCGATGCCGGTTGTCGAATGAGTCTGTTCACTCATGATGCGCGGAATCAGCGGGACGTCGAGCTTGTAGAGTTCGTGGGCGATTCGGTGGGAGGTAATGGCCACAACTCCCGGATAGGCCAGTTTGACCTCGGCATAACTCAGCGCGGCGGGATCGCCATTGTAGGCGGCCCTGACATCATCGATCAAATGGGCGCGAATATCGGGCAGCGTCGCGATGAAATGGTTGACGATCTCCGTCGCGGCCTGTTCGACGTCGTCTATTGGAGGGCGGTTTTCATGCAGGTCGGCGGCCCCCATCCAGCGGATCGGCAACGCCTTTTCAATCTCCTCGCGGAGAATTTTGGCGGTGGTGTTCAGCTGCTGGATGAAGAATTGCCTGAAATCAGCTGGTTCCGGCAGGTGTTTTCCCGGAAACAGCACATCGGAAAGCAGGCGCAGCATTTCGACCACCTGCTCGATTTCGGGGTGGGCCCAGAGGGGGCGGTTCGGCAGGTCGGCCTCCTCCTGTGCATAGAGCGGAACAAGCTGCGTTACGGTATCTTCGATTTGCTGGTTCAGGTTCATGGTCGTATCCCAGTATTGGTTGCGGACAGGCTAACGTGCCCGAGAGTGGGTTTGCAAAGCGAATCTGGTTCAAATGGGCATGGTCATTTATTGCGTTCTTGTTCTGCGCTGGATCTCGCCTCCGTGCATAAGCATCAATTTAAACTTCCATGGGGCCGGATGGTAATGAAATGATCGGTCTTCAAATTTTTCGGGATGAATCACATGAAATATATCAGTACACGCGGGCAGATGGCACCCATCGGTTTTCAGGACGCGATCATGACCGGGCTGGCGCCCGATGGCGGGCTGTTGCCGCCCGAGACGCTGCCAAGCGTTGCCGATCAATTGGCTTCGTGGTCCGACCTTACCTATGCCGAATTGGCGTTCGAGGTGATGCGTCTCTTTGCCACCGATATTCCGGACGCCGATCTCCGGAAACTGGTCAATGACAGCTATGCGACCTTTGACCATCCTGAGGTGGCGCCTTCCAAGGCGGTGGGCGAGGTGCATATTCTGGAACTTTTCCATGGACCGACTCTTGCCTTCAAGGATGTGGCCCTGCAGTTTCTCGGCAACCTGTTTGCCTATATTCTTGAACGGCGCGGCGGCGAGCTGAACATTCTGGGAGCGACCAGCGGCGATACCGGGAGCGCGGCGATACACGGCGTGCGCGGTAAGCCCAACATCAATATCTTCATCATGCATCCGGCCGGGCGCACCAGTCCGTTGCAGGAAAAACAGATGACCAGCGTGCTGGACGACAACGTCTTCAACCTCGCGGTCGACGGCACGTTTGACGACTGCCAGCACATCATGAAAACCACCTTTGCCGATGTGCCGTTCAAGACCGCTCACTCGCTCGGTTCCGTCAACTCGGTCAACTGGGCGCGCGTGCTGGCACAGACGGTCTATTATTTCTACTCCGCCTTTCGTGTCATGGCCAAGACCGGTGCGTCTTCTATCCGGTTTTCGGTTCCGACCGGAAACTTTGGCGACATTCTTGCGGGCTATCTGGCCCAGCAAATGGGGCTACCAATCAGCAAGCTGATTCTTGCCACCAACGAAAACGATATTCTCTCCCGTTTCTTCAACAGCGGGGTCTACGGCATGACCGGGGTGGTGCCGACCATCAGCCCGTCGATGGATATCCAGGTGGCCAGTAATTTCGAGCGCTATCTCTACTACAAGGTGGATCAGAATGCCGCTGAACTCACGGCCCTGATGTCCGATTTCTCTCAATCAGGCGAACTCTGCGTGCCGCTGAACAGCAACGGCGTGGTCGATGACTTGTTTGTGGCGGGTCGCGGAGACACCGCCGCCACGCTAGAAACTATCAGGCGCTACCACGAGGCATACGGCTATGTGCTCGATCCGCATACGGCCGTCGGCGTATGCGTAGCCGAAAAGCATTTATCTTCGGAGGCACCGACCATTTGTCTCGCCACGGCACCTCCGGCCAAGTTTACGCAGGCCATTGTCGATGCCATCGGCGAGGAGGTCCATCATCCGACGCTCGATGCGCTGGCCGATGCTGAAACGCGCTGCGATGCCATCGCCAACGATGTCGATGCGGTGAAGCAGTATCTAGTCGAGCACATCTAACGGTTATCCGCGATCCAGCGAGAGTTCCCGTATCACTTCGAACAGGGCAGCCTGTTCCATGTCGTTTTCTTCGGCGATGCGTTTGATCGACCACGCGGGCTTGGCCTCGATGGCAAAGCCCTCCAATTCCCGCGTGATGGAAGCTGCATCGAGCCCGTATTCACTGCATACACCCGCCAGAGCGCGACTGCCGAAGCGGAAGGGCGGCTTTTCGGGGAATGGAGCCTTCTGTGATTCCGCGTCTATAGTCTGCGGTGCGGCATTGATGGCGTCCTGAAACCAACTGGAAGGGGGTAGGTGGAGTATGGCGCTCACAACGACCCACGCGACTGCCATCATGGCCACGATGTACTTCAGCGGGAACCTTTTTTCCTGTTTGGGGTGTGCCATATCTCGATTCCGTTCTTTTTGTGAAGGGTCGGATAGTGCCGTTTCCTTGTTTGCGGTGCCAGACAATAGATTAGCGGCCGAATCGCCTGATGCACCGTTCATTGCTCACACATAGTCCAGATCTTGTATCCGCCCGTCAGATTCCGGCATTTGAATCCGTGCTGCTTCAGGATGCGGCATGCAAGATATCCGCGCAGACCCACCTGACATAAGACGAGCCATTCCACGTCCTTGGAGAGTTGGTCGATACGGGGTCTCAGTTCGTCTATTGGAATATGGTGTGCTCCCGGAATGGTTCCGAACGAGACCTCCCGCTCGGTACGCACATCCAGGATCTTCTGCGAATCCGAAGGGTTGCGCATATCGTCGACATGGCACAGATCCACGTCGCCTCGCAGCGTATTCGCGGCTACAAAACCGGCAAAGTTGACCGGATCCTTGGCCGAGCCGTAGGGAGGCGCGTAGCTCAGCTCCAGCTCCTCGAGGTCATAGACTGTCAATCCGGCACGGATGGCCGTGGCCAGAACGTCGATGCGTTTGTCGATCCCGTCGGCTCCAACAGCCTGCGCTCCAAGAATACGGCCGGTGTCGGGCGTAAACAGCAACTTGAGGGTCAGCGGTTGCGCTCCGGGATAGTAGGATGCATGGCTCATCGGATGCACATAGACTTTTTCGTATGGGATATTGAGGCGCCGGACGGTTTTTTCACTCTGGCCCGTCATGCCGATGGCCAGGTCGAACACCTTGCATATCGCGGTGCCCTGCGTGTGGCGGCCCGCTTGACGAGCGATCCGACGCGTGGCGGCGTGGCGACCCTGCCGAACGAATTAAATGAAGGCCGATCGTGGGCCGTTTGTTTGAGGAAACGGACATTCCGACATCAAAAACGATTTCCGGAGTCTCTGAACGGTTGGGATTCGATCCTTTTATATAGTGCCAACGAGAGCAAGTCGGCTTCCGTGGTTCCAGCGAACCAGGCTGAAAAAGCCTTGAAAATCTTGAAAAACTGATCGCATGGACGCGAGACGAAAAAGATTGGATCGATTGTTGGTGACTTCGTGGAGAAAACCGTGCTTCATACGCAGCTCGAAGCCCTGAGAACATTGGGGATTCTGGCCTCCGACCCCTGGCCGCGAATTTGCTGAACTTTTTTCAGCTTCGAGGTTGACACCCAATCCGCTTTCTATAAAGTACGCCGTCTTATTTGCCGAAATAGCTGTGGCTAGATGAGGTAGTTTTTTTTAATTAAACTAGGCACTGCGAGCACATTCATTACCGGTGTGCCGCGGGGTTTGTTTGTCTGTTTTTAATGAATAGGCGATGCCCATGTAGCTCAGTTGGTAGAGCGCATCCTTGGTAAGGATGAGGTCAGCAGTTCAAATCTGCTCATGGGCTCCAATTATTCGGTTTTGAAGTAAGTGTTAACTGAGAAAGATTCAGGAGGTAATAAAAATGGCTAAGGATAAATTCGAACGGACAAAGCCCCACGTGAATGTGGGCACGATTGGTCACGTTGACCATGGTAAAACTACGGTAACCGCATGTATCACCTGCGTTCAGGCTGCCAAGGGGCTGGCTGAATACATCGCATATGACCGCGTTGCCAAAGCATCGGAATCCCAGGGTCGTCGCGACTCCACCAAGATTCTGACGATCGCGACTTCGCACGTTGAGTACGAGTCCGACAAGCGTCACTATGCGCACGTTGACTGCCCCGGTCACGCCGACTACGTGAAGAACATGATTACCGGTGCTGCCCAGATGGACGGCGCGATTCTCGTGGTTGAAGCGCCGTCCGGCCCGATGCCGCAGACTCGTGAGCATATCCTCCTGGCCCGCCAGGTGGGTGTACCGAAAATTGTTGTTTTCCTCAACAAGTGCGACCTGGTTGACGACGAAGAGCTGATCGAGCTCGTCGAAATGGAAATTCAGGAGCTGCTCGCCAAGTACGAGTTTGAAGAAGATTCTCCCATCATTCGCGGTTCGGCCCTTAAGGCCATCAGCGATCCTTCCGGCCCCGATGCTGCCTGCATTCAGGAACTCATGGAAGCACTGGATAGCTGGGTTCCGGAACCGGAACGCCTTACCGACCAGGCCTTCTTGCTGCCGATCGAAGACGTGTTCTCGATCGAAGGTCGCGGCACCGTGGTGACCGGCCGTGTTGAGCGTGGTATGATCCACACGGGTGACACCGTCGAAATCGTGGGTATCAAGGATACTGCTACCACCACCTGCACCGGTGTTGAAATGTTCCGCAAGATCCTCGACGAAGGTCAGGCTGGCGACAATGTCGGCATCCTGCTGCGCGGCACGAAGAAAGAAGACGTACAGCGCGGTCAGGTTCTGGCCAAGCCCGGCTCTATCAATCCGCACACGACCTTCAAGGGTGAAGTCTACGTTCTGTCCAAGGACGAAGGCGGTCGCCATACCCCGTTCTTTAAGGGATACCGTCCGCAGTTCTACTTCCGTACGACCGATGTTACTGGCGACATCCAGCTGCCCGAGGGCGTTGAGATGGTTATGCCTGGCGACAATGTCACCATGGAAGTCACGCTGATCACTCCGATCGCGATGGAACAGCACATGCGTTTCGCGATTCGTGAAGGTGGCCGTACCGTAGGTGCCGGCCGCGTGATCGAAATTACGGCGTAACGTGGATATCACATCGGGCGACGGGCAGGTATGACCTGCCCCAACCCCGTCTAAAACGAACAGGACGATATACCATGCCAAGAGATATAATTACTCTGGCCTGCACTGAGTGCAAAGAGCGCAACTACACCGGTACCCGCAACAAGAAGCAGGAAACCAGTCGCCGTGAAGTCAAGAAATATTGCCCGCGTGACAAGCGGCATACCTTGCATCGCGAGACCAAGTAGTTGAGAGATTTGACCACAGGTCGGTAGTTCAATTGGTAGAGCACCGGTTTCCAAAACCGGCTGTTAGGGGTTCGAATCCCTTCCGACCTGCCACTTTTTGAAAACGGGAAAGCACCATGAATAAACTGACCCAGAGTGTTGGAAATATGAAGACCTTCTTCGAAGAGGTGAAGGTTGAACTGCTCAAGTGCGCTTGGCCGACCCGCAAGGAACTGTTCGGCCAATCCTTGGTAGTGATTATTTCCGTGATCATCCTGGGCGCGTTTGTGGGCCTTTGCGACCTCGTCAATATGGGGTTGCTGCGGTTCATCATCCATTAGTTTATTCGGTAGGGATAACGATAATGCCAAAACAATGGTTCATTCTACACGCGCTTTCCGGTCACGAGCTGAAGGTTCAGAAGAACATTACCAGCCGTGTGCAGCAGGAGGAAATGGAAGACGTGATCGGCGAGGTGCTCATACCTTCCGAGACGGTCTCCGAAGTTAGGCAAGGCAAGAAAACGACAGTGAACCGGAAGTTTTTCCCGGGATACGTGCTGATCGACATCAGTCTGTATAACGAGGACAACGGCTTCAACGAGCGTGCCTGGTACTTTATCCAGAACACACCGGGTGTGATCGGTTTCCTGGGAGGCGAAAGGCCCGCTCCGCTGAGCGATGACGAGGTGAGTACCATCGTCCACCAGATCGAAGAGAAGAAGGAAGCAGTTGCGCCGAAGATCATGTTCGAACCGGGCGAGATGGTAAAGATTACCGACGGACCCTTCATGAACTTCAGCGGATTGATCGAGGAGGTCGATCCGGAACGTGGAAAACTGAAAATCTCGGTGTCGATCTTCGGTCGCTTTGCGCCGGTGGAACTCGAGTATTGGCAAGTTGAACGCTCGGCCGAATAAATTTGATAGAGGATTGTTATGGCGAAGGAAATCACAGGATACATCAAGCTGCAGATCCCTGCAGGAGCGGCAAACCCGGCCCCGCCGGTAGGTCCGGCGCTGGGTCAGCACGGTGTGAACATCATGGAGTTCTGCAAGGCGTACAACGCCGCAACGCAGAGTCAGGCGGGAATGGTTATTCCGGTGGTCATCACCGTATATAGCGACCGCAGCTTCACGTTTATTACCAAGAGTCCTCCGGCGGCAGTGCTGCTGAAGAAGGCGGCCGGTCTGGCCAAGGGGTCCGGCGTTCCAAATCGCGACAAGGTGGGTAAAGTCACCCGCGCACAGATTGAAGAGATTGTTGAAGTCAAGAAGGACGACCTTAACGCTCATGATATAGATGCGGCAGTGCGTATCATCGAAGGTACCGCGCGCAGCATGGGAATCGAGGTAGAATAATCATGGCTATGCATGGAAAAAAATATATAGGGGTTGCGGAGCTGGTGAGTAAGGAGACCGACTACAGCGTGGAAGACGCTGTCGCGTTCCTTCAGGCCAACCCGACCGCAAAATTCGATGAAACATTCGAGCTCGCTTTCCGAATGGGCGTCGATCCGAGCAAATCGGACCAGTCTGTTCGTTCGACCGTTGCGCTGCCACACGGCACCGGCAAGGATGTGCGCGTAATCGTCTTCGCTACCGGCGATGCCGCCGAAGCCGCCCGCGCCGCAGGTGCCGCTGAAGTCGGCTTCGAAGACCTGATCAAGAAGGTACAGGATGGCTGGACCGACTTCGATGCCGCCGTTGCCACACCGGATGCGATGAAAGAAGTACGCAAGGTCGCCCGCGTGCTGGGCCCTCGTGGTCTGATGCCGAATCCGAAAACCGGTACGGTTACCGACGATACGGCAGCAGCCGTTAACCAGCTCAAGGCGGGGCGAGTCGAGTTCCGCATGGACCGTAATGGAAACATTGCGGTTCCTTTCGGCAAGCGTTCGTTTGAGAAGACGGCACTGCTTGAAAACGCAAGGGCTGTCGTCGAGGCGATCAATCACGCCCGGCCGGCCAGTGCAAAAGGCACCTATATCAAACGTTGCACCATTTCGAGCACCATGGGCCCCGGCCTGCGGGTTGCGCTCAAGGAAATTACCGCATAGAAGGGTTGGTTATTTGAATGAAACCTGAAAATAAACAGAGACCTGAAAAGGTGACGATGGCCGCCGAGATCGAAGGGCGCATTTCCGGTGCGTTGTACATGATTCTCGCCGATTACGACGGTATGGACATGCCCATGACCACCGAGTTTAAGAACTCGCTGAATGAAAATGGCGCATCCTTCAATGTCGTTAAGAACCGCATGCTCAATCGGGCCATGTCCGAAGATATCTCGGAGCTCCTCAAGGGCCAAACCGCGATGATCTACGGGGACGGCGATGTGGTTGAGGTCGCCAAGGTCATCAAGAAATTTACCGCAGCCAACCAGAAGCCGGTCATCAAGGGTGGTTTTGTCGAAGGCAAAGCCGTAAGTGCTCAGGATGTGGTCGCACTCGCTAAGCTTCCATCGAAGGATGTAATGCGCTCCATATTGCTCGCCACCCTGCAGGCTCCGTGCAGCCAGTTGGTCGGCGTAATGAACCAGAAGGTTGCGAGCTTGGTGTATGTACTAAGCGCGGTGAAAGACAAAAAAGAACAAGAAGCATAACAGTTTGAATTAGATAGCAGTTCAAGGAGGTACAAAATGTCCGAAGAAGTAAAAAATGAAGTAGTACTCGAAGGCAAGATGGCAGAATTCGTTGATTGGGTTGAAACCATTTCGGTTCTCGAACTCTCTCAGCTGGTCACAGCTCTGGAAGACCGTTTAGGTGTAACCGCAGCTGCTCCTGCAGCCGTTGCAGTCGCAGCTCCCGCTGGCGACGAAGGTGGCGCCGTTGCTGCTGAGAAGACCGATTTTGATGTGGTCCTCACTGCAGTCGGTGGTTCCAAGATCCAGGTGATCAAGGAACTCCGCGGTCTGACCGGTCTCGGTCTGAAGGAAGCCAAGGAGCTCGTTGATGGCGCTCCGGCTACCGTCAAGGCTGCGATTGACAAGGCTGACGCTGAATCCTGGAAAGAAAAGCTCGAAGGTGTTGGAGCAACCGTCGAACTCAAGTAAACCTGCGGGTTTGCCAGATTCTGACTGATTGCGCCATCGCATGCGATGGCATCTAAGATTGTTCCCCTTTGAAACCCAAAGGGGAACAAGCGTTATCCAATATAAACCTGAAGGTGCGGAATGGCTGATAGAAAAAACTTTGGCAAACTGACCGACGCGCTAGAAGCGCCTGACTTGATTGAAATCCAACTGAATTCCTACCGGGACTTTTTACAGCAGGACATTTCTCCTTCCAAGCGGAAGAAAATGGGCCTGCAATCTGTGCTAGGTGAGGCGTTCCCGATCGAAAGTTACGATGGCCAAATCGCTTTGGACTTCGTCAGCTACGAAATCAAGAAGCCGAAACTCGACCATCTCGAGTCGTTACGCGAAGGCGAAACCTTTTCGGCTCCGCTGTATGTGACGTTCAAACTTCGTGAAGGCGAAGACCTGCGCGAAGACACCCTGTTCATGGGTGAGATTCCGCTGATGACCGATAGCGGCAGCTTTGTCGTCAACGGTGCCGAACGCGTGATCGTCAGCCAGCTGCATCGCTCGCCGGGCATCTGCTTTGAACGGACCCAGCATGCCAACGGAACCATGCTGCATTCGTTCCGCATCATCCCGGACCATGGTTCGTGGATCGAGGCGCAGTTCGATACCAGCGATCTGATCTATATCTATCTCGACCGCAAACGCCGCCGCCGCAAATTCCTGGCATCGACCTTCCTGCGTGCTTTGGGCTATGCGACCGATGAGGAAATCCTGGGCCTGTACTATAAGTTCAAGGTATTCTCACTCAGCAAGAGCGGCATCAAGGAAGCCGATCTGGAAAACCTGGTGCTCAGCGACGATGTGGTTGACGCCGATTCCGAATCGGTGATCGGCCGCCGCTACGATGCGTTAACGGTCGATATGATCCAGCGCATGAAACTCGCCGGCTACAAGAAGATTTCCGTGGTGGATGTTTCCTGGGATCAGGGCCAGTTTCTCAAGAGCGTACAAGCCGACACCACCCGCACCGTCGATGAAGCGCTTAAGGATCTCTACCAGAAGCTCCGTCCGGGCGATCCGCCGACCACGGCCTCCGCCCGCCAGATGATCAAGCGCCTCTTCTTCGATGAAGCACGCTTCAGCCTGAGCCGGGTAGGGCGCTACAAAATCCAGCAGAAGCTGGGTATCAAGAGCGATTCCCTTACGCTGGAAGTCGAAGACGTGGTGGAAGCATTGCGCTATCTGCTCATGATCCGCAAGGGCGAGGGAACGCTTGACGATATCGACCATCTCGGAAGCCGCCGCATCCGTACGGTCGGAGAACTGCTCGAAGGCCAGTGCCGTGTTGGTCTCGCCCGTATCCAGCGCCTCGTGAAAGAGCGCATGACGATTTTCGATACGACGGTTGACCGCCTCTCTTCGCAGAAGCTCATCAATCCGAAGGCGCTGTCCGCCGTGATCAAGGATTTCTTCGGTCGCAGCCAGCTGTCCCAGTTCATGGACCAGACCAACCCGCTTTCGGAGCTGACGCATAAACGCCGTCTTTCTGCATTGGGACCGGGTGGTTTGAACCGTGACCGTGCCGGCTTTGAAGTGCGCGATGTTCACAGCTCGCACTATGGCCGTATCTGCCCGATTGAAACGCCGGAAGGCCCGAACATCGGTCTGATCTCCTCGCTCTCCACCTTTGCGAAGGTCAACGAATATGGATTCATCGTCACGCCCTACCTGAACGTATCGAAGGGCAAAGTGGCCAAGAAGTATGATTGGCTGACGGCTGACGAAGAAGAACGCTACGTCATTGCCCAGGCTAATGCGGAGATCGACGACAACCGATGCTTTGTCAACGACCGGGTCATGGTTCGTGTTCGCGGCGACTTTATCGAAGTGGCCCCGGACAAGGTCGAATACATGGACGTTTCGCCGAAGCAGGTGGTATCGATTGCCGCCGGCCTGATTCCATTCCTCGAGCATGATGACGCGAACCGCGCGTTGATGGGTTCGAACATGCAACGCCAGGCCGTTCCGCTTATGCGGTCCGAGCGTCCGTTTGTTGGCAGTGGTATTGAAGGCCGTCTGGCCCGCGATTCGCGTGTACTGATCATCGCCCGAGAAGGCGGGATTGTGGCCTATGCCTCCGCCGAACACATCGTGGTTTCCAAGGATGGAAAGATGCCAGCCAAGAAGGCGCCGGCAAGTGATTCTCAAAGCTACAAGCTACGTAAGTTTATGCGTTCCAATGCCGGAACCTGTCTGAACCAGCGTCCGCTGGTGAAGACCGGACAGAAGATTAAGGCCGGCGATGTGCTGGCCGATGCATCCGGCACGGATGAAGGCGAGCTGGCACTCGGCAAAAATGCGGTGGTCGCGTTTATGCCTTGGGGCGGCTACAACTTCGAGGATGCCATCCTGATCAACGAAAAGCTGGTTCGCGAAGACGTCTATACTTCGATCCATATCGAGGAATTCGAATGCGGCGCCCGCGACACGAAGCTGGGCCCGGAAGAGATCACACGCGATATACCGAACGTCGGAGAGGAAGCGCTTAAGAACCTTTCGCACGACGGGATTATCCAGGTCGG
>CAXMPN010000002.1:0-10196 GCA_964195195.1 Pontiella sp. | reverse complement strand
AAGATTACGCCCAAGAGCGAAACCGAGCTGGCCCCGGAAGAACGCCTTCTGCGTGCCATCTTCGGTGAAAAGGCCGCCGATGTCCGCGATACTTCACTGAAGGCACCTTCCGGCACGAATGGTATTGTGATGGATGTCAAGGTTTCGTCCAAGAATGACGATATAGTGGGCAAGGAAAAGCCCACCGACGTGAAGAAGATGCAGAGCGAAATTCAGGACCGTCACGAGGAAGTGTTGGTCCAGCTGACGGATGACCTTACCGAGGCGCTATCCAACATTCTGCTGGGTGAAAAGATCCCGCTGGATGTCATGAACGCCGAGAGCGGCGACGTCATCATCCCGGCAAATCGCAAGATCACCAAGACGCTGCTGCGCAAGCTGGCGGCGAACTACGAGCATGTTGAAATCGACCCGAGCCCGATCCGCATCAAGATCATGGGAATCATCGACGAGTACCGCAATAAATTCACCGAAGCCAAGCAGGACAAGGATCGCTCGCTCGAGCGCGCCGGCAGCGGCGAAGAGGTGGATGCGGGTATCGTCAAGTCGGTCAAGGTCTACATCGCCACCAAGAAGAAGCTTTCGGTGGGCGACAAGATGGCCGGCCGCCACGGTAACAAGGGGGTTATCTCCCGGATCGTGGCAGAAGAGGATATGCCGTTCCTTCCGGACGGCACCCCGGTTGACATCGTGCTGAATCCGCTCGGCGTGCCCTCCCGCATGAACGTGGGGCAGGTACTTGAAACCCATCTTGGATGGGCGTGCAAGCATCTGGGCATGCATGCCGCGACACCGATTTTCGACGGGATCTCGGAAGATCAGATCCGTACGATGCTCGGCGAGGCCGGATTGCCGGAAGACGGCAAGACCGAACTCTACGACGGGCGTACCGGCGAACGGTTCGTGCAGCGTGTTGTGGTCGGCGTGATGTATATCCTCAAGCTGCACCATCTGGTCAGCGAGAAGATCCATGCCCGTGCAGTGGGTCCGTACTCGCTTGTGACCCAGCAGCCGCTGGGCGGCAAGGCGCAATACGGCGGCCAGCGTTTCGGGGAAATGGAAGTGTGGGCGCTCGAGGCCTACGGGGCTGCACATGCACTGCAGGAAATCCTGACCGTAAAGAGCGACGATATCGGAGGTCGTACCCGCATGTACGAAGCGATCGTCAAGGGCGAAAACGTGCTCGACTCCGGCCGTCCGGAATCGTTCAACGTGCTGATCAAGGAGCTGCAGGGGCTCGGACTCAACTTCCAGGTGAAGAACCAGGCAGGAGAGCCGATCCTTTCATCCTAGTTGCCGCATCAAACGACCTAGTACACTTTATACCGCAGGAGGAACACCGGTGGAAAAAAATTCAAGCAGCGTTGCCGAGATCTTTGGACTTAATTTGGAAGAGCAGCACGACTATGCGAGCATTACGCTCGCCTCTCCCGAGTCGATCCGTTCGTGGAGTCACGGCGAAGTCCGGAATCCGGAAACCATAAACTACAGAACCTTCAAACCCGAGAAGGGTGGGTTGTTCTGCGAACGTATCTTTGGTCCGACCAAGGACTGGGAATGTTCGTGCGGTAAGTACAAGCGCATCAAGCACAAGGGGGTCATCTGTGACCGTTGCGGCGTTGAAGTCACGCTGTCGCGCGTCCGCCGCGAACGCATGGCTCACATCGAACTGGCCGTGCCGGTATCACACATCTGGTTCTTCAAGGCTACGCCCAGCCGTATGGGCCTGATTCTTGACATGACCATGCGCAATCTCGAGCGAGTGCTGTACTACGACAACTACATCGTGGTCGACCCGGGCGATACACCGCTCAAGGTAAAGCAGCTGCTCTCCGAAGAGGAATTTCGTGAAGCCTGCGCCAACTATGGCGATGATAATTTCGTCGCCAAGATCGGCGCCCAAGGCGTGCGGGAACTGTTGACGAAGATCGATCCTGCCGAGATGCTTGTGGAGCTCGAAGAAGCGATGATGAACACGCGCTCGAAGCAGACCCGCAAGAAGCTCGTGAACCAGATGAAGCTGATGGAAGGTTTCATGAAGAGCCATTCGCGCCCCGAATGGATGATCATGGAAGTGCTTCCGGTCATTCCTCCGGATCTGCGCCCGCTCGTTCCGCTCGAAGGCGGCCGTTTCGCCACGTCCGACCTCAACGATCTTTATCGCCGTGTCATTAACCGCAACAACCGATTGCGTACACTGCTGGCGCTGAAAACACCGGAAGTGATCATCCGCAACGAAAAACGCATGCTGCAGCAGTCCGTCGACGCCTTGTACGACAACGGCCGCCACGGCCGCGCCGTAACGGGTCCGGGCAACCGTCCGCTGAAATCGTTGAGCGACATGCTCAAGGGTAAGCAGGGTCGTTTCCGTCAGAACCTGCTCGGTAAGCGCGTCGATTATTCCGGCCGTTCCGTGATCGTTGTAGGACCGACCCTCAAGCTGAACCAGTGTGGTCTGCCCAAGAAGATGGCCCTGGTGCTGTTCGAACCCTTCATCATTCGTCGTCTGAAGGAACGGGGGATCGTCCATACCGTCCGCAGCGCTAAGAAGATGATCGAGCGTGAAGAGGAAGTGGTGTGGGATATCCTCGACCAGGTTACGCGTGGCCATACCGTCATGCTCAACCGCGCACCGACGTTGCACCGTCTTTCCATCCAGTCGTTTGAGCCCATCCTGATCGAAGGGGAGGCTATCCAGCTGCATCCGCTCGTGTGTACCGCCTACAACGCCGACTTCGACGGCGACCAGATGGCGGTCCATGTGCCGTTGTCTGTTGAAGCGCAGGTTGAGTCCAAGAGTCTGATGCTGGCCACCAACAATATCTTCTCGCCTTCAAGCGGCAAGCCGGTCACCACCCCGACGCAGGACATCGCGCTGGGTTGCTACTTCCTGACTTCGGAAGCCCAAAGCTATCTCATGGATCGCAAAAAGGGCGTTAAGCCGAAAGTTGAACATCTGCGTATCATGAACGATCTCAACGAAGTTCATACCGCGTTCGACGAAGGGGTTGTCAAGTTGCACGACCGTATCCGCTTCCGCAATCCGGATTATCAGCGCGAAACCCGCAATGGCGACATGGACCGTTCCGTCATCCTGACCACCGTTGGCCGCGTGTTCTTCAGTGAAGTGTGGCCCGACGCGCTGGGCTTTGTGAACAATAAAGCCACCAAGAAGGTAGTGGCAAACCTCATCGAGCAATGCTACGAGATTGCCGGGCATAACGAAACCGTCAAGGTACTTGATGAGCTGAAAAACCTCGGCTATGAGTATGCGACGTTATCGGGCATGTCGATCGGTCTGTGCGACATGATCATTCCACTGGACAAGGGTGATATGATCGCCGCCGCCCGTAAGGAAATCGAAGATGTTGAAGCCAAGCACCGTAAGGGTTTGATCACCGAGGGTGAGCGCTACAACATGATCATCGACATCTGGACCGACACGAACGACAAGCTGACTAATAAGCTGTTCGACGTGCTGGAAAACAACGATGACCCGATGAATGTGCAGTCCAAGGACGAATTGAATCCGGTCTATGTGATGGTCGACTCCGGCGCTCGTGGCAGCCGCCAGCAGATTCGCCAGTTGGCCGGCATGCGCGGCCTGATGGCCAAGCCATCCGGTGAAATTATCGAACGTCCGATTCTCTCGAACTTCCGCGAAGGCCTCTCCGTTCTCGAATACTTCATTTCGACGCACGGCGCCCGCAAGGGTCTGGCCGACACCGCGTTGAAGACGGCCGACTCGGGTTATCTTACCCGCAAGCTGGTCGATGTCTCGCACGACATCATTATCACGGAAGAGGATTGCCAAACCCTCAACGGCATTGAAGTCAGTGCGATTACCGAAGGCGACGACGAACTCGTCTCCTTGTCGCAGCGCATTATCGGCCGTACGGCGGCGGAAGATATCTGCAATCCGCATACGCTGGATGTCCTGGTTGCCGCCAGTGAGCTGATCGACAAGTATTCCGCTCGCAAGGTGGAAAGCGCCGGTGTTGAAACCGTCGTAATCCGCAGTGTCCTCACCTGTGAATCACGGCGCGGTGTCTGTGCGAAGTGCTACGGCAAGAACCTGGCCACCGGAAAGCCGGCGCAGCTCGGACAACCCGTTGGCATCATCGCCGCGCAGTCGATCGGTGAGCCTGGAACGCAGCTTACTATGCGTACCTTCCATATCGGGGGTACCGCCAGCTCGGTCTTCAAGCAACCGCGTATCATCGCCAAGTCGGGCGGTATCGTCCGGTACGAAAACGTCCGGGCGGTCAAGGTCGACGACAGTAACGTGGTGCTCAATAAGAACGGCAACCTGCTGATTGTTGACGATGAAGGTCGCGAACTGGAACGTTACGCCATGGTGATCGGTGCACTGGTATCGGTCGACGAAGGCGGCGAAGTGAAGGCGGGCGAAACCTTTGTTGAATGGGATCCCTACTCTGTTCCGATTCTTTCCGAACACGATGGTGTGGTTGAATTCCATGACTTCATCGAAGGAGTCACCGTCCAGAAGGGCGTCGATGAGTCCACCGGTGTCGAAGGTCTTGTGGTCATGGAACATAAGGAAGACCTCCATCCGCAGCTCGTCATTCGCGACAAGAAGGACAAGAACAAGGTGGGATACTACTCCATCCCGGCCGGTGCTCAGGTGATGATCAAGGCCAAGGCCACGGTGGGTGCCGGCTTCACGCTGGCTCGTACACCGCGCAAGACCGTTCGCACCAAGGATATTACCGGGGGTCTGCCGCGTGTAGCGGAGCTTGTTGAAGCCCGTACGCCGAAGGAAGCTGCCGAGATCGCTAAGATCGAAGGTATCGTCGAGCTGGGCGGTATTGCCAAGGGCAAGCGCAAGCTGATTGTCCGCGACACCGTAACCGGTGCCGAGGAAGAACACCTGATCCCGATGAACAAGCACGTGATCGTATTCCCCGGCGACTTTGTACACAAGGGACAGCAGCTGACCGAAGGTCCGATCATTCCTCAGGAATTGCTCGAAGTCTGCGGTCCGCAGGATCTGCAGGAATACCTCGTGAACGAAGTGCAGGCGGTGTACCGCCTCCAGGGTGTGGAAATCAACGACAAGCACATCGAGGTGATCGTTCGCCAGATGCTGCGCAAGGTCAAGATTACCGATCCGGGCGACACAGAGTTCCTCTGGGGTGAGCAGGTCGAAAAGCAGACCTTCCAGGAAGTCAACCAGAAGGCCGTGGCCGAAGGTCGCCGTCCGGCGGAAGCCTCCCCGGTACTGCTTGGCATCACGAAAGCAGCGCTCGAAACCGAGTCGTTCATTTCGGCGGCCTCGTTCCAGGACACCACCCGCGTTCTCACGAAGGCGGCGACGTTCGGCATGGTCGACCAGCTGCGCGGTTTCAAGGAAAACGTTATCATGGGCCGCCTGATACCGGCCGGTACCGGTTTCCCGATGTACCGCGATATCCGTCCGGTCAAGCTGGGCGAGGAGATTTCCATCGAAGATGCATTGGGCGGTGATCCGCTCGCATTCAGCGATGCCTCCGACGAACTCTAACGGTGGCTAATCCACTGCAGCAAAGGCGTCCCTCTATGGGGCGCCTTTTTTTTAATCACGGATGAACGGAAGGTATAAAAACCATAAGCTAATACAGATGGAGATAATGGATCTTTTCAAAGATGCGTGATCTTCATGAGGGGGTAATTTATTCGTTTACGGAGCCGATTCTTAACGGATAAAGGACGTTCTCATTCTCCGGCTTGGGAAAGATGCCGGCAAGGTTGCGTACGGAGGAACGGGTACCATGGGAAACGGATTAAAATAACCCGTTTTTTGTCTGGCATCTTTTTTGGAACGATCTATTGTACGTGCCTTTTCCGATAGATTCGTTTGGAGTGTGGCGCAAGCAATGAACCGCCGCGAGAAGAGCGAAGCACGGAATAAACTGAATAAAAAGTGAAAGCTTTCGCTTGCGATGCGTGTAGGGGACGACTACTCTCCTGCGCTTGTCTTTTTACGGAAGGGATAATATGCCTACAATTAATCAATTGGTTAGAAACCCGCGTACGGTTGCTAAGAAGAAAAGCAAGTCACCTGCACTGACGACCTGCCCGCAGCGTCGCGGTGTGTGTCTGCTTGTAAAAACCCAGACGCCGAAGAAGCCGAACTCGGCTTTGCGTAAAGTTGCTCGTGTCCGTTTGACCAACGGACGTGAAATCAACGCATACATTCCGGGCGAAGGCCACAACCTGCAGGAGCACAGCATGGTGCTGGTTCGCGGCGGCAGGGTAAAGGACTTGCCGGGTGTGCGCTACCACATCGTTCGTGGCGCACTCGACTGTTTGGGTGTGGATGGCCGGAAACGCGGTCGTTCGAAGTATGGTGCGAAGCGCCCGAAAAGCTAAGGAAATTTAAACTATGGCCAGAAGACATAGAGCAGAAAAACGCGATCTGATTCCGGATCCCCGCTACAACAACCAGTTGGTGGCATACATGATCAACTGTGTCATGGAGCGCGGCAAGAAATCGGTGGCGGCCAAGATTGTTTATGGAGCCCTCGAGGACATCCAGAAACAGATCACGGATCATGATCCGGTTGAAGTATTCGTGACCGCGGTCGAAAATGTTTCTCCGCGTCTGGAAGTCAAGTCCCGCCGCGTGGGTGGTGCCACCTACCAGGTTCCGCTGGAAGTAAAGCCCAAGCGCCAAATTGCCCTCGCGACCCGCTGGCTGATCCAGTTAGCTGGAAACCGCAAGGGTGTTCCGATGCAGCGTGCATTGGCCATCGAGCTGATGGATGCCTACCGCGGACAGGGAAATGCCATCAAAAAGCGCGACGACACGCACAAGATGGCTCAGGCCAATAAGGCCTTCGCGCACTACCGCTGGTAACGTTGCGCCGCTCAGGAATATAGGAAATCCCCACAGGGTGAGGATCGCCAATAGATAGGAAGGTTCCATTCGGTGGAACCTTCCGGTAGTTGAAAAAGAAATGACAACCGTTGTGAAACAACAGAATAACAGACCAGCAGGGGCATCGGATTCCAAACGGGAAGCCGATAACCGTGGTCGTGCGTTGTCTTTGATTCGCAACATTGGCATTATCGCCCACATCGATGCGGGCAAGACCACCACCTCCGAACGCATTCTTTACTATACCGGAAAGGTCCATAAAATAGGCGAAGTGCACGACGGCACGGCCACCATGGACTGGATGATCCAAGAGCAGGAACGCGGCATCACCATTACCAGCGCTGCCACGACCTGTTTCTGGAATGATCACCAAGTCAACATTATCGATACGCCCGGCCACGTGGATTTCACGGTGGAAGTGGAACGTTCGTTGCGCGTATTGGATGGCGCTGTCGGCGTTTTCTGTGCCGTGGGAGGCGTTCAGCCGCAATCCGAGACCGTTTGGCGCCAGGCCAAAAAGTATAGCGTGCCGCGATTGGCTTTCGTCAACAAGATGGATCGCATCGGTGCCGATTTCGACAAGGTGCTGAATGAATTGCAAAACAAGCTGGCAGCTCCGGCTATCGCCATCCAGTTGCCTTTGGGCGCTTCCGATACGTTCCAAGGCATGGTCGATTTGATTAAGATGCGCGCCATCGTTTTTTCCGAAGACGGCTACGGCTCCCAGGTAGAATATACCGACATACCTGCCGACATGGCTGCCCGCGCCGAAGCCGCCCGTGCGGAATTGATCGAAAAGGTCGCCGAAGTAGACGAAGAGCTGCTCGAAGACTACATGGAAAACACCGATGTTTCCGAAAAAGCGCTCATCGATGCTATTCGCCGCGCGACCATTGCCAACCACATGGTTCCCGTACTCTGCGGATCTTCGCTTAAGAACAAAGGGGTTCAGCCACTGCTGGATGCCGTGGTGGCGTATCTGCCATCCCCGATTGACATTCCAGCCGTAAAAGGAACTTCGCTTAAGAACGAATCTGACCTGTCGCGCGATGTCTCCGACTTTGAGCCGCTCACCGGCCTCGTCTTCAAGATGACTTCCGACAAATACGTTGGAAAACTGGCCTTCGTCCGCATCTATGCCGGCCAATTAAAAAAAGGTCAGAACATCTACAACCCGCGCACTAAAAAGCGTGAGCGCATTGGCCGTCTGCTTCGACTGCACGCGAACCATCGCGAAGACGTCGACGTGCTATATACCGGCGAAATCGGCGGTATGGTGGGTCAGAAACTCTTTACCACCGGCGATACCGTCTGCGCCGAAAACGAGCCGATCCTGCTCGAAAACATCGAATTCCCCGAACCCGTCATCTCCATGGCCATCGAGCCTAAGACCACCGCCGACAAGGATGCGCTGGTGGATGCGCTCAAAGACATGGCCGATGAAGATCCCACGTTCCATACCTCGATCAACGAGGAAACCGGTCAAACCATTATTCACGGCATGGGCGAATTGCACCTCGAAATTATTCGTGACCGCATTCTTCGCGAATACAAGGTTAAGGCCAATGCCGGCCGGCCGATGGTGGCCTACCGCGAGAGTGTTTCGAAGACCGGATCAGGCAATTTTACGTTCGATCGCGAAATCGGCAACGAGAGCCACTATGCCAGCCTTTCGCTTCAGGTTTCCCCGAAGTCGTCTGGCGCGGGCAACACGATCGATTTCGATGTAGCCTCCAGCACCGTACCCAACGAAGTACGCAAGGCGATAGAAGAGGGGCTTTCCGATGCTCTAATGACCGGTGTTCTCGGCAATTTTGCAATCATCGACGTGGCCGTGAAAGTGGTTGGGGGAGAAACCCATCCCACCGACAGCACTGAAATGGCCTTCCGTTCCGCCGCCGTTATGGCGTTGCGTGCCGCCGTATCCAATTCCGGCCCGGTTCTGCTCGAACCGATCATGAAGCTGGAAATCGAAACTCCCGAGGAACACCTGGGCGACGTCCTGGGCGACCTCAACAGCCGTCGCGGCCGTGTCCGCGATATCAAGGCTGGCAAGGATCTGCAGGTCGTGCAGGCGGATGTTCCGCTTGCCGAGGTTTTTGGATACTCAACATCGTTGCGTTCCTTAACAAAGGGTAGGGCGAGCTATACGATGGAACCGCAAGCATTTGAACCGGTTCCCGCGTCCATGGAAGATTCTATTCTTAACCGCTAAGAGAGAGAAAATATGACAAATCAACGTATCAGAATCCGGCTGAAGTCGTTCGACCATCGCGTCCTCGACATCTCAGCCACGGAAATTGTCGAAACGGCACGCCGTACCGGCGCGCGCGTTGCGGGCCCTATTCCGCTGCCGACTCGTATCGAGCGTTTCACGGTGAACAAAAGTCCGCACGTGAACAAGAAAGCGATGGAGCAGTTTGAGATCCGCACGCACAAGCGTTTGCTGGACATCATCGACCCGACCATCAAGACGGTGGACGAGCTGAAGAAGCTCAATCTGCCGGCGGGTGTCGATATCACTATTAAGATTTAGGAAGGAGGGCATCGTGAAAGGTTTGATTGGAAAGAAACTGGGGATGACCTCCGTGTACGACGAAGACGGTGTTGCCGTTCCGGTAACCGTTATCGAAGCAGGTCCATGTGTGGTAGTTCAGCGCAAGGAAGATGACAAGGAGGGCTACGCCGCCGTTCAGCTGGGCTTTGAAGACCAGAAGGAACAGCGCTTGAACAAGCCGGATCTCGGTCACTTCAAAAAGGCCGGCGTGGACGCCAAGCGCGTGCTCAAGGAGTTCCGCATTCAGGAGGCTACGGAAGTGGCCGTCGGTGATGTGATCGACGCCAACGCATTTGCGGAAGTCAACTATGTCGACGTCATTGCCACCGGCAAGGGCCGCGGTTTCCAGGGCGTGGTCAAGCGCTACAACTTTGCGGGTGGTCGCGCCTCCCATGGTGGCGGATGGCTTCGTCGTCCGGGTTCGATCGGAATGTGCACGCATCCCGGTCGCGTATCCAAGGGCAAGAAGATGCCAGGCCACATGGGCAGCAAGCGTGTTACCACGCAGAACCTCAAAGTGGTGCAGATTCGTCCTGAAGAAAACCTCATCCTGGTCAAGGGTTCCGTTCCGGGCGCCAACGGCGGCATCGTAACGATCAAAGAAGCCCTCAAAAAGAAGTAAGCGAGGAAGATCATGAGTAAAATACCTTTGAAAAATGTAAAGGGAGACAGCGTCGGCGACTATGAAGTTGCAGACAATCTCCTCGTTCTCGACCGAGGCGATCATACCGTTCACGAAGCAGTGGTTGCCTATCAGGC
>CAXMPN010000001.1:2853-39289 GCA_964195195.1 Pontiella sp. | reverse complement strand
GTGTGCGGGGAATCAAGCAGGACAAATACAATCGTACCCCTGGTGTGCAGATCCACAATGGCTCCAAGGATTTCCCCTGCATGGCTGAAGCGAAGCGTTAGGCATAACAGCGGGGAAACCATGTAATTAATCTTTACAGCGTATCTCATTGTTCAGGTGATGCAGATTATCACGAGCTCTTGAACTGATGCGGCAGGTTGCAGTGATTCGCGGATGATATGCAAATCCTTCTGCAGACTCTTGCCAATACAGTCGATTCCGACTATCCTTTCCACGACCTCGCAAACACTAAGGAGTCGATGTGGGCAGAAGATCAATGTGGGTGGGATACTTTTTTATAACAACGGCCGTGATAAGCACGTTGTCGGTTTTCGCGGCATCTACAGTCAGTCAGTTGGACCTGAAGGATGGCTCTGGCCCATCAACCGAGTCGCTTCTGCATAGGATGGAAACCGCCAGCACCAACGATCACCCGGAATTGGGAGAATCGATGTTCCTCAACTCGTGTTTACAATGCCACGACACAGAGCGGGCCACCTCGAAGCATAAATCCTACGATGCCTGGCTGGCGACAGTGCGCCGCATGGCGGAAAAGAACGGCGCGAACATTCCGGAGAACGAGATCGAACCCATTGCCGAATATCTGACCTCATTGAGTCCGGCGGTAGACGGGGACCATGGTAGCGAGACGATTCCCTCGGTGGGCGATGTTCTGGCGGCATCATCCGTTACGGTGAACGGTACGGTATCCGTGCTATGGAGGCATGGTGGCGAGCAGGTGGAGAACGAAGGCTTCTTCCCGGACGTTTGGGTGGGTGCGGAATGGCATCCGAAGGATAATCCGTTCAGCATCCAGGTGATGGCCTGCACCACGTGCCACGACGATGGGAGCGGCGGGTTGAATGCGGAACTGGTCGAAGGCAGCTTTACGGCCGATTTACTCCATCTGATGACGGGCCGCAGTTCTGCCGAACGGGATACGGATATAGAACTGGACGCCAAGGCTGGCCGTTTTATCGTTCCTTTCGGGGCCTATTCGGGCATGGCCCATCCCGGAATTTATCGGACCCTAACGAATCCCCTGATGTACAACATGGGCCGCCGGGTCGGTTACTACGAGCCGGTACTGCCGATGCCCTATTCGGATGAGGGAGTCGATCTGCGCTTGAGCGTTCTTTTGCCGGCCCGGTTCATGGCTCAACTGGATGGTTATGCCGTCAATGGTCTTCAGGAGGGGGGCTTCACGCCGAGCAGGAGTTACAGCGACAACAATTCCAATGCCGCGCTGGGGGGTCGTGCTGCTCTGGGGAGTTCGTGGATGCGCATTGGCGGCTCGTTCGCGTCGGGGGAACTCCAGGCCACCGATGCCCCGAGGAAGGACTATATGATGGCCGGCGGGGATCTTACGCTCCGTTACCGCGATTTAATTCGAGGGTACTATGAATATGCAAGACGCGAGGAGGATACAACGCCCACCGTGCACAGCCGCTTTTCCGGTCATGTAGCCGAGATCGAGGGAAAAGTATGGTACAAACCCAAGGTCACCCTGCTCGTCCGCTATGACAATGTAAGAAACTCCGAAGCCTATGGCGGGGCATCCATCGAGCGTTTCACCTGGGGGCCCACTGTGACGTTGCCGGGTGGAAGCCTGCTGATTTTCAACCACGAGCACTGGAAGCATGATGCGCCTCTGTACAACGAGGACATTATTGGATTCCGCTGGGCGGTCTCGCTATAGCGGCTGGGGGAAACAGATTAGAAGAATCCCTGCTCAACCTGGAAGAAGGCGTCATCGCTGGCCGGTAGGTCGACATGTGTTGTATTCGTTCCGTTTTGGTACACATTGGATTGGATGGTGGCATCTTGCCATACGGTGGGTGATAAGTTCGTACTCGTTTGGACGTTGACGTTCAGCGCATCGGTGCCGGTCGAATGAATCACTGCGGACAGACCTACGTTGAACTCTGTGATCTGGACGTTTGGTGAATCGATGATGTTCAGCTTACCAGTCATGGCAATATGAAACTCACAGTTGTAGTACAATAGATTCGGCGCATTGGTGGGCACGGAAAAAGTGACGGTTCCATTTTGCGTGCCGTTTCCTGTGACACCAGGATTATAGGCATTGCCGGTGCCAGTGCCTTGGATAGTCTTAATCCAGAAGGGATGTCCCGTGGCGTTCAAGATAAACGTATAGGTGAACCCCCTAACCAATGTAAGGTCCGGGTTGAACTCGGCATTGATTATATATGCGGAAAATCCGCTGTTGGCACCGCAGGCAAAATGGTTGGTTGCGGCCCTCGCTGACGTTAAGGCCGCAAGTGCGACTAATAACACTATCGTTCGAAGATGGATTCTCATCATAAACCTCCTCATAAACCACTTGAAAGTTCAGAAATCATACATGTTCCGGCAACAAAAACCAGATAAAGTGATCCGCATTATAGCGTAAGACCCTAATTTCGAGCCTAATGTTCAATCCGGTGTGTTTAGCGGTGATTCCACCATTGCATCGCCATGGCAATCCCAGTATAAAGTCGCCTGCTTTCCGCTGACCGGGTGCAGCGGCTTTTGTTTTATGGAAAGAAGGTTGTGAAAATGACATCGAAGGAAATCCGTCAGTCGTTTCTGGATTTTTTTGAATCGAAGCAGCACACGATCGTGAAATCAGGCAGCCTGATGCCGGACGCGCCGAACCTGCTGTTCACCAACGCGGGCATGAACCAGTTTGTTCCGATCTTCCTCGGCCAGTTGGCCTGTCCCTACACCCCCGGCCGAGTCGCCGATACCCAGAAATGCATCCGCGCCGGCGGTAAGCATAACGACCTCGATGATGTCGGCCTCGACACCTACCACCACACCTTTTTTGAAATGCTCGGCAACTGGTCGTTCGGCGACTACTTCAAGCAGGAGGCCATCGACTGGTCGTGGGAGCTGATTACCAAGATTTGGGGCTTCCCGGTGGAGCGGATCTACGCCACCTATTTCGGGGGAGACGACAAAGGCGAGGCCGATCTGGAAGCCAAGGAACTGTGGCTGCGTTATCTGCCCGAAGAACGCGTGGTTCCTGGCAACCGCAAAGATAATTTCTGGATGATGGGCGACACCGGCCCCTGTGGTCCGTGTTCTGAAATCCACGTGGACCTGACGCCAAACGGTGATTGCGGTGCTGGAATGGTGAATGCCGACAACGCCGACTGCATTGAAATATGGAACCTCGTTTTCATGCAGTTCAACGCCGGTGCCGACGGCACCTTTGCGCCGTTGCCTGCCCAGCATGTCGACACCGGCATGGGCTTCGAGCGCGCCTGCTCCATTATCCAATGCACCAAAGGATTTACCGATTTTTCCGGCGTCATTTCCAACTATGAAACCGATGTATTCACGCCGATCTTCGCCGGATTGGAAAAATTGAGCGGCAAGCAGTATTCGAGCACGTTGCCGGCCGATGCGGCAAAGCAATCCGAGCAGGAAGCCATCGACGTTGCCTTCCGCGTGATCGCCGACCATATCCGCTGCCTCTCGTTCTCGATTGCCGATGGCATCATTCCTTCCAACGAAGGCCGGGGCTATGTCCTGCGCCGCATCCTGCGCCGCGCCGTGCGCTATGGCCGTACACTCGGCTTCTCGGAACCCTTCTTCTATAAACTCGCCGACATCGTTGCCGACAGCTTCGGCGATGCATTCCCGGAGCTGGTTAAAAACCTGGACCGCATTGGCAAGACGCTTAAAGCCGAAGAGGAATCCTTCAACCGCACGCTCGACAAAGGGCTGGATGTTTTCGAGTCCATCCATCCGGTTGCCGGGCAGATTTCAGGTGCCGATGCCTTTAAGTTGTACGATACGTATGGCTTCCCATTCGACCTCACCGAGCTGATGGCCCGCGAGCGCGGACTCACGGTCGATACCGCTATGTTTGATGATCTAATGAGCGAACAGCGCGAACGAGCCCGTTCCGACCACGCGTCGAAGAAATCGGTGGTCCTCGTTGAAAACGAATCGCTCGATGTCGAGGAAACGCCGTTTGTCGGCTACGAAACCGGGCAGATCCAGACCGAAATCGTGGAGGTGCTCGACTCCGGTGCCCTCATTCTGCAGGAGACCCCGTTCTATCCCGAGTCCGGTGGACAGCAGGGCGATCATGGAGAAATCCGCGGGCACGAATTCGGCTTCCAGGTTACCGATACCCAGAAAACAGCCGAGGGTATTATCCTGCACATTGGCTATCCAACCTATGGCGTGCCGAATAAAGGAGATCAGGTCGTGGCCGGTATCGACCGCTACCGCCGCGGGCAAATGCGCCGTAACCATACGGCAACGCATCTGTTGAATGCTGCGCTGCGCCAGGTGGTTGATCCTTCGGTCAAGCAGGCGGGATCGATGGTCTCGAGCGATTACCTCCGCTTTGATTTTAACCACTTCGAAGCCATCAGGCCTGAGCAGCTCCGAAAGATTGAGCAGGTCGTCAGCCACGAAATCATGAAAAACTCGGAGCTGCAAACCGTGGAAATGGCGCTGGCCGACGTTCAGAAATCCGGCGAAATTCAAGCCGTGTTCGACGATAAATACGGTGAAACCGTCCGCGTGGTAACCGTGGGCGATTTCAGCAAGGAACTCTGCGGGGGAACGCATGTCAGCATGACCGGCGATATCGGCCCCTTCCGCATCGTTTCCGAATCGTCCGTCGCTGCCGGCATCCGCCGTATCGAAGCGGTAACCGGTATGGAGGCGCTGAACTGGTCGGCGGAGGAACACGAACTGTTGACGAATCTCAGCCAGAGCCTCAGCGTGAAACCGGCCGATCTGTCCGAACGCATAAAAGCGCTGGCCGACCAGGCCAAGGCCGCCGAAAAGCAGCTCAAGGAAGCGCGCATGAAGGCCGCGGTACACGGGATCGAAGCCCTGCTTTCAAAAGTCGATCACATCACGCTCACCGACCAGGTCGACAACATGCCGCTGCTGGCTGCCACCGCCGGAGAAGTCCCGATGGACGCCCTGCGCGAACTAATGGATCGCCTGCGCCAAAAGTTGGAAAGCGGCGTGATCATTCTCGGCAGCCATGCCGATGGAAAAGCCTGCTTCATGTGCTCCGTCAGCGATGATCTCGTGGCAGAAGGCATTCATGCCGGCAAGCTCATCGGTGCGGTTGCCAAACTCGCCGATGGCGGCGGCGGCGGCAAGCCCGACCGTGCGCAGGCCGGCGGCAAGGACGGCTCCAAAGTCGCCGATGCCATCAAGGCCGTGCCTGGTATTCTAAAGGAAATGCATACCTAGTGCTTCGCCGCCTTAACCGGATTTTACTGATCGCCCCGCAAGGAAACTTGCGGGGCTTTTTATTTACTGCATGGCGATGGAGCAACGAATGCCCTCATTGAATTCCGTGCAAAGAGGGGGGGGTTGGCTTGGAACCGCTCGCAACTGGCATTCACCACGAAGACACGAAGGTCATGAAGATCGCGACGTCTACCTCCAACATAGCTTTGTGTTCTTTGTGTCTTGGTGTTTAAATCCCGTTTATGGAAACGATCCGGGAGCTGTTTAACCGCATCCGCTGGGATGACGAGTTTGGCCGGGGCACGTTCGAGATCGGTATCTACGACCGCATCGCCGATGCCGTCGGCTTCCATCCTCTCGCAGAGCTGGATATCGAAAAGGGCAACCATTTTACCTTCACCCTATGCATCGAGGGCGAAATGCTGACCATTCCCTTCCACCGCATCCGCGAAGTCCGCAAGAATGGGGAATGTATCTGGAGTCGCTAATCCTTCTGCGGAACCAGGCGGAGGATGGTGCCGGGATCATTGAGTACAACGTAAACAGCGTCGTCGGGGCCGCAAACGACGTCACGGACACGGCCTGCATTTTTGAGGATGATTTCTTCGTGCATGACGCGGTCATTCTCGATATCCAGCAGGCGGACGTCCTCGTACTTCAATGCACCCACCAGCAATTTGTTGTTCCACTTGGGGAACAGGTCGCCATGATAGAAATCCAAACCGCAGGTGGCGGTGGAGGGGCGCCAGTAGAAAACGGGCTGCTCCATACCCTCCTTGCGAACGATATCGGTGATGGGCGTGTCGTTGTAGTTAATGCCGTAGGTGATGATCGGCCAGCCATAATTCTTGCCGGGCTGGATCAGGTTGATCTCGTCGCCGCCCTTCGGACCATGTTCGGATTCCCATAGCCGTCCGCTGGTCGGGTGCATGGCGAGCCCCTGGGGATTGCGGTGGCCGTAGGAATAGATAGAGGGCATGGCCGTTTTAATGTGTCGGAAGGGATTGTCCCTGGGGATGCCGCCGTTGCGGAGAATGCGGTGGATCTTTCCGTTGGGCTTTGACAGATTCTGGGCATCGGCTCCAACGCCGCGTTCGCCGATGGCGAAGTAGAGGTTTTTCTTTTCGTCGAAAACAATGCGCGTACCGTAGTGGATTCGGGTCGTTCGATAGGTGTCGTGCGGGGCTTCGAAGATGACCTGTTCATCGGTCCAATCGTTTCCGTTTATCCGTCCCCGCACCAACCGGGTCATGGCTCCGGGTCGCTTCCCGTTCGGTTCCGGATCGAGGCCGTGGCTGTAGGCGAGGTAGACCCACTGGTTGCCTTCCTCGGCATAGTCGGGGTCGAACGCTACGGCAAGCAGGCCCCCTTGGCCTTCGGCCACAACCTTGGGGGTGCCTTTGACGGGTTTAGAAAAGAGATGCCCGTTATCTATAACCCGCAACCGGCCGGGCCGTTCGGTGACGAGTGCGGTGTCCTTGTCCAGGAAGGCGATGCTCCAGGGCACTTCGAGTCCCTCGGCGAATATTTCGACGTCGATGTCGTAGTCGAGTGTTTCGAGCGATGTTGGAATCTTTTCCTTCTGAGTGGTGTATTTCTTTTCCGATTGTATCAGGAAGCGGGCAAGTACCGTGATCTCGGATTCGCTCAAGGTGTCACCGTAGTCGGGCATGCCGTGATGCTCGATGCCCTGCCGGATGTTGCGCGCGACGGCTTCTTCGCCTTCACCAAACTGCCAGATACCTTCGACGAGGCTCTGCGCGCTGCCCCCTTGAAAGCGGACGCCATGGCAGTCGATGCAATGTTCCCGATAGAGCTGGTCGGCTTGCTGTCCAGCGGCGATTGCGGTTGAACATACAATGAATGCAATGATGCCAATCGTTTTCATGCGCCGAGTATGACCGTTGTTTACTGGAACCTCCACCGGAAAATAATCACTCTCGGGGGAGGTGGTCTTCGTTGCCGGAGTCAATTCCCATATTTCCCAGGTCCGGTAAACTGCGGAGGTCGTGAGTTCAACCCCCTGAAGACAAGATCTACAAGACGCTAAAGGCCATGGTAGAGGCCGGACAGCTGCGCGAAGATGCCCGCGGTTCGGAAGTGTACTACGATGACCGGGAGGATTAGAGCCTCGCCACAGCGTGTCCGCCGGACATGCGGGATTTTGCCATCCAGAACTGATTGATGTGGCTGAGTTCCATGGCTTGGACATTGCTGGCCGATAAGTTGATTTCCATACCAGCGGCTTTCGCAACGACGGCTTCTATATCGTTTTTACTAAGCTTTCCGCTGGCGGGGGTATGCATGCTAAAATCATCGAAGATGGTGTGCTCCTTGTCGTCTGTTTTCTTGCCCTCGGGCAGATAGATGGCTCCCGTCGAAAAATCCACCGCGAACGCAATGACACCCGGAATGAGGAAAATGAAGAGGCCTATTCCGTCCAGGATTATAACGGCGGGATCGAGGTCACCGCGTTCCTCTTGATGGACCCGGTCGGGATAAATGATGGTTCCGCAACCCGCGAGCAGGGAGCCTGCCCCCAAACCTATACCGGTTAAAAACCGTCGTCTGTTGTTCATGGCATGTTCCTTCGCTAATACGGCCGTTTATTCAGATGGTTTTTCCATGCTTTCAAAACCTGTTGCGCCTCGTCCTGTAAATGGTGCTCTGTACGCAATTTTCGTTCCATTCTCGGCTTTGATATCTCTTCATATAGAAGTGCGTCGTCGAAACCTGCGTCCGCAGCATCGCCTTGCAATGCGGCAAAATAGAGGGCATCGAGCCGCGCCCAGTAGATGGCGGCGAGACACATGGGGCAGGGTTCGCAACTGGCATACATCTCGCACCCTGCGAGTGAGAAGGAGCCAAGATGGGCGCAGGCGTCGCGAATGGCTTCGACTTCCGCATGGGCGGTAGGATCGTTGGCAGAGGTGACGCGATTCCAGCCGCGCCCGACGATTTCCCCCTCCTTAACGACCACGGCTCCGAAGGGACCGCCTTCGCCGGCTTCCATCTTTTCCTGGGAGAGCCGAATGGCTTCGCGCATGAATGGTTCTGAATACGACATGATATTGGACCACAGAATACACTGAAAACAAATGGTGATTCGGTTCCGTGTATTCGGTGTGTTCCGTGGTTTATTCTTCCGTTTGTTTAATATCCGGGTTTTTCGGGGCGGCGGCTTGCAGGATTTTTAGGACGGCGGTGTGGCCGTTTTTGGCGGCGAAGGATTCGGCGGTGTCACCATCGACTTCCTTGAGGGAAGGATCCGCCCCGTTTTTAAGCAGCAGCTCGACGACTTCGGCCTGCCCTTCGGCGGCGGCCCACATGAGCGCAGACCAGTGCTCGTTATGGTCGACGGTATTTATTTTGGCGCCGTGGTCGAGCAGTAATTGGACGGTGGAGGCAAAGGGGCCGCTGGCAGCGAACATAAGGGCCGTGGACCCGAGCTTGTCCTGCGCGTTCACATTGGCACCGGCAGTAAGGAGCATCGCCACGACATTGGTTTGTCCGTTGAAGGCGGCATACATAAGGATCGTCCGCCCTTCCGGATCCGGTGAGTCGGGCTGGTAGCCTTGCGCGAGCGCTTTTTCAACGATGGCGAGGTTTCCGCCGAGCGCGGCTTCGATGATCTCTTTCTGGGGAATGGGCTTCATCGGCTTGGTCGGTTCCTCGGCTGACACCGCGCAGGCGAGTACGAGCAGTACTGTGGTCATACGTATCGTTTTTTTCATGGCACTCTCTTTTGGTTAAATGAACGTTTGTCCGCGGGGAATCGAATCAATATTGAACAGGGTTGCAAGCGATTGGGCAATATCGAAAAAGCCTGTTCGGATGCCAAGGCTGCTGCCGGGCTTGCCGGGCTGGTAAACGAGCAAGGGGACATATTCGCGTGTATGGTCGGTCCCCTTGTAGGTCGGATCATTGCCATGGTCTGCGGTCAGGATCAGCACATCGCCTTCGTCGAGGGTTGGAAGAAAGCCGCCCAACCATGCGTCGGTCTGCCGAAGCGCGTCGGCATAGCCGGCCGGGTCGCGCCGATGGCCGTATAGCATGTCGAAATCGATGAAGTTGGCGAAGATGAGGCCGTCGCCTTTCTTCGCCATAAACCGCTCCAGGCCCTTTTGCGATTCTGCGGTACTTCCGGAATGAATGCTTTCAGTGATGCCGCGGTGGGCGACAATATCTTCAATCTTACCGACGCCGTAGACCGGAATGCCGGCGTTGCAGAGGCGCTCTGTGATGAGCGGTTCGCCGGGCGTGTAGGCATAGTCGCGCCGGTCTTTCGTTCGCTGGAATGCGCCGGGCCGGCCGGTGAACGGACGGGCAATGACACGGCCGACCTTGAGCGGATCGCAGAGGCGGCGTGCGGTCTCGCAGCCGCGGTAAAGCTCGTCGAGGGGAATGACATCATTGTGGGCGGCCAACTGCATGACCGAGTCGGCACTGGTATAGGCAATCCACGCGCCGGTGCGCATATGCTCCTCACCGAGTTCTTCGATGATGGTCGTTCCACTGGCGGCCTGGTTGCCGATGAGGGTGCGACCGGTTTCCTTTTCAAATGCGTCGGTCAGGTTCTTTGGGAAGGATGGATATTGCTTCGGAAATTCGTGGAAGCCCGGAAGAATTTCGAGTCCGGCGATCTCCCAATGGCCGGTGATGGTATCCTTTCCTACGGAAATTTCCCGCATGGCACCGTACGAGGCCAGCGGTTTTGCGACGGCGGGGCAGCCTTCGATGGGAAGGCCGCTCGGCAATAGCGGTGGAATATTGCCCAGGCCGAGCGACTGCAGGGCCGGCAGCGCCAGTCCGCCGACCGCTCCGGCGATATGCGGCAGGGTAGCGCTTCCCGCGTCGCCGTAGTCTGCCGCGTCCGGTGCTTCGCCGATGCCCACCGAGTCGAGAACGATCAGGATTGCTTTCATTGGTGGCAGGCTATCGACTTTCCGCGGCATTGGAAAGCGGAATGGATCGGTGCTCTTTTTCGGGAAAAGGGTTGCCATTCCGAGGGATGGGGGTCACAAAAGCCATGTTTTAAAAGGAGAGTTAATATGTCATTCACATTGGAAATCGGCGATTTGGCGCCTTCATTCAACCTGCCCGCCACCGACGGACAAACCTATTCGCTGAGCGACTTCGATGACCAGGTGCTGGTGATTTTTTTACCTGTAACCATTGTCCTTACGTGACGGGCTCCGATGAAATCACCCGCCAATCCGCGGAAAAGTTTGCCGACAAGGGTGTCCAATTCGTCGGCATCAATTCAAACAGCGTGAACACCTATGCCGAAGACAGCTTCGAGCACATGATCGAACGCATGGATGAGTGCGAATTCCCTTGGATCTACCTGCACGACAAGTCGCAGGAGGTGGCGCTGGCCTACGGTGCACTGCGCACCCCGCATTTCTTCGTCTTTGATGAAAGCCGCAAGCTGGTTTACACGGGGCGTGCGATCGATCAGCCCCGCAATTGGCGCGAGGCGACGACCCACGAGCTGGTAGACGCCCTGGAGACGCTCCTTGCAGGCAATCCGATCGCCTTGCCGGTCACCAATCCGGTTGGGTGCAACGTAAAGTGGGAAGGCCAGTCGGCGAAATGGATACCACCGGACGCATGTGATCTGGTCTGATAACTGCTAATTACCAGAATCAATGCGGCCGGAATTATTTCTGTGAGAGGGGTTGAATTTATCAATGCCGCACCTATACTGGGCATATTTCTAGTAAAATGTGATTGAACAACTAACGGAGGAAGTAATGCAAATTAAGTCTATTGCAATGTTGGCGGTTGCGGGGTGTACGATTGGAATGTTGACGGGTTGCGGAGTTCCGCAGAAAGAACATGACGCTATTGTGGCGCAGTTGAATGCCGAAGCACAGGCTTCTGAAGATGCGCTGAACGTCACACTGGCCGACACGAAATCCTTGCTGGATGCCGAGCTGGCCAAAACACGCAAGCTTCAGATTGAAATTAATGATACCGCAGACCGTATCGACGAATTGAAAGGCTCTGCAAATGAATTGACCGATAGCTTGGCGGCAGAACAGAGCAAGGTGTCGCAGCTCGAATCGGACCTGGCGGCGGTTACGGCCACCGTTGGTACTTCCCAACAACAAGCCCGCGATGCGGAAAACGAACGCAATGTAATGGAAATCGAGAAGCAGGAAACGCAGCGTCGTTTTGACATGCTCCGCAAGGCGCTTCTGGATCTCAACAACAAGAATCCCGATGATCTGCAAATCAAGCTGATTGTTGATGATATGGATGGGCCGGCTGCTGCAGGAAGCGTCACAGAAAGCGCTCCGGCTTCCATCGAAAGCGAAAGCGATTCGGTAAAAGGCCTGCTGGATGAGATGGACGACATGTAGTTAATCACTCCGTACAGATGCAAAAAAGCCCGGTTCTATACCGGGCTTTTTTGCGTCTTGATGGTATGGGCTATTTTTTGAATGTGGCTTCTGCATTGATGCTGATATTGACTTCATCGCCGATCATGGCTGCCGGGGAACTCGTAATGCCCAGATCGCGTCGGTTCAGCTGTGTGGCGCTTTCAATACCGATGCGCCGGTTGCCCCAAGGATCATCCACGGGGCCGTTTATCGCCACCGGAAGAACGATTTCATGTCCTGCGCCCAGTATCTCGAGAGTTCCTGTTACCTCAAACGTCCCGTCGCCTTTCTTTTCTATGGAGGTGCTCTGGAAGGCTATATTCGGGTGCTTTTCAATGTTAAAGAACTCGGCGGTTATCAAGTGCTCATCGCGCTTGTCGTTATTCGTGTCGATGCTGGCCGTTGAGATGGATCCCTGTACGGATATCAGCTCCTTATTCGTGATGTCATAATCCAGCGTCCCTTCGAATGCGTTGAAGGCGCCCTTCACATTGCTGACCATTAAATGCTTAACGGAAAATCCAATTTCGGCATGGCTTGGGTCGACGGTGAATTCTTCTGCATGGGTCGTCATGGCGAATGCCAGCAGGAGCAGGCCTAGCTTAGTTGTGTTCATGGTGGGGGTCCCTTCTTGGTTAATATTTCCTACTATGACCGAATCGATGCCATACCGTTGACCAAAAAAGCGCAAATTACTTGCAGGCGGTTTATTTATACTTGAGCAGGGAGTAGACCGGCCATCGGGACAGCTTGTCCCTGCCTTTGAGAAATTCGAGTTCCATAAGAAAATCGAGTTCCACGATTTCGACCTCAAAATGCTGGCTTATTAACTCCGCAGTGGCAGAAATGGTTCCGCCAGTCGCCAGGACGTCGTCGATGATCAGAATTTTCTGACCGGGCTGCAGCGCATCGGCATGGATTTCGACGGTATCGGCTCCGTATTCCAGATCATAGGATAGGCGCCGGATGGCAAACGGAAGTTTGCCGGGCTTCCGTACCAGGCAGGTGCCCGCCTCCAGCGCGTAGGCCAGAGCGGACGAGAAGATGAAACCGCGAGCTTCGATGCCAACGACCATGTCGATCCCCTTGCCGGCATGCCGGCGCCTAAGGACATCGATGGCTTCATGGAAGCATTCGGCATCGGCCAGCAAAGGAGTGATGTCCTTGAACTGGATGCCCGGCTTCGGAAAATCCGGTATGTTACGAATGAGTGCCTTGAGCTTATCCATACGAACCTTGCAGGTGGCCATGAATGTTGATTAAAGATTCTCGATTTCTTTGGGAATATCGAGCCTTACCTCCATCTTTTTGAGCATCTCCGTCGGGTGAGGCATTCCAAAAAAGAGCATATGATCGAGGGGACGTGCCGTCGAATATAGCAGATTCGGCTACTCGGCATTCACCATTGAAATGCGCCCCCAATTTTCCGTGTCGCTAAACGGGCTGCCACATTATGAGGCCCATGTCTTCGGTGGCCTAGAGAGCCCGTTGGCGAATGTTTTCAGCCTTTTTCAGGCGTTTTTCTTTCGCTTGTGCGATGATGAAAATCAACCTGAAATAGCGGTTGAAAAAATGCCGTCCCGGGCGTATATCACCAGTAGGGGGTGAGAGTTATGGGAACTGGTTACATAGAGAGGGAGGTCTCGGTCCATCCGGTCGGAGGGATGCAACTTTCTGAAGGGTACATTCGCACAAACGGTGCAAAACGGTTTGTAGGAAATCTACCGGGCCTGTCGCCTTCTATCGGCGACACGATTGAAGATGTACTGGAGCGACTGGAAAGGCAGGCAAAGGTGTATTACGGCGACGATGTCGTCGTCGAAATAAGAACCTGAAGCGTGTGAATGCCGAATCGACTACCTAATGCGTTTTACGACGCGAGCGGACTCCGGGCCGGACAGGGGGATATTTCCGCGCCGCCATCTTTCCATGCATTTGCATTCATTTGTGCGGCCGTTCCGTGCTAATGCTTTTTCTGTTCAATGAGACGGGAAGGTGGAATGACGCTAGAGGAATTTGGCTTCAATGCATGGTTTGCCAGGCAAATCGATCAGGATAGCGAATCGGATCTGACCGTGGCGCGCGTGACGGCCGTGCACAAGGGTGAATGCGAAGTCTGCGACGGCGAGGAAACCCGCCCCGCGAAAACCACAGGCCGGTTGCGACATCTTGCAAAATCAAAGCTCGATTATCCCACCGTCGGCGACTGGGTGCTGGTGAAGGATTTCGACGACCAGGATTTTGGGCGGATCGGCCGCATACTCGAGCGGAACACCGAGCTAAAACGGAAAACCGCCGGGCGCACCACCCGCTATCAGTTGATTGCCGCCAATATCGATACCGCGTTCATTATGCAGACCGTCGGTCCCGGCTACAACCTTCAGCGGCTCGAACGCTATCTGGTCATGGTCAATGAAAGCGGCATCGAACCGATTGTGTTGCTCAGCAAGACCGATCTGCTTGACCCCGCAGAGCTGGCAGAAAAGATCTCCGCGGTTCAGTCCCGCATGCCTAATGTGTGCGTACATGCTTTCAGCAACACCGATGACTATAACCTTGAAGTAGTGATGGCGCTCTTTCTGCCCGGTAAGACCTATTGCGTGATCGGCACGTCCGGGGTAGGAAAGACCTCGTTGCTCAACAATCTGCTCGGTGAGGAGGACGGTCTGTTCACCCTTCCGGTGCGGGCGTCCGACGGAAAAGGGGTTCATTCCACCACCTGGCGCGAACTGATCACCCTCGATAACGGGGCGCTCGTGGTCGACACCCCCGGCATGCGGGAATTGGGCAACATGGATGTCGACGAGGGCATTGGAGAGACGTTCGACGACATTTCAGCGCTGGCTGCGAAATGCCGGTTCAACGATTGCTCCCACGTTGGTACGATGGGCTGTGCAGTGGTGGATGCCGTAGAGCGGGGAGAATTGCCCGAAGCGCGTTACAACAACTACGTTCGTTTGATGAAGGAGGCGGCCTTCCACGAGCAGTCAGCCCTCGAAAAACGTGATCAGGACAGGAAACTGAGTCGGTTCTATCGTTCCGAGCAGGGCAGCAACCGCAGAAAAAAGGGTGATGTTTAATGGCCTTTGTCTATGAGATGGAAATGATGGTCCGCGACTACGAATGCGACATGCAGGGTATCGTCAACAATGCCGCCTACCAGAACTACCTCGAACACTGTCGCCACGAGTTTCTCAACAAAATCGGCCTTAATTTCGAGCGGCTTTGCAAAGACGGGATCGATGCTGTAGTGACCCACATTGAAATAGACTACAAGCTTCCGCTGAAGTCGCGCGACGAGTTCACCGTCAAGCTAGGCATATACAAGCAGGGGCGCCTGCGATTCGTATTCGAGCAGTCCATTGTCCGCCAGTCCGACGGGAAAACCGTTCTCGAAGCGCAGGTGACCGGGGTGCTCACCCGCGCCGGCAAGCCGATTGTTCCGGTTCTGTTCGATCAAGTATTCGCCGCAAAAGACTAGTCCTTTTGATTCCAAATACCCGTTTGGTCGTCAGATGCGGAGAGTTGCCGCCTATTTAATGCCAAAAACCCTTATTTACTGGTGTAAGGAATTGACTTGGAAGGGGGTGATGGGCAAATTATACCGCTATTTTATCCGAGCCAAGACGAGGTTTAATATGAGCAAGAGCACTACCATTTTTAAGGAAAATGAAACGAACTGCTTCGGTCAGCCCGAAGGGCAGGGCATGTATCGTTCCGACTTTGAGCACAGCAGTTGCGGCATTGGCTTCGTTGCCAATCTGAAGGGCCGCAAGAAGCATTCCGTCATCACGGATGCTCTGGGCATGCTCTCCTGCATGGAGCACCGCGGCGGCACCGGTTTTGATATCAAGAGCGGTGACGGCGCGGGAATTCTGCTCCAGATACCTCATGAGCTATTCGTGGAAGAGTGCCCCAAGGTGGGAATTAAGCTTCCGCAATTCGGGGAATATGGCGTGGGCATGACCTTCTTCCCGCGCGATGAAGTGATGCAGGCGGAATGCAAGGATATCATCGAACGGAAACTGGCCAAGATCAACCTGCCGTTGCTGGGCTATCGTATCGTTCCGGTCGACAACTCCGACCTCGGTCGCGACTCCGCCGCCACGGAACCGAGCGTCCAGCAGATCTTTATCGGCAAGCCGACCGGCATGTCGGTCGAGGAATTTGATCGCAAGTTGTTTGTCTTCCGAAAAAGTACCGAGCGCGTAGCCAATGAAACCGTAAACGGTATCGGTCCGGACGGGCTGAACATTATTTCCTGTTCCTACAAGACCATTAACTACAAGGGCCAGCTGGTTACCGAGCAGGTTCCTCGCTATTTCCTCGATCTGCAGAATGAAGCAGCGGTCAGCGCCATCGCTCTGGTGCATTCGCGCTTCTCGACGAATACCTTCCCCTCCTGGAAACTCGCACAGCCGTTCCGCTACATCGCCCACAACGGCGAAATCAACACGAATAAAGGCAACATCAACTGGATGCGCGCCCGCGAAGTCCTGCTTAAGTGCACCGCATTCTCGCGCGAAGAGCTCGAAATGATCTTCCCGATCTGCGAACTCGCCGCGTCCGACTCCGCCAACCTCGACATGGCGATCGAAATGCTCGTACTCAGCGGCCGCTCGTTGCCGCATGTACTGATGATGCTGATCCCGGAAGCCTGGCAGAACCAGCCGGACATGGATCCGGACAAACGCGCTTTCTACGAATTCTATTCCGCAATGATGGAGCCGTGGGATGGCCCGGCATCCGTTTGCTTTACCGATGGTGTACTGGTGGGTGCCACGCTCGACCGAAACGGTCTGCGTCCGTCCCGCTACTGCGTGATGGAAGACGACACGCTGATCATGGCCTCGGAAACCGGTGCGCTGACGGTGGACCACACCAAGGTGAAGCTGCGCGGCCGTCTACAGCCGGGCAAGATGTTTGTGGCTGATCTCGAGCAGGGTCGTATCATTTCCGATGAGGAGTTGAAGGCGGATATCTGTTCGCGGCAACCCTATGCCGAATGGCTCGGCAAGACCATGATCCATCTCGAGGATCTGCATTCCGCCGCGGACTATGAGTTGAAGCAGCCCAGTCCGCAGACCTTATTCAAGCGCCAGCAGACGTTCGGTTTTTCCTACGAGGATGTAACCGAAATCCTGAAGCCGATGTCAACGACCGGCAAGGAACCGCTCGGCTCCATGGGTGCAGACAATCCCCTGGCCGTGCTCTCGGACCGTCCGACGCAGCTGTCGCACTATTTCAAGCAGCTCTTCGCCCAGGTCACCAATCCGCCGATCGACCCGATCCGCGAGCGGGTGGTCATGGATTTGCGTACCTATGTGGGTGGATTCAAGAACATCCTGACAGAATCGCCGGAACATTGCCGACGTATTGCCATAAACCAGCCGGTATTGACTAACGAGGAGTTATCCAAGTTGATCTTTCTCGACCATAGCCACTTCCAGACAAAGCGCCTCGAAATCGTTTTCCCGGCCAACGGAAAACCCGGCACACTGGAGCGGACCATCGACCGGGTGTGTCGCTACGCCGAGGATGCCATCGACGAAGGCTATTCGATTATTCTGCTCTCGGACTTCACAACCAACTCCGACCATGCGCCGATTCCGTCTGTGCTGGCCGCCGCGGCCGTCCACCACTACCTCATTCGCGCCGGAAAGCGCGGCAAGGCTGATATTATCCTGGAAGTCGGCGATGTGCGCGAAGTACACCATTTTGCCACGCTGCTCGGCTACGGCGCTTCCGCAGTGAATCCCTACATGGCACTCGATACCATCCGGCAGATGGAAAAGGACGATATGCTCAACGGGCTGAGTTCCGAAAAGGCCATCAAGAATTATATCAAGTCGGTCAACGGGGGCCTGCTGAAGATTTTCTCCAAGATGGGGATCTCGACGCTCGCCTCCTACCAGGGTGCGCAGATTTTCGAGATCGTCGGCATTAGTGCAGCGGTGGTGAAGAAATATTTCACCGGGACCGTAAGCCGCATCGAAGGATTGGATCTCGATGGCATCGCGCATGAAACACTCCAGAAGCACCGCAAGGGCTTCCCGATCCGTGGTGGAGCGCAGAAGGTGCTCGATCCCGGCGGCGAATACTTTTGGCGAAAGGATGGAGAACGCCATCTGTTCAATCCGACCGTTATCAACCTGTTGCAGGAATGTTCGCGCGAAAACGACTACGAAAAATTCAAAAAATACTGCCAGACGGTCGACGAGCAAAGCAAAGCGGCCTACACGCTGCGCGGTCTGATGGAATTTAAGTCATCGCGGCCCTCGATTCCGCTAGAGGAAGTCGAGCCGGCCGAAAACATCCTGAAACGTTTTGCCAGCGGGGCCATGTCGTTCGGTTCCATCTCCTGGGAGGCGCACACCACGTTGGCCATTGCCATGAACCGGATCGGCGGCAGGTCCAACTCCGGCGAGGGCGGCGAAGATCCCATCCGGTATGAGTTGCTGCCCAATGGCGACAACATGAGTTCGGCCACCAAGCAGGTTGCGTCGGGTCGTTTCGGGGTCAACAGCTACTACCTGAGCCAGGCTCGCGAACTGCAGATCAAGATGGCGCAGGGCGCCAAGCCGGGCGAAGGCGGGCAGCTGCCCGGCCACAAGGTCAACGGCTGGATCGGCCGCGTGCGCCGATCCACCCCGGGCGTCGGCCTGATTTCCCCGCCGCCGCATCATGATATTTATTCGATCGAAGACCTCGCGCAGCTGATCTACGATTTAAAGAACATCAACCGCGATGCGCGCATCAACGTTAAGCTGGTCTCGGAAACCGGCGTTGGTACGGTGGCCGCCGGGGTGTGTAAGGCCAAGGCGGATGCGGTCCTGATCTCCGGCTACGACGGGGGTACGGGCGCTTCGCCGCTGAGTTCGATCAAACATGCCGGACTCCCCTGGGAACTGGGGCTGGCCGAAACGCACCAGACGCTGGTACGCAACCGCCTGCGTAATCGCATTGTGGTCCAGACCGACGGTCAGATGAAAACCTCGCGCGACCTCGCCGTGGCCACGCTGCTGGGTGCGGAAGAATGGGGCGTGGCCACTGCAGCGCTCGTGGTGGAAGGATGCATCATGATGCGCAAGTGCCACAGCAACACCTGCCCCGTCGGAATCGCCACCCAGCGCGGTGATCTTCGTGAAAAGTTTGACGGCAACCCGGATCATCTGGTGAACTTTTTCACCTTCCTGGTCGATGGACTGCGTGAAATCATGGCGGAACTCGGCTTCCGCACCATCAATGAAATGGTCGGTCAATCGGATTGCCTGAAATTCCTCGACGACGTGGACCACTGGAAATACAAGCACCTTGATCTCTCTCCGATCCTGTATCGCGAGCGCATTGGCGAAGAGGAAGGCCTCTACCACAGCAAGGATCAGAACCACATGCTGGAACACATTCTGGACTGGAAGCTGATCGATGCCGCCAAGCCGGCCCTGGAGGGCGGGAAAAAAGTCGAAGCCTCGTTTGAGGTGGTCAATACCGACCGTTCGGTCGGTACCGTGCTGTCGCACGAGATGACCAAGATCTACAAGGACAAGGGGTTGCCGGACGGCACGGTGCACTTCAAGTTGAAAGGCTCGATCGGGCAGTCCATGGGTGCCTTCTTGTGCAAGGGCATTGAGCTGGAACTTGAAGGCGACGCCAACGACTATGTTGGAAAAGGTCTTTCCGGCGGAAGCCTGACGATCTATCCGGACAAGAAGGCCCGCTTTGTGGCCGAGGATAATATCGTGGTTGGCAACGTCTGCTTCTACGGAGCAACGGACGGAACCGCCTATATCCGCGGTGTGGCCGGCGAGCGGTTTTGCGTTCGGAACTCCGGTGTGAATGTGGTGGTGGAAGGCATCGGGGACCATGGTTGCGAATACATGACTGGTGGCCGTTCCGTTATTCTCGGGAAGACGGGCCGCAACTTCGGAGCCGGCATGTCAGGCGGCATCGCCTACGTCTACGACGCGGATGGCGACTTTGCCGAAAAGTGCAATATGGAAATGATCGAACTCGAAAAGGTGCACGCCATTTCCGAGATTGCAGAGCTGAAAGCCATGATCGAAAAGCACCAGCTCAAGACGGGATCCACCCTCGCTACCAGCCTGCTGGCCGACTGGGATGCGTCGCTGAGCAGGTTTGTGAAGGTTCTTCCGCTCGACTATAAGCGCATGCTCGGGTTCATCGAACAGGCCCGGGAATCCACTGAATATGAAACCGAAGAAGAGATCATTGACGCGGCGTTCGAAATGTCCATCGCCGGCATCTGATTCTAATCTGCAGGAGATTTTGTTATGGGAAAGCCAACAGGATTTTTAGAATTCGTACGGAAGACCAACCCGATGCGTCCCGAGGAGGAGCGCGTCAAGGATTGGGAAGAAGTCTATGTACTCCGTGACGAGCAGACGTGCCGCGAGCAGGGGGGGCGCTGCATGGATTGCGGGGTGCCGTTCTGCCACCGCGGGGATATGTTGAAGGGGGGCGCAAGCGGATGCCCGATCAACAACCTGATCCCCGAGTGGAACGATCTGATCTACCGCAACCGCTGGCGCGAGGCGCTGGACCGTTTGCACCACACCAACAACTTTCCGGAAGTGACCGGGCGCGTCTGTCCGGCTCCTTGTGAAGCTGGCTGTGTGCTCGGCATCATCGAGCCGGCCGTGACCATTCACGATAACGAGCGTGCTATCGCCGACAAGGGCTTTGCAAACGGTTGGGTGGTTCCGGAACCTCCGGATATTCGCACGGATAAAAAGATCGCCATCATTGGCTCCGGACCCGCCGGCCTCTCCTGTGCCCAGCAGCTTAACCGTGCGGGGCATCATGTAACGGTGTATGAGCGGGACGACCGTATCGGCGGGCTGATGATGTACGGCATTCCCAGCATGAAGCTGGATAAAGGCGTGATGCAGCGCCGCATCGATATCATCGAGGCGGAAGGGGTCATCTATAAAACCAGCGTTGAAGTGGGCAAGGACATCAAGGCCGATGAACTAAAGAAGAAATTCGATTCCATTGTCCTGGCCAACGGAGCCACCAAGCCGCGCGACCTTCCTGCCAAAGGCCGCGACCTGAAGGGCGTTTATTTCGCGATGGAATTCCTTGCCGCCAATACCAAGAGCCTGCTCGACAGCAACTTGGAAGACGGAAACTATATTTCCGCCAAGGACAAGAAGGTGATCGTGATCGGCGGCGGCGATACGGGTACCGACTGTGTCGGCACCTCGCTCCGCCATGAATGTGAAAAAGTCACCCAGCTTGAAATCCTGCCGAAGCCGGATGCCGACCGCAACCGCGTTTCCAATCCCTGGCCGCAGTGGCCCGCCAACTTGAAGACCGACTATGGCCAGGAGGAAGCCATCAAGCTGCAGGGTTCGGATCCGCGTAATTTTTCGGTCATGACCCAAAAATTTGAAGGCGATGCCGACGGCAACCTGGTGGCGATTCACACGATCGAAGTGGAATGGGTGGACAATGGGCAGGGCGGCAAGATGCCCAAAGCGGTTGAGGGTACAGAAAAGCGGATTGAAGCCGATCTCGTGCTGCTCGCCATGGGCTTTCTCGGTCCGGAAGATCCGGTGGCCGAACAACTGGGAATCGATCGCGATGCCCGCTCCAACTACAAGGCAGAGCACGAAATCTATACCACCAATGTTGAAGGCGTGTTTGCCTCCGGCGACTCCCGCCGCGGTCAGTCGCTGGTGGTGTGGGCGATCAACGAAGGCCGTGGATGCGCGCGCGAGGTCGATAAGTACCTCATGGGCGACACGGTTCTCCCGTAAAATAGAACAAGCGTCCCGCTTGCTTAAACCCGGAGTATCCGCGAGGAACTCCGGGTTTTTTGTAGACGATGCTTCCAGCTTCGTTCGGGTTGCTGGGCGGTACTATTTACATCCTGAAACTTAACTTGTGGAGATAACCTTGCCTCAGAGAATGACTGCGCTGCCGTAACGAAGCTGAAAGCATCATCTACAATTTACGGATCGTGCGCGTGGATATCCTCTTCCGCATAGACTTCATGGCGGATGGCCGTAAGTTCAGCTTCAATAAGCTGATCGATGGTGGAGTTGGGCTGCTGCGCCAACGCGGATGAAAGATTGATAACCTTCTCGTAGATGGTTTCCGGGTGTTCGCCTCCCGGGGCAATGCACCGGACTTCGAACCGGTACTCTTTCTCGGCGTTGTCTATGGCGGTTACAAATACATGGTGGTCAATGCCCTGGTGCAGGAACTGTTTTTCAGCAATGATATGGCCTCTCATACGTACCTCCGTTAACTAGGCTCAGCATACTGCGCTTCCCAAAGATTGCAAAGGGGGTTTTCCGTGCTTTCGGAATCCGATAGTTTCGGACGCATGCACAAATACAAGACCCATATCGCCCTGAAGAACGGAAGCCGCCGCGCGCCGGAACAGGTGGTGGCGGAATTGTTGAAAGCCCTGTTTGCCGATAGAACCACTCCTGTACTGGTGGCGGTAGGCGGCCCCGGCGGTACGGGGAAGTCGACTTTTTCAAAGGCATTGGCGGAACAACTGGCCGATGCGCGGGTGCTGCGGTTGGACGACTATAAAACCTCGCGGGCATTCCGCGCGGAACGAAATATCTACGGCCCGCACCCCGAGGCGAACAAGCTGGAACTCTTGAAGGATCATCTGGTTGAAATGAAAGCCGGCCGCACCTTTCGCCGTCCGCTGTACGACCAGGAAAACGGGGAAGCATTGGAATCCACCCCGTACGAGGCGGCCCGCTTCAACATGCTCGACGGCGAAACGGCCACCTACCGCGACCTGCGCGAGCTGGTCGATTTTTCCATCTTTATCGATTCCGACTGGAAGACCCAGTTGGCGACCCGGGTGGGACGCGACATCGCGGATCGTGGTTACGACCACGAGATGGCGATCTCCACCTTCCTGCAAAGCAACCTGCGCGAGTTTTCGGAATACGGCGCGGAAAGCAAAAAATGGGCGGATCTTCACCTCTATTGCGACGAGGACTACCACCTTGAAATCGAATCGGTATCCGATGGATTATTTCATCAGCACCAGGCCTTGTTTGCCTCCGAGTATGCCGAGGTGGGTCTGCGAGGGTTGATCGTGCCCGTACTCACACCGTTCGATGATTCGGGAGCGATCGATCAGCGTGCATTTATCCGGCATCTGGAATTCCTTGCGCACCATGGCATCCATCGCATCATGGTAAACGGCACGACGTCGGAGTTTTATTCGCTGCTGCCCGACGAGCGGAAACTGCTGCTCAAGTTGGCTCGCCGCTATTTTCCGGGTTTGATCGTGCTGCACGCCGGCGGAACCGGTCTGGCCCAGAACAGAATTGAAGTGCAGTGGGCCAACGAATTCGGAGCGGATGCGGTGGCGGCACTTCCGCCCATCTATCCGGCCGGGCTGTCCGCACAAGGGATCATCGACTACTTCCGTGCACTGGAGGCAGAAGCCGATGTGCCGTTCATCCTCTACAACTTTCCGAAACATTCGGGGAATGCGATTACCCCGGAAATCCTGAAGGCGGTGCCGCATTTTGCCATAAAGGATTCCGCGCAAGACCTCGAACTGATGGAGCACACGCCACGTTATTTTGTTGGAAGCAGCACGAACATCTCCGAACCCGTCCAACAGGGTGCCGCCGGATTTGTGTGCGCCACCGCCAACGTACGGCCCGAGATCTACGCCGCGATGGAGATGCTGGTTGTCGCCGCCAAGGTGGAAGAGGCTGCCGTCCTTCAGAAGGAAATCCGAGCCTACAGCGCCCCGTTCAGCGCCGGAGGGGTCCCGATGCTCAAGCAGGCTCTCGCCCGCAAGCTGCCCGATTATCCGGTCAACGTGCGCTGTCCGCTGGCAGCGCCCCGGTGATCCGGTATGGAAGGATTACATGCGGAAGCTGGGAATCCAGTTTTTGATGATCTTCTCGCTGGTTCCATCCTTTTCCCATTGGGCAACAAGCGCGTTAATTTCATCCAGCAGGGCCGAGTTATGCTTGCCGACCCCCCAGGCCAGCGGTTCAATATTGAGGAGTTCGGGGAATGACACCACCTCGGCTTCATTGTTTGCGGAGAGCCACCAGATGATGGGGGCGTCATGCACGAACATATCAATCTTCCCGCCCTTCAAGGCGTTGATGCCGGCCTGGGCGCTCGTGAATCCGTCTTTTCGTGCGTTGGCGAAACGCTGCATGCAGAAGAACTCGCCGGTGGTATTTTTCACGTAGCCGACGCGCTTGTCCTGATAGCGCAGGACGTTCGCGAGAAGACTGGATAGGCCGATTTGGTCGCGTTTGAATGCTGCGCTGAGTCCGGAGTGAAGATAAGGATATGCAAAATTGATCCGGACATTGCGCGCAGGAGTGATGCTCATGCCGGACATAATAATATCGGTTCGGTTGGCTTCCAGGTAGTCGATCTGCTTGCCCCATGGCACCTCGACGAAGACCACCCTGCGACTAAGAGACTGGCCGAGCTTTTGCGCGAAATCCGCTTCGATTCCCATAATCTGTCCGCCCTGTTTGAATATAAGCGGCTGGGAACCAGGGGATACACCTACGCGCAGGACGGATGGATCGGGTGGGACGGTGGTTGTTTGGCAACCGGCAAGAACGGCGATAACAGCACATAGGAATGATATACGTTTCATTAGATACTCCTTAAAATTTCCTGATTATCCCTATCCGGTTGGATGGTTGCAAGTGGGCTCTTATATGAATCGTCACGCTTGCATCATTTGTCAGGTTGGGCCGGCGGCCGGTCCTCCGACAATGCGGTCTCAAGTGCTTCGATCAGTTCGCCGGGTTGAAACGGTTTTTGTAGGATGTGGTGGGTTCCGAAGAGGTCGGCATACCGGGAGTTGAGATTGTCGATAGTGTTGATGAGCATAGAGCCACCCCCTGTCATCGCAATGATCCGACAGGATGTATTCAGGGCCTTGAGCTCTACGATCAGTTCAAGGCCATCCATTACCGGCATCAAAATATCGGTGACCACCACATCGATGGGAGTGTTCTCGGCAACCTGTAGTGCTTGATGACCGTTATCAGCTGTAAGTACCCGGTAGCCAGCTTCTTCCATGGTACATCGTAATAATTTCCGAAGTGATTCATTATCCTCAACCAAAAGTACCGTTATTAGATCAGTTTGTTCGGCCATGGGTTTTCCTCTCCTGAGTGCTCTATGTGCTGCGAGGTGCTGATATCTTTCTTCGAGTAGACGCATGAAAGCTATTGTTTTACCCAGCAATACGCGAGCACTTCTTTTATTACTGTTTCACTTCGCTGACCGCCGGACTTTTTAAAGAGTCCGGAAAAACCCAAGAGCTCGCCTTCTCCGAAAGCAGCAGGTGGAGTCGATGTGTAGGACGTTGCCGCCGGTCTCCGCTGTGATAATGATAAATGTCGCCATGTGCTGCAGGCGGTAAGTCGGTGGTCCTCAGAACGGCTGATATTGCGGTTCAATGATGATCGCACAACGAAATCACCGTCCAATGAATGGGACAATGAATTTTTTCTAAAGGCCAAATGTGCGGATAAAGCGTTTGGCGTCGAAGTGTTCTGCAAAGAGGTCGACGATCAACTTGTGCTTCATCTGGTCGTAGAGCTGGAGTTTGGTGTTGCTGAAACATTTGTACAGGGAGGCATCCGCATCGGCCGTGTCCTTCTGGACGGCGATGGCCGGCAGGCAACTTTGGGCCAACAGTTCGATGGTTTCCGCATCGGGCGATTGATCGTCGGCGCAGGTGAGAATCAGGCCACCAAGCTTTTCATCCGGCAAGGAGCGATTGTATTCGATGATCTTCTTCACGCGCCGGCGGGAACCAGCTCCGATGACCGCGATGTCGCGCGGGTGCAGGATGGAGGGATGGAAAAAGTCGTAGTCCTGGGAGATGATCTTCACCTTGCGGCAGGGCAAATGCCATGCATGGCCGCTGAGACCGTCCTTGAACGTGCGGTTCTCACTGAAACTTTGACTGATCAGATGCATCGAAGGATTGTTCAGGTATTTAACCTGCGGCATGTAGCCAAACACCTTCAATGCCGGATCCCATTCGGGGAAGATACGGTCGAGCGCCTCCTCGGTCAGTACATCGGCCATCATCTCCAGCTTGTTGGGAAGCACCTTGTTGAACAGGACGCCGGCCACGTGGCTGTGGTGGTGCGAGAAGTAGGAAAGGTCGACTTCCAGCTCATCCACGGTTCGGCCAATGCCCCCGCCGACCAGGTATAGAATTCGTGCCCCGAGCAGGTTGGCCACGCGCGCATTCGACAAGCCGACCGCCGAACCCCCGCCGGGATGGCCGGTCCCCTCGGCAATGATGAGCTTCTTGTCGGAGAGGGCCTCGAGCGACTTATGAATAGATTGCTCGAAGGTGGCGGTTATAGCCCGCGGATTGTCACTCTTGATATACTCGCGGGTAACGCCCGAGATCACCCGTACCGGGGAGAGTATTCCCATGTCCAGCATATCCAGTCCGGTGAATTCCTTGACGATGCGCACGTCTTTATCGATCCGTTCGCCATTTGGCAGTGTGACCATTTCCTGGCCGACCGGCTTGAAGTATCCGATATCCTTTGGATCCATATGGTTGGTGAGCGCGGAAATGATGCCGAGGCTGGTAACGGTCTTTCCGGCATGCTGGCGTTCTCCGGCGATGAATACAACAGGTGGCTTGGTCATGTCCGATTCTCCAAATGACTGGTATTTTTCTGGATGACCGGCTCGGTGCAAAGCGAAACCTTCTGCAGGGTAATGGCATCGACCGGGCAGGCCTTGATGCAGGCACCGCAACGGATGCATTCATCGGAATTGATCCAGATCAGGTTCATCTCGCGAACCGTTTCGGTCGCCTCCCACGACACCACGCGGCCCTCTTCGTCATGCTTTAGCTCCTTGAGCATCAGTATGCATTCCGGTCGTGGCTTGGCTTTCAGGCACCAGTCGCACTTGATGCACTTGTCCTGATCAATTTCGAACTTGTAGTTGCAGCGGTAGCAGCGCTTGGCCTCCTCGATCGTACGTACGGTATCGTAGCCCCGTTCGACTTCGCTCGGCAGGTCGCGGGCGGAGAGGGGAAGGGCGGGCATCGGCTGGCGCTCGATGAAATCCATTTCACGTGTCCGGCCGGTTGCTGTCGCGTTCTCCACCCGTACGTGGGTCTCCATGCGGTTTCGCCCCATGAGGAAACCATCGACATCCAGCGCAACGCGCTTGGCATGGGCGATGGCGTCGATCAGTGATGTCGCTCCCTGGGCGTAGTCGCCGGCCGCAAACAGCTTGTTATTGAGGTCGATCGACTCAATTTCACTAATATCTCCAGCCCATGAAAAGTCGGGAAACTGGCCGGTTGCAAGCAGCACTGCATCCGCGGGAACTTCGAATTCTTCTCCGGTCTCCGTCCGCCGAAAGCGCATGCCTGTAACGTGACCTTCCGCTCCAAGGTAGGCGAGGGGGGTGGCGTGGCATTCGAGCGGGATGCGCTCGTTTTCAAGTTCTTCCAGTTCGCCGGGGGTAACGCGCATATCGTTTCTGGACCGGCGGTATAGCACCTTCAGGTCCCATTGCGCCGTCTGTACACCCATCCGTTGGGCGGTGCGGGCGCAATCCATGGCGGTAAATCCTCCGCCGATCACGATGACGCTCCGGCCAATGTCGGCGGTTCCCGTTTCGTTGACTTCCCGCAGGAAGTCGAGCCCGTGGTGTATTCCGGACAGCTCGTGGCCGGGAATATTGAGCAGGTTGGGCTTGAGCGTACCCGCCGCCATGACGACGGAATCAAATCCTTCCAGCAGGTTCGACAAAAGCAGGTCGGTACCGATCTCTGTGTTGCAGATAATCTCAACTCCGAGCCCGGTGATTTGACCGATCTCCCGGTCGATAATAGGGCGCGGCAAACGGAACTCGGGAATACCTTGGTTCAGCATTCCGCCGGGACTGGGGTGCTTTTCATAAATCGTTACGCGGTGACCAAGCAGGGTTAGGTTTCTTGCAACCGCCAGCCCGGCCACTCCCGAGCCGACAACCGCGACCCTTTTCCCCGACGGGGGGAAGGTTGGATCCAACAGGATGCGGTTTTCCGATTTAAAGTCGGCTGCAGAGCGCTTGGAAAAGCAAATGGCCAGGGCGTCACCCAGTCCTTCATACCCGTGGCGGCAAGCCGCTTCGCAGGGTCGTGAGCAGACCCGGCCCAGCACGGCGGGAAAAATGTTGTCGCGCAGGTTGATACGGTATGCTTCGTCCGGATCGCTCTCCGCGATGGCGGTGAGATAGGCGGGGATGTCCGTTCCGGCAGGACAGGCCTTTTGGCACGGGACATTCGTCTCCATCCATTGGAAATCCTTCCGATCATTGCACTTTCCGGTCCGTACGGAGAGTTCAGCACGAGGCGAATGCGGCCGTTGCGGTGGTGTGAAAAGGCCTTTGATCTGTCCCGTAAAATCCATGGCACGCGATCATATCGATCGGTCTTGTGAATGCGAGTAATTTAGACTCCATCCTGATAGGGCCGGCTTCAGGGGGCCTCGATGGCCCGGCAAAAAATAGTTGCCAAGTTGGATTGAGGTGGGCTTACGAGCTTTGATATGAACCCATTCATGGAATCCCCCGTACTCAGCGCCAGTCTGGAAGACTACCTGGAAACGATTTACTTTCTTTCCCGGGACGAGGGAAAGGCGCGCCCGAAGGAAATTGCGCAGCGCATGAAAGTGCGGGCGGCATCGGTCACGGGTGCACTCAAGGCCCTTGCGGAAAAGGGACTGATCAACTATGCGCCCTATGCAGCGGTTACGCTGACCGACGAGGGACGCGAGATTGCCCGGAGCATTGCCGTCAAGCATGAGGCCCTGCTGCATTTCTTCACGCAGGTGCTGGGGATCGAGTCTTCCGAGGCGGAGGAGTTCGCCCGTTCCATGGAGCACAATATTCCCGACCATATCCTCCAGCGGTTTGTCCGGTTCGCCGAGTACACGGAAAAGTGCCCGAGCTTTAATGCCAGCTGGCAGGAAAGCGCTGAAGCCTATTTCTGCCACGCGCTGGGATGCGATTCGCCTCGGTGCGAGAAGTGCCAGTGGGTTGAATAGCATGGGCCATCAGCCCAGATGTCGTCGCAGCATCTCGAACAGGATATCCCTTTTGACGGGTTTCGCGATATAGTCGTCCATGCCGGCAGCGATGCATTTCTCGCGGTCTCCCTGCATCGCATTGGCCGTGATCGCAATAATCGGGATGTGTAAACCGTCGCCGCGCTGCTCCTCGAAGTTCCGGATTTGGCGCGAAGCTTCATAGCCATCCATTCGCGGCATCTGGCAGTCCATGAAGATGAGATCGAAGTGCTCCCCTTCGGTAACCTTTTGCACCGCCTGTTCACCATTGGCCGCCACCCCCACCTCGTACCCTTCCTTCAACAGCATTCGCTTGGAAACGGTTTGGTTGACCAGGTTGTCCTCCACAACGAGAATCCGGTAGGAGTGGGCGGATTCGATGGTCGAGGATGCCACAACGGGCTGGCCTACTGAGTTACGGACTGGCGAAGCCAGCCTATCGGACTCCGTGCCATAACCGAGCGCCTTGGAGGTCTTCATGAGCAGGGTGTTCAGACGGATGGGTTTAATGAGGTGGGTGGCCGGTCCGGCATGGTCGAGCGACTGAATGTCGCGGTTGGTGATGGGGTAAATGACGAAGAGCATGAATGTATCCCGTGCGGGATGGCTGAAAAGCGGGTTGCCGGTTTCGTATACAAGATGTTCCTCGACCAGAACCATCTGGTATGGGTTGGCGGTCAACTGCTCCAGGGCATCATCCACCGATGTGACGGCATCCGCCTTGAGCCCCCATCGATTCATCCATTCCGCCAGGGCCCGGCCCAGGATTTTATGCTCATCGATAATGAGTACCTGTTCTCCCGCGAAAAAGGTTTTATCGATGGTTGCCGGTCGTTGTTCGGAGGTAATGGGGAGGGTGATGCGGAACCAGAACAGCGAACCCGTCCCCAGCTCGCTTTCCACTCCGACCTTTCCTCCCATGAGCTCGACCAGTTGTTTGCTGATCGCGAGGCCGAGACCGGTCCCTCCAAATTCGCGGGTGGTCGATGAGTCACCCTGGGAAAACTTCTTGAATAGCTGGGTCATTTCATCTTTTGAAATTCCGATGCCGGTGTCCTTCACGGAAAAGCTGATGGTGGCTTCCTGGTCCGTGCCGGCTACCGTCTGGACCTCGATATAGACATAGCCTTTGTTCGTGAACTTCAGCGCATTGCCCACCAGATTCATGAGCACCTGGCGTACACGGCCGGCATCGCCAACGACATAAGGCGGCGTATTGGGAGCAAACCGCAGGATCAACTCGATGCCCTTTTCGAGGGCGGTCGGGGTGAGCAGTTCCGTGATATGCTCGCAGACCTCACGGAGGTCGAAAGAGTGGGGATTCAGGTCCAGTTTGCCGGCTTCGATCTTGGAGAAGTCGAGGATGTCGTTCAGTAAGGTGAGCAGGGCATCGCCCGAGGTTTGGATAATGCGCAGGTACTCCGTCTGTTCGGCGGATAGCGTGGTGTCATCCAGCAGGCTGGCCGTGCCGATGATCCCGTTCATGGGGGTGCGGATTTCATGGCTCATACTTGCGAGAAACTCGGACTTGGTGCGGGTGGCCGCTTCCGCCTTTTCGCGCGCAATCAGGAGCTGGCGGTTGGCCTGTTCAAGGCTCTCACGGGCCTCGTTGGCGTCCTCCATCATGCCCATAGTAATGTGCTGGTTTTCTTCAAGCTCCCGGCTGCGCTTGTCAAGGAGGCGGTTGGCTTCCTTCATTTCCAGTTCGTATTGTTTCCGGTCGGTGATTTCGAGCAACGTCCCGACCATGCGGAGGGGGGATTGCTGCTCCCCCCGCTTAATCACACGGCCCCGATCGATGACCCAGATCCACTCGTCCTGACCGCGCCGAAGGCGGTATTCGCAGCTGTAGACGTCCGCCTTTCCTTCCAGATGGCGGCTGAGCGTGCGGTTGACCTGCTGGTAGTCTTCCGGATGGATCTGCTGACTTCTCCAGTCTGTATCGGGTGTGAGATCTTCTATTCCCATTCCCATTATGGATGCAAAGCGGTCGTTGAACGTGTAGCGGTTCCCGGCCACGTCCCAGTCCCAGTATCCCAGATCTCCGCCATGGAGGATCAGTTCCATGTTGTTGCGGGCGAGGACCACCTCGGCTTCGGCTCGTTTCCGCTCGGTCACCTCCCGTTGAAGTTCCTCGTTGAACCGTTCTGCCTCCTCCATAGTGGATAGCAGGGTCGATCGGTGGTTTTTCAGGTCCAGCGTTTCCGTTTCGAGAGACTCGTTGGCTTTGACGAGTGCCTGCATAGATTCCAGCTGTTCCTTGATCTCGCGGTTTGTTGCCTGGTTTTCGGTGTCGATGCGACGCCCGGCCACACTGCCGACCAGATAGCCAATACAGGCCACCAGCAGCAGAAAGAGCCCGGAAAAACGGAAGAAAAAAGGGTCTGATACGAGGGATAGCCCGTAGAGCGCCCCGGACAGCAACAGCACGTTCAGCATAGCGCCAAGCGCGTAGCCCAGAGCCAGCCTACTATGCACTTTGGCTTGGTCATCCATTGCGAGTCATCCGTTCGAAAATAGGTTATTTCGTTTCCGGGAGGGTATCCATGGTGGTTTCATATTTCGGTGCTTGCCCCAGAAGCTTCAGCAACTGGTTGATTTCCGCCTTCAGCTCCAGCGTTCGGCGCTCGCGCCCACGCATCAGCTGATTGAAACGCTCCATGTCTTCCAACGTTCGCTTCAGGCGGTTCTCGGCCTGGTTCTTTTCAGACACGTCGCGCCAAATGCCGAGAACCCCCGACGCACGTTCGTTTCCATCCATCAACGGGATCAAGCTGATTTCACGCCACCCGATACTTCCATCCGGACGCAAATGCGACTCCTTCAGACTGAACAGTGCCTCGTTGGTGCTGCTTACCTTTTGGTCACGCTCAAGCACTTTCGCGGCCTGGGCGGCGTCGAAGAGACTGGCCGGGGTTTGCCCCACCACCTGATCCGTACTGCTGAGCCCGCATTCGCCGATAAAAGTTCGGTTGCTGCCCAGATAGACCGAATCCTTGTCTTTCCAAAAGATAGACATGGGAATGGTGTCGATGATGAGCTGCAGCATGCGTTGTGATTCGCGCAACGCATTTTCGGTCTGTCGTCGCCGGCCGATATCACGCGCGACACCGAATATGGCCTGCTGGTTCTTCCAAGTACCTTGGAATACGTTGGTTTCAGCAGAAATGATGGCCCCGTTTTTGGCCTGCAGGGGAAGCCCGCTGGTCAAGGAAGACTCCGACTGCATGCGTGCCACCACTCGATAGGCATCCGCGCGGGCTTCGCGCGGATACAGTTCAAAGATGCTCATGGACTGGAGCTCTTCGCGGGGATACTCCAACCGGTCTTCGACGGCGGGGTTGATGTGCAGGAGCCGTCCGTCCATGTCGCATACCAACAGCAAGTCGTCGATGGTGTGAAAGAGGTTCTGGAAATTGCGGTTCTCCTCGACGATGGCCGCTTCGTTGTGCTTGACGATGGAGATGTCCTGCATGAATCCATCCCAGATCAGGGCGCCTGAATCACGATGGGGCATCGCATTGATTCTGAGCCACCTCAGGGAGCCGCTGGCATCGAGTGCGCGGATCTCGAGATCCGCAGGGGTCAATTCGTCCTTTCCAAGCACAAAAGCCTGTCTCAGAACGGGGGTGTCCTCCTCGTAGACATGGTCGAATACCGCCTGTGCATCGGTCAGGGCATCCTGGCAGGAGAAGCCGAGTATACGTTCATAGCCCCGGCTCATGAAGGAGAACCGGTATGTACCATCGTCGCCGTAGAGTAGTTGAAAGATGGTCATGCTCGGAAGGTTGTCGCCCATCAGGCGGAGATGGTTTTCGCTCTTTTTCAGCGCATGGGTCTCCCTTTCAAGGCTGATGCGATACTGACGAAGCCTGAACAGCACCCCCAAAAGCAGAAGGATGGCTGACGAGAGGATGGTAATCAGGACGGTGTCGGTGCCTAGGTGGCTGAGGTCGGCGGCGGATGCGGACGCCAGAACCGTCAGACCGGAAAAAACCGTGGGCGGTGGCGATGATACGCGATCGGTTGATTGGCTTCTATCAGGCATTGCGCTCCGCATGATAATGAACTCGAAATGAATATAGAGTTCGCTGAGTGAAATCAAAAGGAAATTAACGCTTTGTGCAACTCGCACAGGGGGAGTCCCACCACATTGGTGTATGATCCGTTGATCCTGCGCACCATGTGGGCTGCGCCGCCCTGGATAGCGTAGGCACCGGCCTTGTCCATCGGGCATCCGGATGATACATAATCCGCTATTTCCGCCGTCGTGAGCTTACGGAACTCGACCTCGGTGGAAACCGAAAAGACCCGGCCGACGGCATTTTTGCTAATGCAAACCGCGGTTATGACCTCGTGGGATTTCCCTGACAAGGTAGAAAGCATTTCGGCGGCATGGGCTTCATCGGATGGCTTGCCGAGTATGGTGCCGCCCAGCACCACGATGGTATCCGCCGCAATGACCGTGAACCCGGGATCGGCCGATACGGCTGCGGCCTTTTCCGAGGCGAGTCGTTCCGCAAATGCGCGCGGGGTTTCGTCCTGCTGTGCCGTTTCCTCGATCGCCGGTACGCGTACGATAAATTCCAGCCCCAGCGAAGCAAGCAGTTCGCGGCGGCGGGGAGAAGCGCTGGCCAGTACCACGTTTCCAAGGTTGGGATATGCATGCATGCGGAAAACAATATAATGGAACATGGACTATTAAAAGACGGTTTTGCATGGCATAAACTTCGGCAACCGGATGGTCGGGAGGTGTCTTGCAGCGATCCATCACAATTCTCTTGGGCGGCGTCCCCTACGGACGCAATAATGTCGGCGACGAGGCCATACTCGAATGCGTTGTCGGATTGATACGTGAAATCTGTCGGGAAGGCAGGATCGTGGTCAGCACCGATGATCAAGAGGGTACGGCGCGGCGATTGGGCGTGGATACCGTGCCGCTTTTTGGATTTGCCCCGCCCTACAGCCGCCGGCAAATGAAGGCCTGCATCGCCGGGGCGGATGTATTTGTTTGGGCCGGTGCCACCGGGCTGTCCGACTATCCCGAAATTCCACTCAACATGCTGGATATCGCCCACCGCGCCGGAGTCCGGACCGTGGTGTGGGGCGTGGGCATGAACTCCGAACTCAATCCGCATATCTATCGCGTACTGCCGGGCAAACGCCGGAAGCTGCTGACAATATGCTCGTGGCTCACCCTGAGGCGCATCGACGTTGTAGCACGGGTGGAGCAGTCCGCCGAAGCGCGTGTCCGCAAGGAGATCGCCAAACAACTGAACCGGGCCGATCTCGTGGTCCTTCGCGATCCGGAAACGCTGGCGGCCGTCCATGCCTGCGGAGAGGTTCCTGAAGCGGTCGTGGGTGCCGACTCCGCCGAGCTGCTCAAACCCGCCTCCTGGGAAGAGGTCTCCCTGACTCGCGAGGCGCGCGCCATTCTTGAGTCGGATGTCCGTAAGGTCGGGCTGTGTATTTCCGCCCAGCGCCAGCTCGTTCACGAAAAGGAGCTGATCGATTTTCTCGACCGGTTAGCCGAAAAGGACCACCGTATCGTTTTTCTCCCGATGAACCACGCAACCGATGCGCCGCTGATGGAAAGTTTGCGCCGGCGCATGAAGAACCAGAGCCATTCCGTCGTCATCGGCGGTCGACGAACTCCGCGCGAAATACTGGCCATTGCCGGCCGGCTGGATTTGGTGATCAGCAGCCGGCTGCATCTGCTGATTCTTGCTTCCGTGCTGCATGTTCCCATCATCGGGATCAGCCGCGGTTCCAAAGTGGACAATTTTCTGGCTCCATTCGGGCATACTTCAGCGGGAACAGTGGATGCCTGCGATTTCGAACACATGCAAAACGAACTGGATCGCCTGATCGACAGCCGCGCCGAGTTCGCGGAAGTCAGTACGGCCGTGCATGAAATGCTCCTCGAGCGACTGGAGGACCCGAAACGCAGACTCGCGGAGCTGCTCAACGCGCGTTGAGGATCTCGATCACCTCTTTAGGAAGCGTGGCCGAACCAATCCGGGTTCCGCCTTCAATCGCCTTGCGGCATGCGCTCATCAACTTCAGGTCGCCCACCAGCAGTGCGCCGACCAGTACGCCATCATGCACCATGAACATCCGATAATTTTCGTCGGGATGATCTTCAATGATTCTATCACTTCCATCGTATGCCAAAATCTGTCCAATGCTGAACATATCCTTGTCCAGCACCTTCAGCAAATGGGAGCGGGGAATGCCGCCAAACTCGGTCGGTGTTCCGGCAGCGTTCATGCCGGCAATCTTTCCCTGCTTCTTGGCCACGATCCATGATCCATAGAGCACACCGTCATGTTCGCATACATCGCCAGCCGCCAGTATATCGGGATTGGAGGTGCGCATGAAGTTGTCGACGAGCACGCCTTTGTGTACAGGCAGTCCCGCATTCTTCAGCATCTGGTCGTTGGCTCGAACGCCGACCGTTATCACCACCACATCGGCCGGGAGCAGGGTGCCGTCATTCAATTGAATGGTTTTAGCCTCAATTTTTGCGGTCTGCGCTTGCGTGATGACATCGATACCCAATGTGCTGAGGTACTGGACCATTACATCGCTTCCGGCCGCATTCAGCTGGAGCGGCATCAAATGGTCAAACGCCTCCAGAACGGTCACGCTCGCCCCCTGACGCGCCAGGGCCCCTGCCGTTTCCAGCCCGAGAATGCCACCGCCGATGCACACCACCTGCGTTGCAGGAGAGACCGCACTCAGGATCGTTTTTGCATCCCCCGACGTGTGCAATGTGTGCACATGCGGCTGTTCGCTTCCCGGAATAGGAGGAACGAAGGGGCGGGCTCCCGTTGCCACGATCAGCTTGTCGTATGCGAGCGGAGAGCCATCGAGCAGCTCGATCTTTTTTTCCGGGGAATGCACCTTTGCGAGAGACGTTCCAAGAACGAGATGGATCCGATGCTCCTCGTACCATTTCAATGAATGGATCGGCAGATCCCCTTCGGCAACCTCCCCAGCCAGGTAACGCGTAAGGTTCAACCGGTAATAGGGAGGTTCCGTTTCGGCGGACAGGAGCGTTATCTCGGCATCCGGAGCGGTGTCCCGCACCGCTTTAGCCGCCGAAAGGCCCGCGATGCCAGCGCCGGCGATAACTATCCGGCTGGCAGCGGATACTTCAACATCCGCGGGGGCTGCCTGGTCGATCGTTTCGAAGTCGCTCGCGGAGGCTCCGCAATCCGGGCACGCAGCCGGCGGTTCATCTCCGTCATGGATGTAGCCGCAAACCTGACACCGCCATGCCTTCTTCCCGTTCGTCATAAACACCCCATGCTTGATCGATACCCGCAATATCGGGATTAAAGCAGATCATATGAAAAAGGAAAATAGTGAATCCGGTGTATTGACTTCATGCGGCATATTCGCATAATTCGCCCTTCCTTTTTGAGCCGGCGTAGCTCAGTGGCAGAGCAACGGATTTGTAATCCGTTGGTCGTCAGTTCGACTCTGACCGCCGGCTCCATTTTTGATTACCCTGTAAAGCTTTGGCTAGCAGGGGTTTTCTTTTGCCTATGTGGCAGGGTAAAGGGGGCAGTCCTGTCCCCATCCATGACGGCACCCTATTCCCATGTCGGCGATGAATAAAAGTTAAAGGCGATAACCGCCCTGCCGACCGTCAGTTTCGAAGAAGAAGGTTCAGAC
>CAXMPN010000001.1:0-2843 GCA_964195195.1 Pontiella sp. | reverse complement strand
GGGTAGGCCGTATCGAGATGAAGGATAATAAAAACCCCCCTGCAAACCGATGGATTGCAGGGGTTAAAATGGTAGACGCGCAGGGGCTCGAACCCTGGACCCGCTGATTAAGAGTCCATAATATATATTTGTAAAGCTTTGGATTGCAGTATTATATAGAGATTGGGGAAACGGGTCAGCCCGTGAATTGTAGCATTTTACTACTTTGAGGGGGTGTGTTACTGGACGGCCCTATCCTGCCGAAGCGGTACTCTAGTTCCATGCTTAGAAAACCTAGACACGAAGTGAGGCTGGCTCTTCGAGACAGTAGCGATGCGACAATCTAATATGAGGGTGCCGGCTACCATGTGCCGAGCTATCCGAGCGACACTGCCGTTCGGTCAGGTATCGAGTCCTCCCGCTGGATAAAACTACCTGTTTATACCTGTTCATTGCGGCTGGACGATTTGCCCGTTCCCTGCTGGAATGGATCGCACTCCCGCCTCCTGCCCTGGGCCTGCTCCGTAAAAAATGTTAGGCGCAACAAAAAAAAGGCGATTAGGTTTGACCCAGTATAGATATTATCTAAATTTGCCCGCAATTTTCAGCAAGGAAAAGGATTATGACGGATTGCCACGAAGATGTGAAAAAACGGATTAGTGCGCTCTACAACATGCTCGTAGAGCATGATGGCTACGGTGAGATGCGAATCGACTTCAGGATCCTCAAAAAGGGCCAGAAGGAGATCATTGTCCATTGCGGCAAGCAATACCGCTATGTCGTGGATGGTGGCCGACGATGCTTAACGGGTTAGATTATTTTATTGAGATGGCGTATCATTCGGCTTGTTATGTACAGACCTTGCCCTTGGGCATCGGTGTTTTTTCGAAATTTGAATGGTTGAGGATTGGTTAAAAGGGATCCATGAAGCTCAAACAAATGAAGGTTGGCGCCACCGGGACGGTGGCAGGGATTACGACATCCGATGCCGCCTATCGGCAAAAGCTGCTACGCATGGGACTTAGCCGCAATGCGGAGTTCACCGTGGTACGCAAGGCCCCGTTCGGCGGCCCGATCGCGATTGAGGTCAAGGGTTCCCGGCTGGTGTTGCGCAGCGATGAGGCCGATGCCTTCGAGGTTGAGACCACATGAAGAATTTGAAGATCGCCCTGGCGGGTAATCCCAACTGCGGCAAGACCACTGTTTTCAATGCACTGACCGGTGCGCGTCAACATGTCGGGAACTGGCCCGGTGTGACCGTAGAACGGATCATGGGGGAATACACCCATTGCGACGCTACGATCGAGGTGACCGACCTCCCCGGAATTTATTCCTTTTCCGCGCTTTCGCCGGACGAGGAAGTGGCCCGTAAGCATATCCTCTTTGATACGCCCGATGTGGTGGTGAATGTGATCGATGCCTCCAATCTGGAGCGTAACCTGTATCTCACCACCCAGTTGATGGAAATGAATGTTCCGGTGGTCGTTGCGCTCAATATGATGGATATGGCCAAGCAGCGCGGGATCCGGATCGAAGTCGAGCATTTGGAAAAACATCTGGGCTGTCCGGTCATCCCGATGGTTGCTTCCAAGAAGATCGGCCTTGAGGATTTGCGGGATGCCATCTGCGAAATCAGCAAGACGCATCACAAGCCGGGCGTCCAGGTTGAATACGAAAAAGACGTCGAGGATGTATTACGGACCCTCGAAATCAACCTCGCGAATGTGGCCTTGAGCAAAAATGTGTCCGCCCGATGGCTCGCCGTCAAGCTGCTCGAAAAGGATGAGCTCGCACAGGAGATCATCGGTCCTGACAAGGCCCAGCTGCCGAAGCTTGACGACGACCTCAGGAAGGTCGAGCGCATCGTCGGCGAGGATATTGACATGATTATTGCCGATGGCCGCTACGGCTTTATTCATGGCCTGGCGCTCGACGTCACGGCCGGTAGCGACCAGTCCCGTAAAACCTTCTCAGACACCGTCGATAGGGTGGTGCTCAACAAGGTGCTGGGCTTCCCGATCTTCTTTTTCGTCATGTACCTGGTATTTGCCATTACCATCAATGTCGGCGGTCCGTTCATCGACTTTTTCGATGGCTTGTTCGGCACCATCTGTGTGGATGGTTTCGGGCATCTGCTTGAAATGATCCATACACCGGTCTGGCTGGTAGCGATTCTTGCCGAAGGCATCGGGGGCGGCATCCAAACGGTCTCGACGTTCATCCCGCCTATTTTCTTCATCTTCCTGTGTCTCTCCTTCCTGGAGGATTCCGGCTACATGTCTCGTGCGGCCTTTGTGATGGATCATTTTCTTCGCTCCATCGGCCTTCCGGGGAAAGCATTCATCCCCATGATGGTGGGGTTTGGATGCAATGTGCCGGGCATCATGGCTACCCGAACGCTCGAGAGTCGGCGCGACCGAATTCTGGCTGTGCTGATGAATCCGTTTATGTCATGCGGGGCGCGCCTGCCGGTCTATACGCTCTTTGCGGCGGCGTTCTTCCCGCAGCGCGGCGGTGTCGTGATTTTCGGCATCTACATGATCGGCATTGCATTAGCCGTCATGACGGGGCTGCTCTTTAAGAACACGCTGTTGCGGGGCGAGGTGAGTAGCTTTGTCATGGAGCTGCCTCCCTACCATATGCCGACCTTCAGCGGCGTCATGTATCACACGTGGCACCGCCTCAGCTCGTTTCTCATTAAGGCGGGCAAGGTGATCCTGCTGGTCGTCGCCGTGCTCGGCTTCCTGAACTCCATGGGAACCGACGGTTCTTTCGGCAACAGCGATTCGAGTAATTCAGTGCTCAGCGCCATGAGCCGAACGGTCACCCCGGTCTTCCGGCCCATGGGCATTCAGGATGAAAAC